>DASXXB010000311.1:0-4927 GCA_036503355.1 Kribbella sp. | reverse complement strand
GAAGAAGGAGATCGCGATGGAGATCGTCTGCAGCGCGGAGAACTCGTCGCTGGACTGGAAGGCGCAGTACAAGTACATCGAGGACATCGACGACGGCCGCGGGTACACCGCGGGCATCATCGGGTTCTGCTCGGGGACCGGCGACATGCTCGAGCTGGTCGAGCTGTACGCCGACCGCAAGCCGGGCAACGTGCTGCAGAAGTACCTGCCGGCCCTGCGGGAGGTGAACGGCAGCGACTCGCACGACGGCCTCGACCCGAACTACACCAGGGACTGGAGGACCGCGGCCAAGGACTCGGTCTTCCAGCAGTGCCAGAACGACGAGCGTGACCGGGTGTACTTCAACCCGGCAGTCTCGCAAGGCAAGGCCGACGGCGTCCGTACGCTCGGTCAGTTCTGCTACTACGACGCGATCGTCATGCACGGTCCAGGCACGGACTCGACCAGCTTCGGCGGGATCCGCAAGCGGGCGCTGGGCAAGGCGAAGCCGCCGTCGCAGGGCGGCAGTGAGACGACCTGGCTGAACGCGTTCCTGGACGCGCGCGTCTGGGCGATGAAGCAGGAGGAGGCGCACAGCGACACCAGCCGGGTGGACACCGCGCAGCGCGTCTTCCTCCGCAACGGCAACTTCAACCTGAACACCCCGCTGGACTGGAAGGTGTACGGCGACCCGTACCACATCAGCTAGCCGCCGCCGGACCGCAGCCGGGCTCTCCCAGGGAAGAGAGCCCGGCTGTGCCGTGTCATGTCATGTCATGTCATGTCATGCCCTGTTCTCTGCCCGGTCGGTGCGGTGATCGGACTCCGCGCGCTGCCGGAGCATCGACAGGCTGGTGCCGAGCTGCTCGAGGGCCGCCTTCGGCAGGACCGATCCGAGCCAGGTCTGCAGCTCTTCCTCGACGGTCGGAGTCGCGGCGGCCAGGATCTCGGCTCCGGCCGGCGTGAGTTCGACCAGTGACGAGCGGCGGTCGGTGGGGTTCGCCGTACGCCGGACGCGCCCGGCCGCCTCGAGCCGGTCGACGGCCTTGCTCGTCGCGCCGACCGTGATCGCGACCTCGCGGGCCAGGTCGAAGACCCGCGTCGTCCCGTGCGCCTGGATGAACCGCAGGAACTCGAACTGCCCCAGCGGAAGGTCGTGCTCGGCCTTGAGGCGGGCGTCGAGCACGTTGTAGAGCCGCGTTTCCAGCCGGACGAGATCGCTGAACACTGTTGTGAGGTCGGTCACACAAGATCCTGGTTGTCGAAGGAATTAGATTCCTGGGAATGTAGTTGTAGAGAACTATATTCCTCAGAATCTATCAGGGAGACAGACGATGAGTACTGCACAACGCGCGGCCGCACGCAACGCCATGCAGAAGGGCAAGCTCGGCCGGACGCCGCAGGAGCAGCGGGCCGAGTTCGACGAAGGGTTCGGCAACCTCCCGCTCGGCGACGACGTCACGCTCGCGGAGCGCACGCTGGGTGGCGTACCGGCGCTCGACGTGCGGGTGGCGGGCGCTGACGGGGACGGGATCATCCTTTATCTGCACGGCGGCGGATACGTGGTCGGTTCGGCCCGGACGGGCGCGAACCTGGCCGCTCCGTTGGCGCGGTTGAGCGGTGTCCCGGCGGTGTCGCTGGATTACCGGTTGGCGCCGGAGCATCCCTTCCCGGCCGCCGTCCATGACGCGCTGGCGGCGTACCGGGAACTGGCTGGTCAGAAGGTCGTGATCGCGGGAGATTCGGCCGGCGGCGGGCTGGCCCTGGCAGTGTTGCTCGCGGCTCGGGCGGAGGGGCTGCCGCAGCCCGCGGGAGCGGTTCTGTTCTCGCCGTTGACCGATGAGGCGCTGACCGGGCCGAGCATCGATGCGCGGGAGGACTACGACCCGTTGTTCACCCGCGCGCACATGGTCGAGTACGCCGAGCATTACCTGGGTGGCGCGGATGCGCACAACGAGCTGGCCAGTCCGGTGTTCGCAGATCTCACAGGCCTGGCGCCGCTGCTCGTCCAGGTCGGTTCGGCGGAGGTGCTGCTCGACGACTCGCTGCGGCTGGTGGCGCGCGCCGCCGAGCAGGAGGTGGATGTCAGCCTGGACGTGATCGCCGGCGCGCCGCACGTCTTCCAGTACTTCGCCGGGCAACTGGACGAGGCCGACGAGGCGCTGGACCACGCCGCGAGGTTCATCAAGGCCCGGCTGACCGAGGTCTTGTAGGTGGTGTCGCATAGATTGGGGGCATGAGTACCCCGTCCGAGAAGTACGCCGTATTCCGCTCGGACCAGGAGCATCCCGCCGTGAAGGAGTTCCGGGGGCTCTACGACTTCGAGCTGGACGAGTTCCAGCTCCGCGCCTGCGCCGCCCTCGAGGACGGTCACCAGGTGCTGGTCGCGGCGCCCACCGGCTCCGGGAAGACGCTGGTCGGCGAGTTCGCCGTCCACCTCGCGCTGCAGCGCGGGCAGAAGTGCTTCTACACCACCCCGATCAAGGCCCTCAGCAACCAGAAGTACGGCGACCTGGTGAGCCGCTACGGCGCAGACAAGGTCGGCCTGCTCACCGGCGACAACTCGGTCAACTCCGAGGCGCCGATCGTCGTGATGACCACCGAGGTCCTGCGGAACATGCTGTACGCCGGATCGCAGACGCTGCTCGGTCTGTCGTACGTCGTGATGGACGAGGTGCACTACCTGGCCGACCGGTCCCGCGGCGCGGTCTGGGAAGAGGTGCTGATCCACCTGGCGGACTCGGTGTCGGTGGTCTCGCTGTCGGCGACGGTGAGCAACGCCGAGGAGTTCGGCGACTGGCTGGAGACGGTTCGCGGCAACACCGTCGTCGTCCTGGAGGAGAAGCGGCCGGTGCCGCTGTTCCAGCACGTGATGGTCGGGAAGCGGCTGCACGACCTGTTCGCCGGTGAAGCGCCGACCGCCCGGGTCGGCGCTCCCGCGAAACCGGCGAAGTCCGGCAACCCGGCGAAGGCGGGTGTCCGGGCCGACGTCAAGGACCTGGTCAACCCGCAGCTGGTCCGGATCGCGCGGGACGACAACCGGGTCTTCCGCGACGACTCGCGCAAGCCGCGCCGGCGCCGTGACCTGCCGCGGAACCGGCCGGCCAAGAGCCACTTCACGCCGTACCGCTCGGATGTCGTGGAGGAGTTGGACGCCGGCGCGCTGCTGCCGGCGATCTACTTCATCTTCTCCCGCAAGGGATGCGAGGACGCCGTCGTGCAGTGCCTGCGGTCCGGGCTGCGGCTGACCAAGCCGTCGGAGCGCGACGAGATCAAGCGGGTGGTGGCCGAGCGTACGGCGGACCTCCCGGACGAGGACCTCGGCGTGCTCGGGTACCACGACTTCGCCGAGGCGCTGTCGCGCGGCATCGCGGCGCACCACGCGGGCATGCTGGCGGCGTTCAAGGAGGTCGTCGAGGAGCTGTTCGCGCGCGGCCTGATCAAGGTCGTGTTCGCCACCGAGACGCTTGCCCTGGGCATCAACATGCCGGCACGCACCGTCGTACTCGAGAAGCTGTCGAAGTGGAACGGCGAGGCGCACGTCGACATCACGCCGGGGGAGTACACGCAGCTCACCGGGCGGGCCGGGCGGCGCGGCATCGACGTTGAGGGGCACGCGGTCGTGCTCTGGCAGCCCGGGTTCGACCCGCGGGAGGTCGCGGGGCTCGCGTCGACGCGGACGTATCCGCTGCGGTCGTCGTTCTCCCCGTCGTACAACATGGCCGTCAACCTGGTGCGCCAGGTCGGGCGGACGCGGGCCCGGGACATGCTTGAGCTGTCGTTCGCGCAGTTCCAGTCCGACCAGGCCGTGGTCGGGCTCGCGCGGCAGGTGCAGCGCAACACCGAGGCGCTGGAGGGGTACAAGGAGTCGATCGACTGCCACCTCGGCGACTTCCTCTCCTACGCCGACCTGCGCCGGCGGATCGGTGAGCGCGAGGCGTCCGGGTCGAAGCGCCGCAAGCTCGACCGCCGGGTCGAGGCGCAGGAGTCGATCGAGAAGCTGCGCGTCGGTGACATCGTCCGGATCCCGGCCGGCCGGAGTGCGGGCTGGGCGCTCGTGCTCGACACCGGCATGCGGTCCGAGCGCGAAGGGCCGCGGCCGACCGTGCTGACGCTGGACCGGCAGGTGCGCAAGTTGTCGATGGTCGACTTCCCGACGCCGGTCGAGGCGATCGGCTCGCTGCGGATCCCGCGCAAGTTCAACCCGCGCAACCCGCAGCAGCGCCGCGAGCTCGCCCAGGTACTGCGGAACCGGACCGACCTGCTCGGTGAGGACGGTCCGCCGTCCCGCCATCGCGACGTGATCGCGCACGCGGACGACCCGGAGCTGCAGGAGATGCGCGCGCAGTTGCGGGCGCACCCGTGCCACGGCTGCTCGGACCGCGAGGACCACGCGCGCTGGGCCGAGCGGTACTTCCGGCTCGACCGTGAGAACCGCGAGGTGCAGCGCAAGATCGAGCAGCGGACGAACACGATCGCCCGCCAGTTCGACCGGGTCTGCCAGGTGCTGGACGCGTTGCACTACCTGGACGGCGACAAGACGACCGAGGCGGGGGATCGGCTGGCGCGGATCTACACCGAGCTCGACCTGGTCGCGGCCGAGTGCCTGCGGCAAGGAGTTTTCGACGACCTCACGGTGCCGGAGCTGGCGTCGTGCCTGGCCGCGCTGGTCTACGAGTCGCGGTCGAAGGACGAGCCGACCTCGCCGCGGTTGCCGCGTGGCGACGTACGTCTCGCACTCGAACAGATGGGCGCGATCTGGCGGGACCTGTCGGCATTGGAGCGGGACATGCGGGTGGACTTCCTGCGGTCGATGGACCTGAACTTCTGCTGGCCCGCGTTCCGCTGGGCGTCGGGCGCATCGCTGGCCGAGGTGCTGTACGAGTCCGACCTGGCCGCCGGCGACTTCGTCCGCTGGGTCAAACAACTCATCGACCTCACCGAACAA
>DASXXB010000310.1:0-12993 GCA_036503355.1 Kribbella sp. | reverse complement strand
GTGTACTTCATGCCGCCCATGTTCAGCGGGCTCGGGGAGGGGATCTTGTAGTTGAGGGGGATGCCCTTCTGGATGGCGGCCGCGATCGTGAACGCCTTCATCGTCGAGCCGTTCTGGAAGCCGCCGTACCCGCCCTCGTAGGTCTTCGGGGCGTTGTAGTTGTACGCCGTCTGGCCGCGCTTGCTGCCGTACTGGCGGCTCTGCGCCATCGCCTTCACCAGGCCGGTGCCCGGCTCGACGATCGTGACCGCCGCGATCGCCTGGTCGGTCGGCTTCGAGTGGGTGTCGATCGAGCGCTGAGCGTCCGCCTGGATCTTCGGGTCCAGGGAGGTCTTGATGGTCAGGCCGGCGGTCTTGAGGTAGTTCGAGCGGTCCTTCTTGGTCTTGCCGAAGGCCGGGTTGTTCTCGAGCTCGCCGAGCACGTACTCGCAGTAGAACGGGTACGGGCCGTTCGCGCAGCCGAGCTTGTTCGGGCGGACCTTGGCCGGGTCGATGACCGGGGTCTTCAGCGCCGAGTTGGCCTGGGCCACCGAGATGACGTGCAGCTCCAGCATCCGGCGGATGACCACGTCGCGGCGATCCTTGGCGCGCTTGGCGTTGTTGGTCGGGTCGTAACCGGTCGGGTTCTTCACCAGGCCGGCCAGCATCGCGGCCTGCGGGAGCGTCAGGTTCTTCGCATCCACCGAGAAGTAGTGCTGGGCCGCGGCCTGGATGCCCCACGCGCCGTCACCGAAGTTCGCCAGGTTCAGGTACTTCTCGAGGATCTCGCTCTTCGAGTACTGCTTCTCGACGGCGATCGCGTACCGCAGCTCGGCGACCTTGCGCTGGTAGGTGTCGGCGGTCGCGGCGGCGACCTCCTCCGGCGTCTTCGCCTTCTCGACGAGACTGACCTTCACGTACTGCTGGGTGATGCTCGAACCACCCTGCTGCACCGAACCCGACGACTGGTTCTGCAGCAGCGCGCGCAGCGTGCCCTTCAGGTCCAGCGCGCCGTGCTCGTAGAACCGGTCGTCCTCGATCGCGACGATCGCCTTCTGCATGATCGGCGCGACGTCCTTGAGCTTCACCGGTACCCGGTTCTGCTCGGCCAGCGTGGCGATCACCGTGCCGTCGGCGGCCAGCATCGTGCTCTTCTGCTTCAGCGGTACTTCGTCGAACTGCTGCGGCAGGTCCTGCAGCGTCGTGGAGGTCTTCTCCGTGGTGAATCCGGCGAGGCCGGCGAACGGGATGGCGAGGCCGGCAGCCAACGCCCCCGACAGCACGCTCACCCCGAGGAACAGAACCACAGATTGGACGACTCCCCGGTCGCCCTTTTCCCTGACGCGCATGGTTGTAAAGACTACGGGATCGCCGATTTGGGTTACGGCGGCGCGTATGACGTCGGTCACACCTTCTGGACAAACTCACCGAAAGTTCATCCGAAAGAAGGAGGGCCCGAGCTGATCTGCTCGGGCCCTCCTTGCTGTACTGCGCGCTGTACTGCGGCGTACTGCGGTGTGCTGCGTTATGCGGCGTACTGGTGCGCGTCGACCTCGGCCGGCTCCAGCGCCAGGTCCAGCACCTCGCGGACGTCGCTCACCGGGTGCACGGTCAGCTCCGCGAGCACGGACGCCGGCACGTCTTCCAGGTCCGGCTCGTTCCGCTTCGGGATCAGGATCGTGGTCAGCCCGGCCCGGTGCGCGGCGAGCAGCTTCTGCTTCACGCCACCGATCGGGAGCACCCGTCCGGTCAGCGACACCTCACCGGTCATCGCGACCTCCGAACGGACCGGCCGCCCGGACAGCAGCGACGCCAGTGCAGTCGTCATCGTCACACCCGCCGACGGTCCGTCCTTCGGGACAGCACCGGCCGGCACGTGGATGTGGGCGTTCCGCTCGGCCAGGTCGCCGACCGGCAGCCCCAGCTCTGCGCCGTGCGAGCGTAGGTACGAGAGGGCGATCTGCGCCGACTCCTTCATCACGTCACCCAACTGCCCGGTCAACGTGACTCCGGTCGGACCGGTCTCCTTGTCGGCCAGCGACGCCTCCACGAAGAGCACGTCACCACCCGCACCGGTCACCGCCAGTCCGGTCGCTACGCCCGGAAGCGCCGTACGCTCCGCCGACTCCGGTGTGAACTTCGGTGAGCCCAGGTAGCCCTTCAACTCGGCCGGGCTGATGTGCACGGACGCGGTGTCCTCGCCGTCGAGCGCCAGTTGTGCTGTCACCTTCCGCAGTACGCGGGAGATCGACCGCTCCAGCTGCCGTACGCCGGCCTCCCGGGTGTACTCACCCGCGAGCACCCGCAGCGCCGTGTCCTCGAAGCTGACCTCGTCCGCCGTCAGACCCGCCCGCTCCAGCTGACGCGGAAGCAGGTGGTCACGGGCGATGACGACCTTCTCGTCCTCGGTGTACCCGTCCAGCTGCACCAGCTCCATCCGGTCCAGCAGCGGCGCCGGGATGGAGTCCAGCACGTTCGCCGTGGCCAGGAAGACCACGTCGGACAGGTCCAGCTCGACCTCCAGGTAGTGGTCCCGGAAGGTGTGGTTCTGCGCCGGGTCGAGGACCTCCAGCAGCGCGGCCGTCGGGTCACCCCGGTAGTCCGCACCGACCTTGTCGATCTCGTCCAGCAGTACGACGGGGTTCATCGAACCCGCCTCGGTGATCGCGCGGACGATCCGGCCCGGCAGCGCACCGACGTACGTCCGCCGGTGACCGCGGATCTCGGCCTCGTCCCGCACGCCACCCAGCGCGACCCGGA
The DNA here is from genome assembly GCA_036503355.1 of Kribbella sp. Lineage (GTDB taxonomy): Bacteria > Actinomycetota > Actinomycetes > Propionibacteriales > Kribbellaceae > Kribbella. The sequence goes on along the minus strand of DASXXB010000310.1, from coordinate 10,254 downwards.
CGAACTTGCGGCCCATCGCACGCGCCACGGACTCACCCAGCGAGGTCTTACCCACACCAGGAGGACCGACGAGCGCCAGTACGGCGCCACTGCGGCGACCGCCGACGACACCGAGTCCACGGTCCGCACGACGACGCCGTACAGCCAGGTACTCCGTGATGCGCTGCTTCACGTCGTCCAGGCCGGCGTGGTCCGCGTCCAGCACGGCCCGCGCCTCACGGATGTCGTAGCTGTCCTCGGTCCGCTCGTTCCACGGCAGCTCGAGAACGGTGTCCAGCCAGGTGCGGATCCAGCCGACCTCCGGGGACTGCTCAGCAGTCCGCTCGAGCTTGTCGACCTCGGCGAGCGCGGCCTTGCGGACGTGCTCCGGCAGGTCGGCGGCCTCGACGCGGGCCCGGTAGTCCTCTTCCTCGGACTCCGCCTTGCCGTCGAGCTCGGCCAGCTCCTTGCGGATCGCGGCCATCTGCTGGCGCAGCAGGAACTCCCGCTGCTGCTTCTCCATGCCCTCCTGGACGTCCTTCTGGATCGTCTCGGAGACCTCGAGCTCGGCAAGATGGTCCTTCACCCAGCCGATCAGCTTCTCCAGCCGCTCGGAGACGTTGGCGTTCTCGACCAGCTCGGACTTCTGCTCGTTGCTCAGGTACGACGCGTAGCCGGCCAGGTCGGACAGCTCCGCGGGGTCGTTCACCTGCTTCACGGAATCGATGACCTGCCACGCGCCACGACGTTCGAGCACGGAGGTCGTCAGGGACTTGTACTCGCGGGCCAGCTCGGCCGACCGCGCGTCGGTGATCTCGTGCAGCACGGTCGCGCTCACCCAGAGCGCGGCCCCCGGACCGGTGGTCCCGGCGCCGATCAGGACCCGCTGGGTCCCGCGGATCACGGCCGCCTGGGCGCCGCCCGGCAGCCGGCCGATCTGCTCGATCTCACCGAGCGTCCCGGCCTTGGCATATTTCCCGTCCAGCCGCGGTACGAGCAGCACCTTGTCCTCGCCGGAGGCCTGCGCGGCGTCGATCGCCGCCCGGGCCTCGCTGTCAGCGAGCCGGACCGGCACGACCATCCCCGGCAGGACCACGACGTCGTCCAGCGGCAGTACAGGAAGATTCAACGTATCGGTCACGCTGTCACACCCTTATCCAAAGATTGAGTCTGACAGGCTCAACCACACCTGTAAGCAAGTAATTCCCAGGCCCCAGGGCGTTCGCTGACGGTGAAACCAGGGTGTGAAATCAGGGTGGGAAATCAGGCAGTGAGCAGGTCGCCGATCGTTCGCAGGCCGGCGAGGTCGTGGACGTCGTCGGCCAGGGCGGGGACCTCGACGGTGCGGATCGCGCGGTGACCCCGGCGGAAGCGTTCGGCTCGCTTGTGGTCGCCGACGACCTGCTGCATCTTGTCCGCGTGCAACCGCAGTACGGCGGCTGTCAGCGGCGATTTGTCCGCTTCCTCGAGCTTCTCGGCCGCAGCGAGTGACCGCTCGGCCGAGAGCTCCGGGGCCTGCGTGTTCGTCACCCGGTTGAGCACGACGCCGGCCAGCGGCATTCCCTCGGCGCGCAGCCGCTCGGCGAAGTACGACGCCTCGCGCAGTGCGTCGTTCTGCGGCGCGGCCACCACGAGGAACGCGGTGTGCGGCTCCCGGAGCAGCGCCACGGTCTGCTCGGCCCGTTGCCGGAACCCGCCGAACAACGTGTCGAAGGCGGCCACGAACGTCTGTACGTCGGTCAGCACCTGGGCGCCGAGCACCTTGTTCAGCACCGACATCGCCATGTTCACGCCGGCCGACATCAGCTTGAACGGACCCCTTGCAGGCGCCAGCAGGAGGCGGAGGAATCGTCCCTCCAGGAGGGACGCCAGCCGCTCGGGTGCGTCCAGGAAGTCGAGTGCGGAGCGCGACGGCGGGGTGTCGACGACGATCAGGTCCCAGTCACCGGTCCGCTCGGCCTGGTGGTGCAGCTGACCGAGCTTCTCCATCGCCATGTACTCCTGGGTACCGGCGAACGACGAGGAAAGCGCTTGGTAGAACGGGTTCGCGAGGATCTGCTCGGCCTTGTCCGGCGTCGCGTGCTGCAGTACGACGTCGTCGAACGTCCGCTTCATGTCCAGCATCATCGCGTCCAGCCGGCCACCGTTCTTCGGGTTCGCACCGGCCACGGAGCGCGGGGTGTTGTCCAGCTCGGTGAGCCCCAGCGACTGCGCAAGCCGCCGAGCCGGGTCGATCGTCAGTACGACGACCTTCCGCCCGCGTTCGGCCGCCCGCAGCCCGAGCGCGGCAGCCGTCGTCGTCTTCCCCACCCCACCCGCGCCACACGTAACCACGATCCGCGTCGACGGATCATCGATCAACGCGTCGAGATCCAGCTCTGTCATCGGCGGAACTCCTCGGCCAGGTCGAGCAGGGTGCCCTGGTCGATGCCGTCCGGCTGCAGGGCCAGCTCCGTCACCTGCTTGCCGAGGGCATCGATCCGGTCGCGGTTCTCGCGTTCCAGCCCGACCCGGACCGCGTAGTCGTGGGCCTCGGTCGCGAGCGTCCCGACCAGGTCGGCACCGATCGTGATCCCGGCCGCCTTGAGACCGCGGGTCAGCTCGGCGGTGGGCAGTTTCTCCTTCACCGCAAGGGCGAGCGCGTCGTCGTCGAGCGGGCTGTTCCGGACCATGTTGACCACGATCGACCCGATCCGCAGGTCCAGCGCCTCGAGCTGCCCGACCGCGTCCAGGGTCTCCTGGACGGGCATCTCCTCGAGCAGCGTGACGAGATGGATCCGGGTCACGTCCGAACGCAGCATGCCCATGATCGCGTCCGCCTGGTTCCGGATCGGTCCGACCTTGGCGAGCCCGGCGACCTCGTGGTTCACGTTCAGGAACCGCCCGATCCGCCCGGTCGGCGGGGCGTCCAGCACCACGGCGTCGTACGCGAGCCTGCCGTGCGCCTTCCGGCGGGTCGCCTCGTACACCTTGCCGGTCAGCAGTACGTCGCGCAGGCCCGGGGCGATCGTGGTGACGAAGTCGATGGCGCCGACCTTCTCGAGCGCCTTCCCGGCGCGGCCGAGGTGGTAGTACATGTCGAGGTACTCGAGCAGCGCGGCCTCGGCGTCGACGGCCAGCGCGAACACCTCACCGCCGCCCGGGCCGTGCGCGATGCGGCGTTCGACGTACGGCAGCGGAGGTACGTCGAAGAGCTGGGCGAGGCCCTGGCGGCCCTCGACCTCGCAGAGCAGCACTCGCTTACCCTGCTCGGCCAGCGCGAGCGCCATCGCGGCCGCGACGGTGGTCTTCCCGGTGCCGCCCTTGCCGGTCACCACGTGCAGTCGCGCCATAGGTCCCAGGGTAGGACGTGGTGCAGGACACACGGTTAGAGTCCCCTTCATGAAGAAGTTCGAGTACTTCACCGCGCCGCTGCTGGTCCACTCGACCAAGGAGATCCTGGACAACTTCGGCCAGGACGGCTGGGAGCTGGTCCAGGTCGTCCCGGGCCTGAACCCGGAGAACCTGGTCGCCTACTTCAAGCGGGAGATCGAGGACAAATGAGCCACCCCGAGGAGAAGCTCGCCGAACTCGGCCTGAAGCTGCCCGAGGTGGCCAAGCCGGTCGCGGCGTACGTCCCGGCCGTCCGCACCGGTGCCCTGGTCTACACGTCCGGCCAGCTGCCGCTGCGCGAGGGCACGCTGATCGCCACCGGCAAGGTCGGTGACGCGGTCACGCCCGAAGTCGCGAGCGAGTGCGCCCAGCAGTGCGCGCTGAACGCGCTGGCCGCGGTCAAGGCGGAGATCGGCGACCTGGGGAACGTCAAGCGGATCGTGAAGGCGGTCGCGTTCATCGCCTCCACCCCGGACTTCACCGGGCAGCCGCAGGTCGCGAACGGCGCCTCGGAGCTGTTCGGTCAGGTGTTCGGCGAGGCCGGCCAGCACGCCCGCAGCGCCGTCGGCGTCCCCGTTCTGCCGCTCGACGCCCCGGTCGAGGTCGAACTGATCGTCGAGGTCAACTGATCCGCGTGCCGGCCGATCGCCCCGCGGACCTCCGACCGGTGATGCGCGACCTCCGGTCGCAGTTGATGACGGGCCGGATGGCCGAGGTAGCTCTCGAGTACGCCCGCGGCAAGCGGACACCGGCCGAGCCCCGCCCGGCGTCCACCGTCGTACTCCTCCGCACCCCACCCCCCGCGTCCACCGGCGTGGAGCGTGGGGTGGAGGTGTATTTGTTGCGGCGGCAGCGGACTATGGCGTTCGCCGCCGGTATGACGGTGTTCCCGGGCGGGCGCGTCGACGTCACCGACTCGACGGTCGCGGACTCGTGGTCGGGGCCTTCACCGGCGTGGTTCGGTGAGCGGCTCGGGTGTTCCGCGGACACCGCGGCGGCGTACGTCGCGGCTGCGGTGCGGGAGACGTTCGAGGAGTCCGGCGTACTGCTCGCCGGGCCGTCACCCGACGCGGTGGTGGACGACACCACCGGTGACGACTGGGAGGCGGACCGGGTCGCGCTGGAGTCACGCGAGCTGGGGTTCTCGGAGTTCCTGCACCGGCGCGGGCTGGTGCTGCGGGCGGACCTGCTCGGGCCGTGGGCGCACTGGATCACGCCGGAATTCGAGCCCAAGCGGTACGACACCGCGTTCTTCGTCGCCGCCCTCCCGGCCGGGCAGGTCACCCGGGACGTGACGAGCGAGTCCGACCAGGTCACCTGGATCCGCCCCGCGGACGCGGTCGCCGCCGTCGACGCGGGCGAGGTCCTCATGCTGCCCCCGACGTACGTCTGCTGCCACGAACTCTCGCAGTACGGCGAGGTGCCGGCGATCCTGGACGCGGCCGGCGAACGCGAGATCCGCGCGATCCTGCCCACCGTCCGCCTCGACGGCGACCAGGCCTACCTGGAGACGATATGAAGGTCACCGACTACGCCACCCTGGTCCGCGCCGCCAACCCCGGCCCGATGACGCTGGACGGCACCAACACCTGGATCCTCCGCGCGCCGGTCGCCGAGCAGGCGGTGGTCGTCGACCCCGGCCCGCTGCTCGAGGACCATCTGCGCGCGGTGCTGGACGAGGCCGGCAAGGTCGCCGTCGTACTGCTCACCCACAAACACCCTGACCACTCCGAAGGCGCGGCCTGGTTCGCCAACCAGGCGAATTGCGGCGTGCGCGCGGTGGATCCCGGGTTCCGCATCCCGACCGACCACGCGCACGGGCTGGCCGAGGGCGACGTGATCACCGCCGACGGCCTCCGCGTCGAGGTCCTGCCGACCCCGGGCCACACGCTCGACTCGGTCTGTTTCTGGCTCCCGCAGGACGGCTCGCTCCTGACCGGCGACACCGTCCTCGGCCGCGGTACGTCGGTGGTCGCACACCCGGACGGTGCCCTCGGCCCGTACCTCGACTCACTCGAGCGGCTCCGCGCGTTCGCCAACTCCCCAGCCGGCGTGGCGCGCCTGCTGCCCGGCCACGGTCCCGTGATCGACGACCCCGCCGCCGTACTCACCTACTACCTCGACCACCGCGAAGAACGCCTGAACCAGGTCCGCGCAGCCATCGCCGAGGGCCACACCACGCCCGAGGCGATCGTCGAACACGTCTACGCCGACGTAGACAAAACCCTCTGGCCCGCCGCCGAACGCTCGGTGCGGGCCCAGCTGGACTACCTGGACGGCTAGCGCGCGCGGCGTTGGAGGCGGTCTACGTCGAGGAGTACTACGGAGCGGGGCTCCAGGCGGACCCAGCCTCGGGAGGCGAAGTCGGCGAGGGCCTTGTTGACGGTCTCGCGGGAGGCGCCGACCAGCTGGGCGAGCTCCTCCTGGGTGAGGTCGTGGTGGACGTGGACGCCGTCGTCGGCGGTGCGGCCGAAGCGGCTGGCGAGGTCCAGGAGGGCCTTCGCGACCCGGCCCGGTACGTCGGAGAACACCAGGTCGGCGACCACGTCGGAGACCTTGCGGAGGCGACCGGCCAGCTGCAGCAGCAGGCCGCGGGCGACCGCCGGACGCCCGTCCAGCCAGCGGAGCAGCTCGTCGTGGGTCAACGACATCAGCGAGGCGTCGGTGACCGCGGTCACGGTCGCGGACCGCGGACCCGGGTCGAACAGCGAAAGCTCGCCGAACATCTGGCCCGGCCCGAGGACGGCGATCAGGTTCTCCCGGCCGTCCGCGGAGGTCCGGCCCAGCTTGACCTTGCCCTCGACCACGACGAACAGCCGGTCACCGGAATCACCCTCGTGGAACAGCACCTGGCCGCGGCGCAGCCGGCTCTCGGTCATCGACGATGCCAGCGCGTCGGCCGCCTCGTCGTCGAGCTGACTGAACAGCGGTGCCTGTCGGAGCACTGCGGCATCCACTTCTGGGCCTCCTAGGACCTTCGACCACGACTCCGGACGTGGGATCCGCCACGTCCGTCGACCGATATGTGTACACCCGGTCGCCACAAAACCGTAGCCCCTCGGGTGTCGGCACCGCCACGTAGGCTTGCCTCCATGCCATCCCCGCGTGTCGCGGAGCCGCTCGAAGCGGTCCCGTTCAAGCTCCCCCGCAAGGCCCCGGTGTACGTCGACGAGACGCACACCCAGCTGGTCCGCCGGGCCCGCAAGATGCACAAGGTGCTGACCGAGACCTACCCCGACGCGCACTGCGAGCTGGACTTCACCACCCCGCTCGAGCTGCTGGTGGCGACCATCCTGTCGGCCCAGACCACGGACGTCACGGTGAACAAGGTGACCCCCACCCTGTTCGCGAAGTACCCGACCGCGCAGGCGTACGCCGAGGCCGACCGGGACGAGATGGAGACGATCCTCAAGCCGACCGGGTTCTTCCGCGCGAAGACGAACAGCGTGATCAAGCTCGGGCAGGCGCTGGTCGACGAGTACGACGGCGTCGTGCCGGGCAAGCTCGAGGAGCTGGTGAAGCTCCCCGGCACCGGCCGGAAGACCGCGAACGTGGTCCTCGGCAACGCGTTCGGCGTCCCCGGGATCACCGTCGACACGCATTTCGGGCGCCTGGTCCGGCGGTTCGGGTGGACCGCGGAGGAGGACCCGGTCAAGGTCGAGCACATCATCGGCGACCTGTTTCCGAAGAAGGACTGGACGATGCTCTCGCACCGGCTGATCTTCCACGGCCGCCGGCGCTGTCACGCGAAGAAGCCGGCCTGCGGCGCCTGCCCGATCGCCCAATGGTGCCCGTCGTACGGCGCCGGCCCGACCGACCCCGACACCGCAGCGAAACTGGTCAAGGCCCCCGCGTGACTCCCCGATCCGGTACGCCGCCCCGCAGCGAGCCCCCACTGAGCACGCCGCGCCGTGGGTTGGTGGTGGGGGTGGTGTGTGCCTTGGCGGTGGTGTTGGTGGGGTGTGGGGCGGGGGACGGTAGCGGCTCGGGGGTGGCCGCGTCGGGTGGGGGGAGGTCGGTGGCTGGGGCGGGGCGGTTGGTGGCTTGTCCGGCGACGGATTCGAGGCCGCCTGTGAGCAACGGGCTGCCGGACGTGAGTCTGCCGTGTCTCGGGAGCGGCCCGGACGTCCGGCTCGCGGACCTGCGCGGCCCGCTCGTGATCAACGTCTGGGCGCAGTGGTGCGGCCCCTGCCGCGCGGAAGCGCCGTACCTGGCAGCGCTCGCGAAGTCGAGCAACGTCAAGTCCGGCAAGGTGACGATGCTCGGGATCGACTACGACGACCCGCGACCTGAGCTCGCGGTGAAGTTCGCCGACGCGGAGGGTCTGGCATATCCGCACGTCGTCGACCGGGACAAGGCGATCCAGCGGGCGCTGAAGGTCGGCGGCCCACCGCTGACCGCGTTCGTCGACGCGAACGGCGCGCTTGCGTACGTGCACCGCGGCGTACTGACCTCCCAGCAGCAGCTCGACCAACTGCTCAAGGACAAGCTCGGAGTGGCACCGTGATGGACGCGCAGATCCCGGACTGGTTACGGCCGCTGGCGAAGGCGTCCGAGGACGTGGATCCGGAGGAGCTGTCCCGGTTCCTGCCCCCGGACGACCCGTCGGTTCGGAAGTCCGCCGTCCTGATCTTGCTTGCTGACGGCAACGACGGGCCCGAGGTGCTGCTCACCGAGCGCGCCTGGACGCTGCGCAAACATGCCGGGCAGATGGCGTTCCCGGGCGGCGGCGCGGATCCGGAGGACGGCACCGGCGACAGCGGTCTGGTCCGTACGGCGTTGCGCGAGGCCGAGGAGGAGACTGGCCTGGACCCGGACGGCGTCGTACCGTTCGCGATCTGGCCGGCGCTGTGGGTGCCGGTGAGCAACTTCGGCGTGTCGCCGGTGCTGGCCTGGTGGCGGGAGCCGTCGCCGGTCGCGGTCGTCGACCCGGCCGAGGTGGCGTCCGTGCACGAGGTGCCGATCAGCGCGCTCGCCGACCCGGCGAACCGGATCAGCTGCCTGCACCCGAGCGGCTTCACCGGCCCGGCGTTCACCATCGGCGACGTCTACATCTGGGGGTTCACGGCCGGCCTGCTCGACAAATTGCTGCTGCTCGGCGGCTGGTACCGCGACTGGGACCCCTCGAACGTCGTACCGTTGCCCGACCGGCTGGTCGATGCGGCCTGGCGGAGTGAAGGTCGCCGCTCCGAGGACGTACGCCGGATGGCGGCGATCGAGCACGACCTCGGCCATGCGCAGAGGCCTTAGTGTCCCGTAAGCGATGTAACTTGACGCTAGCGGCGCCCAGGCACGCACCTCGCGGCACTTGGCCAGCGCCCACGATGCTCCGCATCGAGGCCACTGACCAAGCACCACGATGCACGCACCTGGGCACCGCTATCGTTCAAGCTACATCGCTTACGGGACACTGGCCGGAGGATGCGGAGTGAGCAAGCTCGACTGGGCGTTGCTGATCGTCACCGCGCTGGTGGCGATCTCGGGGTACATCGAGGGCTTCGTGCTGGGCGCCTGCGCCACCGTCGGCCTGCTCGCCGGTGCGGCGCTCGGCGTGTGGGGTGTGCCGAAGGTCCTGGACAACTTCTCACCGAGCGTGTCGGTGTCGTTCGCGGCGCTGGTGCTCGTCGTCCTGCTGGCCGCGATCGGGCGAACACTCGGGGCCATGATCGGCACCAGGGTCCGCAACAGGCTGTCCTGGAAGCCGATCCGGTTCCTGGACGCGCTCGGCGGCGCCGCGCTGGCGGCCGCTTCGGTGCTGATCGTCGCCTGGGTCCTCGGTGTCGCGGTGAGCGGCGCGCGGATCCCGAGCGTGACGTCGGCGGTCCGCGGTTCGCAGGTGCTGGCGAAGACCGACGAAGTACTGCCGGCCAGCGCGGACCGCGCGTTGCAGTCGTTCAACGACGTGGTCAACACCGACCTGTTCCCGCGCTTCCTGGACCCGTTCGTGCCGGAGCGGATCCGGGAGACGCAGCCGCCGGACAGCGCAATCGCCCGGCAGCAGCCGGTCCGGGACGCCTACACCCGGATCGCCAAGGTCACCGGTGTCGCGAGCTGCTCACGCGGCCTCGAGGGCAGCGGGTTCGTCTACGCGCCGCAGCGCGTGATGACGAACGCGCACGTCGTCGCCGGTGTCAGTTCGCCGCAGGTCGAGGTGAACGGGCAGAAGCACGACGCGAAGGTCGTGGTGTTCGACCCCGAGACCGACATCGCGGTGCTGTACGTGAAGGACCTAAGAGCGACGCCGCTGTCCTTCGACCTCGGCGGCAAGGCGGACGCGTCCGCGGTCGTGCTCGGTTACCCGGAGAACGGCCCCTTCGACGCCGAGCCGGCCCGGATCCGTTCCGAGGAGCGACTGCGCGGCCCGGACATCTACGGCGACCGGACCGTCACCCGTGAGGCGTTCTCGATCTGGGCCTCGGTCCGCCCCGGCAACTCCGGTGGCCCGTTGCTGTCGTCCAGGGGCACGGTGTACGGCGTGGTGTTCGCCGCCTCCGTCGAGGACAACCGCACCGGCTACGTCCTCACCGCCCAGCAGGTGTCCGCCGACGCGCGCGCCGGTGCGACCGCCACCCAAGAGGTCTCCACACAATCCTGCACCTGATGCAGCAGACCGTTCGGGTCGTCGCGTTCAGGTGGTGTGACGGTCATGACGGGTGAGGTGGAACCGGCGCTTTCGTACGTCGACGTGGTGCAGGCGAGCGAACGCCGCCTCCTGCGCCTCGGCGTGATGCTGACCGGCAACGACCACACCGCGGAGGACCATAGGTCCTGTCTGGTGATCCAGCGCCTACTGCGGGGCACTCGGCACGGCACCTCGCCGCACGGGACCGAAGGCCACGATGCTCCGCATCGAGACCTTCGCCCCCGCGCGCCGAGCTACCGCACCGAGCACCTCCTCGCTAC
>DASXXB010000309.1:0-59273 GCA_036503355.1 Kribbella sp. | reverse complement strand
CTCAGCGATCCGCGCCTTCGGCACACCCTCAGCCGCCAACCTCCTGATCAGCGCCCAGTCCTCCAAAGTGATCACACTCCAATCGTCGAGTGCTCACTTTTCACCGCCGAAAGTGTTCAGTTTTCGAGCGCCGCCGACACGAGCGACTTCCGCGCGGAGTACGGTCACATGTTCGGTCTCGATTGCCACTGCTGAGCGGACTCGTTTTTGTCGACGACGGGTGAAGACTGACCCTCTCGCGACGGTTGAAAGTGAACCCCGTGCGTGACCCTGTGAAGGGTGATGACAGTGGAGGACTGGGCTGAGATCCGTCGGCTGCACAGGTCGGAGGGCAAGGCGATCAAGGCGATCGCGCGTGAGCTGGGGATCTCGCGGAATGCTGTTCGTCGTGCACTGGCGCGGGACACGGCGCCGAGGTATGTCCGGGTCTCGAGGGGTTCGAGGGTTGATGCGGTCGAACCTCAGATCAGGCAGTTGTTGAAACAGACCCCGAGGATGCCGGCCACGGTGATCGCGGAGCGGATCGGCTGGCAGCATGGGTTGACGGTGCTCAAGGACCGGGTCCGGGTGCTGCGGCCGTACTATCTGCCGCCGGATCCGGCGTCCCGGACGGAGTACGACCCGGGGCATCGAGTGCAGTGCGATCTGTGGTTCCCGCCGGCCCGGGTGCCGTTGGGAGCTGGGCAGACAGGATCACCGCCGGTGCTGGTGATGACGTCTGGCTACTCGCGGATGCGGTGGGCGGTGATGATCGCGTCGCGGCAGGCACCGGACCTGATCGCCGGGCACTGGCAGCTGCTGCAGACCATCGGCGCGGTGCCGCGCGAGCTGGTCTGGGACAACGAGTCCGCGGTGGGATGCTGGCGGCGCGGCAAGCCGACACTGACGGCCGAGTTCGAGACGTTCCGCGGGAGCCTGGGCATCGGGGTGCATCTGTGTCGGCCCCGCGACCCGGAGGCCAAGGGGATGGTTGAGCGGAACAACGGCTACTTCGAGACCTCGTTCCTGCCTGGGCGGACGTTCATCGGGCACCGCGACTTCAACGCCCAGCTGACCGACTGGCTGGCGCTGGCCAACGCCCGGCACTCGCGGCGGATCGGCTGCGCACCGACGGCACGATGGGCCACTGACCGAGCGGCGATGCTGGCGATGCCGCCGACGTCTCCGTCGATCGCATGGTCGGCCCGGGTCCGGCTGCCGCGGGACTACTACGTGCGGATCGCGTCCAACGACTACTCCGTCGACCCCGTCGTGGTCGGCCGGTTCGTCGACGTCAACGCGGACCTCAGCACGGTCACCATCACCTGCGGCGACACGGTCGTGGGCAGGCACCAACGGTGCTGGGCCCGGCACCAGACCATCACCGATCCCGCCCATCGAGAAACCGCGAAGCGTCTTGCCCACCACGCCGCAGCGGGCAGAGACGAAGCGACCAGACAAGCCGCCACCAGCCGAGCGAGCGGGGCTGGTGGCGGGGCTGAGGTCGTGGTGGAGCACCGAGACCTGTCTGTCTATGACGCCGTGTTCGGCCTGACCACTGCGGCCACCTCGACCGGACCAACCCAGATTCGCGCTGACGGACAGGTGGCCTGATGGCAACCCGCGCGAGCTTGCCCGGCAAGCCCGGCACGGTCGTCAAGACCGAACGAGACCTCAGCAGTGAACTGGCGTTCCTGACCCGGGCGTTGAAGGCGCCAACCCTGCGCGAAGCCGTCCCACGACTGGCCGAACGAGCCCGGGCCGAGTCGTGGACGCATGAGGAGTTCCTGGCCGCGTGTCTGCAACGCGAAGTCTCAGCCCGTGAGTCCCACGGCGGCGAGGGCCGGATCCGCGCCGCCAGATTCCCGGCCCGCAAAAGCCTCGAGGAGTTCGACTTCGACCACGCCCGCGGACTCAAACGCGACGTCATCGCCCATCTCGGAACACTCGACTTCATCGCCGGCAAGGAGAACGTGGTGTTCCTCGGACCACCCGGCACCGGCAAGACTCACCTCGCCACCGGCATCGCCATCCGCGCCTGCCAAGCCGGCCACCGAGTCCTGTTCGCCACCGCCGCCGAATGGGTCGACCGACTCGCCGAAACCCACACCGCGGGCCGGCTCCAAGACGAACTCCGCCGCCTGGGCCGCTACCCGCTGCTGGTCATCGACGAAGTCGGCTACATCCCCTTCGAACACGAAGCCGCGAACCTGTTCTTCCAACTCGTCTCGTCACGCTACGAACGAGCATCCCTGATCGTGACCAGCAACAAAGAGTTCGGCCGCTGGGGCGAAGTCTTCGGAGACGACACCGTCGCGGCCGCGATGATCGACCGACTCGTTCACCACGCCGACGTCATCGCCCTCAAAGGCGACTCCTACCGCCTCAAGAACCACAACCTCGGCCGGATCCCCACACCGACCGACGACCAACCATGACAACCAGCAAGGGGGTTCACTTTCAACCGCCGCAAAGGGGTCCGTTTTCAACCGTCGTTGACAGTTTTCGGCTTCGCCAGCTGCCGAGGCGGCATCGATCTGAGCAGAACCGTTGGTCGGATCTGGCCGCGGTGTAGATGTCGGCGCAGTGCTCGCAGACGTGTTGGCGCGCTGTCAGATCTTGTCCGAACCGGGGTGGTAGGCCGTCCATAAATGCTCAACGTACGGCGCGTGAAGGTGACGAAATACGCGTTGCAGATCGCCGAAACGCCTCGAATGCAAGATGTGTAACGGGTTGCGACTTCGTCGCTGCGGCGGCGGGATGAGAATCGTGGGTGCCGTCCGGCGACGTCGGAGCACACTGGTGCGGGTGAGCCCGTAGATGTGTATGGCGCGGGGCCTTCGGGTGCCGGTGGATTGTTGCTGCGAGCACGTGGGTCTGTGTCCTGGCAGAGCCCTCCGGGCGGCGCGTGGTCGCGGGTGTCGCGGCCGGGGGTAGAGGCCGGAGGGAGTGCTCGATGGAGGTGCTGTTCGAACGGGTAGCGGGCTTGGATGTGGGTAAGGCGTCGGTGACGGTTTGCGTGCGGGTTCCGGGCCGGCGGCATGGGAGTCGTTCGTCGGTGACGCGGTCGTTCAGGACCACGATTGGTTCGCTGCGGGTGATGCGGGACTGGTTGGTCGAGTGCGGTGTAGCGCTCAGTAACGAAGTGTGCCGTCGTTCCGATGTCCTCGGCGAGAGGGAGGGGACGTGCGCGATGGGATGGATTGATCGGCTGCGCGGTCGAGCGGAGAACCGGGGGAGCGAACAACGGGAGAGGCGCGGTGTGTGTCCAGTTCGGATGCTCGGTGGCGACGAGGATCTGGAAGTCGTCGGGGAGAGCCGGTATCAGGAGGCTCTGTGGAGCCTTTCCGGTGCGCAGGTCGGTCAGAGTGTGCGCTGTGCCGTCGCGGCTGTACTGGTACCGGAACCGCAGAACGCGTACGACCCGAACGCAGTCGCTGTCGCGATCGAGGGGCACCGCGTCGGTTACCTGGATCGCTCGACGGCCGCGGCCTATGTTTCGGGACTGAACGAGTTGATGCGTTTGCACGAAGCGCACATCGGCCTCTGGGGCGTCATCGTAGGCGGGGGCTACTACGAGGACGGGCCCGGGCGACTCGGGGTATGGCTGGAGCATGAGCCGAGTGAGTTCGGAGTGGCGAAACCGATGACGGGGCCGCATGGTCGGCCCGTGTTCGGCTCCGCGACGATGCGGACTGGATTCAGCGAGGCCTGGCTGACAGACGCCGAGGACGATTCGTACGATCTGTCCTGGTACGACGGACTGCCGGATGGGGATCGCTCTGCGATCGCGATGCTGCAGAACTTGCTGGCGACCGATCCGGACCCGATCGATCGACACTTTCAGTTCGCGGAGCTGGAATCGCGCCTGTATCGGTGCCGGGATTTGTACGACTCTGCCCTGGATGAATTCGATGATGCCTGCAAGCGTCATGACGCCGAGATGGAGACGATCTGCGCGGCATTCATGGCCAAGTGGGGCAAGGTTCCGCTGCTGGAGACCTATCGCCAGATGGCGATTCGGCAGCAGAAGAAGAAAGACTGGACGGCCTGTCTGTGGTGGGCTGAGCGTGGCATCGCGCTGTACGGCGACGCTGCGGCGCGCGAGGACGCCGTCGAGGATCTGCTGAAACGGCGCGCCCGGGCGAAGCAGAAACTTGCGGCGCCGGTCTCGCCGCGGGTCAAGGTGGCGGTGCTGCCGAGCGCTGATGTGATCGCTTCGGTGGAGCCGACCGGCCCTCCGCCAGGTGGCGCTGACATCGAGGTTCTCGTCTGCGGTCGCTGCGAGTCTCGTTTCGAGCGTCTTCGAGTACGTGGCCGCAAACCGCAACTGTGTCCGACTTGCCGGAGCACAGAATCCTGAGAGCGGAACGCATGCCGCCAGCCGCCAGGCATGCGGCCGGCATTCGGGTCACAAACGGCTGATCGATCCGCCGCCGCACCTTGGCGGCAGTTGGCGCAGCGACGGCAGGAGTCGACCATGCAGCCGATGCCGATGCCGATGCCGATGCCGATGCCGATGCCGATGCCGATGCCGATGCCGATGCCGACGCGGTCGCCGACCTTGTGCTTGGTCACCTCGTTTCCGACCTCGGTGACCACACCGACGATTTCGTGACCTGGTACGAGAGGGCGGACAGGCAAAGGGCCGAAGTCGCCGCCGGCGACGTGGATGTCGGAGTGGCAGATGCGCAGAACAGAATGTCGAGTCGCACGTCGTGCGGGCCGACCTCTCGACGGTCGACCTTGACCGGTTCGAGGGCCGGCCGGCTTCGGCGACTCCGTAGGCGTTGGTGGTGGTCGAGGGATTCTCCTTCGCTTGGTTCGTGTTCGTGTTCAGGCTGGTCGTCCTAACGCGCGGCTCCGCGTGTGGGGGATGATGACCGCGAGGACGACAAGCAAGCTGCACGTCAGGAGTCCGCTGCGCCAGGTGAGGGCGGTCGAGAATCGAGCGGTGAGGTCGACGGTGCTCGCGGAGACGGCGACCAGCAGAGCCAGGCCGCTGGCCGCGCCGAGCTGGTGGGCGGTATTGACCAGTCCGCTGGCCGCGCCGGCGTCTTCGGCGCGTACCTGCGCGATCACCAACGCCACAGCCGCAGCAACCACACTCCGCGTCGAACCGAGGTAGCAGCCACCGTGGGGGAGCTCAGCCGAGGAAGTGGCCGGCTGGGTGGTTGGGGGTGGGTTTGGGGATCTGGTCGCCGGGTGGGCGGTGCCAGGAGCTGCGTTGGGTGGCTTCGATCGCGGCGCTGATGTCGGCGGACCAGCGGCGGACCTTGGCCCAGTCGCGGAAGTCGCCGGCGAGGTCGCCGGTCGCGAGGTGTCGTGCGAGGAAGCCTGTGGTGGTGGCTGGTTCGAGGCGGCCCGCGAAGGTGACGGCAGGGGTGGCTCCGATCTGGTGGGCGAGATGGCGGACCGCCGGTGGCATCGACTGGTCCTGGTCTTTGTCGGGCCCGACAGGCCCGCTGTGGAAGAGCCAGACCTGGCGTTGCCGGAGCCCGTCGACGTTGTGATGGAGGAAGCGGACGGCGTTGCGGTGCCAGCGCCGGAGGTAGAGCGCGCTACCCAGGACGACAGCGTCGTACGGTGTGATGTCCTTGACCCGGGCGACGTCGAGTACGTCGACGTCGTGTCCGTGGGCGCGCAACTCCTCGCCGATCGCGTCGGCGATGCCGGCGGTCGCACCCATCTTGCTCGCGTACGCGACCAGTACCTTCTTGGACATCGCGGCCTCCTTCGAGTTAGAAACGAACGCGTTCGAGGTGGGCCGGGGTGACGGCGGTCCAGTCGAGTTCGTCGTGGATTCTTCGGGTGAGCTCGGCGCGGGCGTGGTCCTCGCCGTGGACGACGTACACGGTCTCCGGAGCTGTCGGCGCTGACTTGAGCCAGGCGATCAGCTCGTCGGCGTCGGCGTGGGCGGAGAATTCGGACAGGCCGACGATCTGGGCGCGGACCGGGACGTAGCGGCCGTGGATCTTGAGTGCGCGGGCGCCGTCCAGCAAGGCGCGGCCGCGGGTGCCGAGGACCTGGAAGCCGGCGAGTACAACGGTGTTGCGCTTGCCGGGGAGCAGTCGCGCAAGGTGGTAGAGGACACGGCCGCCGGTGGCCATGCCCGACGCGGAGATCACGATCGACGGGCGGCCGGGGTCACTGATCCGCATCGACTCCTCGACGGAGTGGACCAGCCGCAGCGTGCCGGGGTCGAACGGGTCCGGGCCGCCGAGGATCTCGGGGCGGAGCTCGGGCGACTTGTTCGTGACGGCGGCGCGGTAGACGTTGAGCGCGGCGAGGGCCATCGGGCTGTTGACGTACACGGGCAGATGCGGGATCAGACCGTCTCGCATCAGGTCCGCGAGCTCGTGCAGCAGGACCGCCGTACGGTCGATTGCGAACGCCGGCATCAGGACGACGCCGCCGCGGGCCGCGGTGGTGGTGATCAGGCGGGCGAGGCCGGCGTGGTCGAGCGGCTGGTGGCGGCGGTCGCCGTACGTCGATTCGACCAGCATGGTGTCGACGGCCGGTGGAGGCTCCGGCGGGAGGAGCAGGGGGTGCTGCTGCCGGCCGAGATCACCGCTGACCAGGAGCCGTCGTCCGTCGAGTTCGAGTACTGCGAACGCCGAGCCGAGGATGTGTCCGGCTCGGTGGAGTGTCACAGCTGCCGAACCGCCGAGCTCGACGCGGCCGTCGGTGGGCCGGAACAGGCGGATCGCCACCTCGGCGTCGTCCGTGTTGAACAGCGGTCGCGGGGGATCGTGACGTGAGTAGCCGCCGGCGCGGGCGTGTTGGGCGTCCTCCATCTGGAGGTGCGCGGCGTCGCGGAGCACGATGGTCGCTACTTCCGCCGTACCGGGGGTGCAGATCACCGGTCCGTGGAAGCCTTGCCGTACCAGGCTCGGCAGATAGCCGCAGTGATCCAGGTGCGCATGGGTGAGGACGACGGCATCCAGCGTCGCCGGGTCGATCGGGAACGGGTCCCAGTTCCGGCGGCGCCACTGCGCCTCGCCCTGGAACATGCCGCAGTCCAGCAGGATCCGCTGCCGATCGTGCTCGATCAGGAACTTGCTGCCGGTCACCGTCCCGACGGCGCCGAGGAACGTGATCGTGCTCATGATGCGTCTTCGAGGGTCTGTTCGCGGCGGAGGGCGATCTGGGCGAGCGCGCGGAGCGCGGCGAGGGTCTCGGCGATCTCCAGGTGCGAGGTGACCGGGTGGACGGTGCGGAACAGGTCGTTGCGCAGGTCCTCGAGCCGGTCGACCAGGTGCTCGATCTCGGTGGCCAGGATCCGGTCGCCGGGGTTGGTGAGCAGCGGCAGGATGCGGCCGCGGTACGTGATGACTGTCTGCTGCGCCTCGGCGAGCCGGCGCTCCTCGAGGAACCAGTCGTCGGACAGGCTGGTCTCGGCGATGTGGTCGAGCTGGGCTTCCCACCGGTCGATCTCTTGCTGCAGCTGGCTGGTCATGGCTGACTCCTTCGGTCCACTTCCACATTCGCCGAGGGCCGAGCCGCGGTCTGCGGGCAAGAGTCCCGATCTGGCAGGACGTTCGGCCATCTGGGGACCTTCGGCCCTGTCCGGGCGACTGTGTTCGCGGTTCGGTGGAGGTGAGAAGGAGGGATGAGATGAGGCATCCGTTGAAGGTCTCGGACGTGATGACGCGGGACGTCATCACGGTGACCGAGGACACGCCGTACAAGGAAGTGGTGGCCGTGCTCGCGACTCACCACATCAGCGCGGTCCCGGTGGTGACCCGGTACGGCGGTATCGGTGGGGTGGTCTCGGAGACGGATCTGCTGCGCAAGGAAGAGTTCCAGCACCGGCCGTCGCCCTGGCTGTTGCGGTGGCGGGGATCCAAGTCTCGAGCCAAGGCGGCAGGCGTGCGGGCCGGAGACGTGATGTCGCGTCCCGCGATCACCGTCGACCGGAACGCGACGATTCCCGAGGCGGCTCGGTCGATGGCGGCGCACGGGATCACCCGGCTGGTCGTCACCACCGGCGGCGACGACGAGGTGCTGGCCGGGATCGTCACGAGGTCGGACCTGCTCAAGGCGTTCCTGGAACCGGACGATCGCATCCTGCAGCGGATCCGCCGTGACGTCGTCGTGCACGCGCTCTGGGACGATCCGTCCGCGATCGACATCGCCGTACACGACGGGATCGTGACACTGTCCGGCGAGGTCGACCATCGCAGTACCGCGGACGTCGCTGCCAAGCTCACCGGCGACGTCGACGGAGTGGTTGCCGTCGACAACCGCTTGACCTGGACGTACGACGACATGGCAGCCACACCGCACCCACTACCATCCCCCGAAGTCCGGCGCCGCACTTGAATGCGAAGGAAGGTGTACGTCAGAGCACCTCGGTCACACGCCACCAGGCATCGCGGTCGGCGGGCCGTACGTGGTCCAGGATGTGCGGATCGGACAGCAGCTGATCGCGCCTCAGACGGGGCACCACTTGATAATGGATCGAGCCCGGGACGCTCACGAGTTCGAGTACCCGCCACAGCGCACGTGCGTACGCCGTAGCGGCGGCTCCATCCCATTCACTGTCTCGCTGTAGACCAGACCTTCACTGCCGTCGGCGAACCGTAGGTACCGGCCGACGTGTTCGGTTCTGTGGTGAATGCGTCGCTGTACCAACAGCCGTGCAGTCGCGGCGACGCAGCGCGCGACGGTCTTCGGTAGCGGGGTCTGTTCGCTCATGGGCTGCTCCTTCTCGACAGTCAGCCTGGTTCGATGGGGCGCACCGCTACAGGGCCGAAAGTCCCGTGGTCGTCGGTGCGGAGTCCCGCGCGCGAGCGCCGAACGGCCTCCTCGGGCGGCCCAGGAGGCGAGGTGCGCCGGGGTCTTCTGGATGGTCGACTCGGGGCGGATGACTGTGGTCCGGCTCACATCCCGCGGCGGAGACTCGAATCAATCGACGGGAGGCTGTGATGAGCACGGTGGAGCGGTTGGATGAGGCGGTGCGGCTGACGGCTGTGTCGGCGTACGGCGTGCGGTTCACGGATCTGGCCGTGCGGTACGGCGAGGTCGTCGTGCTGACGGGGCCGAACGGGGCGGGCAAGAGCACGATCAGCCGGCTGGTCGTCGGCGAGTTGACGGCCCGTGGATCGGTCCAGGTGCTCGGCGCTGACCCAGTCACAGCCGACCTGAAGGGGCGGATCGGCTACCTGGTCAAGGATCTGGAGACGATGGGATCGCTGACATCCCGAGACGTACTGGACATCTGTGCGGCAGTGCGCGGCTGCGGTACGGCGTACGCGCACCAGCTCGCCGGCCGGCTGGGGCTGGAGCTCGATCGCCCGATGGGGGAGCTCAGCCGTGGTCAGCTGCGGCGGCTCGGCATCGTCCAGGCGTTGATGCACGAACCCGAACTGGTCGTCCTCGACGACCCGATGACCGAGCTGGACGATGCGGCTCGCCAGGCGCTGCCGGCCCTGCTCCACGAAGCGGCCGCGGGTGGTGCCGCCGTACTGGTCACCGCTCAGGCCGAGTGCGACGCCGAGCTGTGCGCAGGCCGGATCGTGGAGCTGACGCAGGGCAGGAGCGACGAAGCGTCCGAGCCGCCGCGCGCAGGGACGGCAGACCGATCGAACGACGTCCGCACCCCGGAGCCGTCTGACGCCGAACCGTCTGACGCTGAGCGGGCGGGTCGCGGTCACGGTGCCGATACGCCGGAGTGGACGCTCGCCCGGCAGGGGACAAGTTCCCGTGCTGATTGGACCGGACGGCCCTGCCGGGCGGCTGGTGGATGTTCGACGATGGCCGCGACAGCGGAAAGCTCCCGGGCGGAAGGACGGAACCATGACCACGAGGATCACGAGCAGGCGCTGGCGCGTCGACGTCTTCGTCGACGAGCACGACGACGAGCGGACCACACATGCGGAGGCCCGCTTGCACACGAACGACAAGACCAACCTGGTCGGGCACGGTGCCGCGCACCGGAACCCGGACGACGCCGTGATCGCGGAGATCGGCGACGAGTTGGCCGTGGCCCGGGCCCTGTCGGACCTGGCGCACAAGCTGCTGCACGCCGCCGCGTCCGACATCGAGGCCATCACTCACCAACCGGTCCACGTTCACCGCTGACCCTGCTAGCCGGTACGACGGCGGCGCGTCTCGCCGCGGCGGGTGATACGGCGTGCGGCGGTGGCTAGACCCGGCAGCGAGGCCAGTGCGCAGGCGTACAGGAGTTCGGTGCCGGTCATGGGCTGCAGGGCTAGCAGGTCGCGAAGCGGCTCGAGTACGAGTGGGAGCAGCTGGGCGGCCACGGCTCCGGCGACCGCGAGGTCCAGGAAGCGGAGGTGCCGGGCGCCGGGCGGGTGTGGCCGGCGGAGGGCGAGGGCAACGCCGAGCTGGGCGAGGCCGAGGACGAGGCAGCTCATGGTCTGCCACGGTGCGCCGACGCTGCGGGCCCACAGCGCGGCCGTCAGGGTCACGGCGGTGATCAGAGTTCCGGTGGCGGCGATTCGTTGCCACAGGCCCGCACCGAGGATCTGTTCCTGCGGTGGGCGGGGCCGCTGCCGCATGGTCTTCGGGTCGGCCGGTTCCGCGCCGATGGCTACGCCCGGCAGCCCGTGGGTGAGCATGTTGATCCAGAGGATCTGCGCGGGCAGCAGCGGTACGGCGAAGCCGAGCAAGGGACCGATCAGCATCACCAGGACCTCGGCGAGACCACCACTCAACGCGTACCGGAGGAACGTACGGATGTTGGTGTAGATCCGCCGGCCTTCCTCGATCGCCGCAGCGACGGTCCCGAGGTTGTCGTCGGTGAGAACCAGGTCGGCGGCCTGGCGGGCGACCTCGGTGCCGCCTTGGCCCATCGCGACGCCGATGTCGGCGCGGCGGAGTGCGGGGGCGTCGTTGACGCCGTCGCCGGTCATCGCGACAACGTGTCCGGCGGACTGCCAGGCGCGAACGATATCGAGCTTCTGCTCCGGGCGGATCCGGGCGAACACGTGCCCGCTGGTCGGGTCCGTGCCGTTGTCGATGTCCGCTCCGGTGACGACCTCGCCGTCGGATACGCCGATCCGTCCGGCGACGGCGAGGGCGGTGCCTGGTGCGTCGCCGGTGATGAGCAGGAGGCCGACCCCAGCGCGGTCGAACGCCGACACGACGTCGGCGGCGTTGTGGCGTACGGGATCGGTGATCGCGACCAGGCCGGCGAGGTGCAGGCCGTCTTCGGTTCGGGGAGCGTCCGGTGGGAGCAGCTTGTCGGCGACGGCGAGTACGCGGTACCCCGCCTCGGACAGCTCGGCGGCGATGGTCTTCGCCTGTTCGATGTCGCCGTACGGCGTGACGTCGGCGGTGAGCATCACCTCGGGCGCGCCCTTGCCGATCACTAGGATCTCGTCGCGGCCAGGCTGTTCGTGGAAGGTCGTCATCCGTTTGCGTACGCTGTCGAACTGGATCTCGTGCGTGCGTGGGCAGGCCGCCCGGAGTTCGTCGGGGTCGATGCCGCCGCCGTGGGCCAGGGTGAGCAGGGCGGCTTCGGTCGGGTCGCCGATCGGCCGCCAGGCGGGATCGTCGTCAGTCGGCGGACGCAAGGCCGCATCGTTGCATAAAGCAACATCTTGCAGCAGTCGGCGAACGCCGGAGGAGCCGGAGGAACGGGCCGGCCACCCGGAGTTGGCCGTGCCGTCGACGGACGCGAGGTTTCCGGCAGGGGCGTATCCGATACCGGTTGCTGCGAGCGTTTCACCATCGGCCCAGAGGCGTTCGGCTTGCATGATGCCTTCGGTGAGGGTTCCGGTCTTGTCGGTGGCGACGATGGTTACGGCGCCGAGGGTTTCGACTGCGGGTAGTTTGCGGACGACGGCCGCGCGCTGAGCCATCCGGTGCGCCCCGATCGCAAGTGCGAGGGTGACGACCGCCGGCAGCGATTCGGGTACGGCGGCCACGGTCAGGCTGACCGCGGTCACGATCATCGAAGGCAACGGCAGCCCGCGGATCAGTCCGGCGACGGCGACGATCGCGGACAGCGCGACGGCCGCGATACTCAGCACCCTGCTGAGCCCCGCGAGGCGGCGTTGCAGCGGTGTCGCGCGCGGACGCTGGCCGGAGAGCAACGCCGCGATCTTCCCGAGAGCGCTGTTCTGTCCGGTTCGCGTTACCAGGCCGGCTCCGCGGCCGCGGGTGACGATCGTTCCGGCGTACAGCTCGTCCGTCCTGTCCTTCTCGACCGGAACCGATTCACCGGTCAGCGTCGACTCGTCGGCCTGCAGCCGGACCGCGTCGACGAGCCGCAGATCGGCGGGCACGATGTCGCCGGCCTGAAGCAGTACGACATCGTCCGGCACCACCTCGGCAGCTGGTACGACGGTCGCGCGGCCGTCGCGCCGTACGGTGGCATGCGGAGCCGCCAACCGGTTCAGCGCGGCCAGTGCATGTTCCGCCCTGATCTCCTGGCCGACGCCGACGGCTGTGTTGAGTACGACGACGACCAGGATCACGGTCAGGTCGGTGCCGTCGTGGAGACTGGCGGTGAGGACGGCGGCGGCGATCAGCAGCAGGATCATCGGGTCGCGCAGCTGCAGCAGGACGCGTCGCCACGCCGACGGCGCCCGCGGAGCTGGGATCGTGTTCGGCCCGTGCTCGGTGAGTGCGTATGTTGCCTGGTCGGATGACAGACCGCGCGGCGTCGTCTGCTGAACGGTCATCGGTGGGACTCCGTACCGTGGTCGAGCAGGTCGAGCGCGATGACCAGCACCAGACAGAGGATGAACGCCGCGAGCAGCAGCTCGGCCGCGACCGTCTCTGCGAGCGCGACGGTGACGAAGTACAGGAGTACGGCGAACGCGGCGGCTCCGGCCTCGGCTCGGCCTACCTGCGCCGGGCGATGTCCACCGCGGATCACGCAGAAAGCGATCGCGCCGAGCATCAGGCTGAGGGATGCCATCGCGCGAGCGGTGTGGATCATCGCGATCTCACCGTAGCCGAGATAGCCGAGGTACGGGATCACGACGGCGGCGAGCAGGACCAGTGCGACGACGTCGCGGGCGCGTAGGCGCATCGGTCTCAACTCCTACGCGGCCGCGGGATCGAGACCAGGGTCCAGACAGTGACGAACAGTACGACCAGCGTGACCCGGAGGCCCTCGGACCAGCCGCTGGTCCAGACGGCCGTGGCCAGGACCTGAGGCAGGAACACGATCCAGACGAGGATCTCGAACACGATCGGCAGGTCGCGGATCCAGCGCGCGAGGTCGTCGAGTTGACCGTTGTGCATCAGCACGAAGAAGACGATCCACAGCCCGGTCATCCAGACGAACCAGCCGTTCCCTCTCGAGGATCGGCGAATCTCTTGTGGCGCTGCGCTGCCGAGCGGCGACTTGGACATGGTGACTCCCTTCCGCGTTTCGAGCATCCGTCCGGTGACAGGCGTGCGGCAGGGCCGAAAGTCCGGGTCGATCCGGTGCGGAGGGCCCTGCCGCTGACGCGTGCCGCGAGGTGGGGTGGAGGTGAAGTACCGCCCTCTACTGGAAGGACAGGAAGATGAAGCGGTTGGTGATCCTCGGTGGCGGCACGGCCGGCACCATGGTGGCCAACAAACTGCGGCGCCGGCTGCCGCTGAGCGAGTGGCGCATCACGGTTGTCGACCGCGACGATCAGCACCTGTACCAGCCGGGCCTGCTGTTCGTACCGTTCGGTGGCCGCGAGGATCTGCTGAGATCGCGCCGGCGGCTGCTGCGCGACGGGGTCTTGTTGCTGAAGGGTGACATCGCGAGAGTCGACCCCATCGCCAAGGACGTTCAGCTGACCGATGGCGAGGTACTGCGCTACGACTACCTGGTCGTCGCCACCGGCACGAGTCCGCGGCCGGATCAGACCCCGGGAATGCTCGGAGCCGAATGGCGCCGCAGCATCCACGACTTCTACACCTACGACGGCGCCTTCGCACTGCGTGAAGCGCTGCAGGCCTTCACCGGCGGTCGCCTCGTCGTCCACGTGGTCGACCAGCCGATCAAGTGCCCGGTCGCACCGTTGGAGTTCACCTTCCTCGCGGAGGCGTTCTTCCGGCGGCGGGACATGCGGGACCAGGTCGAGCTCGTGTACGTGACACCGCTGGACAGCGCGTTCACCAAGCCGAGCGCGTCGCGGTACCTCGGCCGGCTGCTCGACGAGCGCAAGATCGCCGTCGAGACCGACTTCCTGGTCGAGCGGGTCGACGCCGATCGCAAGACTCTGGTCAGCTACGACGAGCGCGAGGTCGGCTACGACCTGCTGGTCACGGTGCCGCTGAACATGGGTGCCGACTTCGTCGCGGCGTCCGGCCTGGGCGACGAGCTGAACTACGTCCCTGTCGACAAGCACACTCTGCAGTCCACGGCATACCCGGACATCTTCGCGATTGGCGATGCCAACGACCTGCCGACGTCGAAGGCCGGATCCGTGGCGCACTTCTCGAGCGAGATCTTCGTCGAGAACTTCCTGCAGTACGTCGCAGGTGCGGCGATGACGCACCGGTTCGACGGGCACGCGAACTGCTTCGTCGAGACCGGCGACGGCAAGGGCCTGCTGATCGACTTCAACTACGACACCGAGCCGCTGCCCGGGCGCTTCCCGCTCGGCCCGCTGGGTCCGTTGTCGTTGCTGCGGGAGACGAAGGCGAACCACTGGGGCAAGGTCGCCTTCCGCTGGATCTACTGGAACATCCTGCTCCCGGGCCGGTGGCTGCCGCTGCCGGCGGCGATGTCGCTGAAAGGAAAGGTACGACCATGACGACCGTCCAGGTCGATTCCGAAGGTTTCATGACGCAGTTCGACGAATGGACCGAAGAGCTCGCGGTGGAACTCGCCGCCCGGATCGGGATTGAGCTCACCGACGAGCACTGGAAGGCGATCCGGTTCCTGCGCGAGGACTACCCGACGCACGGCGAGACTGCCACGATTCGCCGGGTGTCGACGCTGGCCGGGATCCCGGTCAAGCAGTTGTTCGTCCTGTTCCCCGGCAAACCGGCCAAGAAGATGGCGTACGTCGCCGGCCTGCCGAAGCCCCGCGGTTGCGTGTGAGAGGTGCCAACATGACCACCACCGCACCACTGACCGTCCCCGACTTCGGTGACGAGGTCCTGCAGGGCCGCAAGCTGGCCATCATCTGCTCCAAGGGCAACCTGGACATGGCCTACCCCGGCCTGATCCTGGCCAACGCCGCCCTGGGCGAAGGCGTGGAGACGCATCTGTTCTTCACGTTCTGGGGCTTCGACATGATCACGAAGTCGCGGATGGACGACCTGAAGTTCACGATGCTCGGCAACACCGCCACGCACCTGCCGCAAGGCCTGGGCGGCCTGCCCGGTATGACCGCGATGGCCACGCACCAGATGAAGAAGCAGATCGAGGAGGTCGGCGTCCCCGACGTACCGGACTTCCTCGAGCAGATCGTCGCCTCGGGCGGTCACCTGTGGGCCTGCCGGATGTCCGCCGACATGATGCACCTCGACGAATCCGACCTCTACGAGGAAGTCGAAGCCATCATCAGCGCCGCCGACTTCATCGAAAAGACCGAAGGCGCCCAGCTTCTCTTCATCTGACCCGCCGACCGGGCCGTTCCACCGTGCAACCGATCGGCGCGCCACGGAGTACCTCAATCACCGCCTCGTCCGGAGTCGGCGGTCGGGTCAGGAACGGTCTGCTGCGAGTTGCCACTCCGGTTCACGTTGTGTGCCTGACCAGTTACCCCGACAATGCTGCTGGGAGGGTGCCGATGGCTAAGCGGACAGGCAATTCGGACTGGCGTCGCGCAGCAGAGGCGGAGCGCCGCGCCGTTGAGCGCGCCGCACAGTCCTGACTGTCGATCTCGGGGAGGCAGAGCGGCCCGCGGCCAAGCCGCGATGGGAAGATTACGAGCCGGTCCCTCCTGGCCCGATCGGGCGCCTCTTCGGTGCCGCCGAGCGCCACGCGCGGCGTACTTCTGAGGCCAAAACGCTGTTCGCCGAAGACCTCAAGGCATACGACACGGCCGAGGTACAGCGCCAACGACGTGTGCAGCAGATCAGGAACGACTACGCGCAGCGCCAGGTCCGGCTCGACGCGGAGACGGCCGCACACAACAACGAGGTCAAACTCTTCGCCCAGAAGGTTCGTGCCGCCGATCGGTATTCCGTCAGCCGCTACTTCGAGATGCTGATCGCCAGGATCCCCGACCCGAAGGGATTCCCGACCACACGCCGCGCCGGCTATGTCCCGGAGTCGAACCTGCTCGCGATCGAATGGCAGCTCCCGCGCGTGGACGTCGTGCCTGCCGACAGGTCGTTCCGATACATCAAGACCAGGGATGCGATCGACAGCAGTCCACGTCCCGCGGCCGAGATCCGAAAGTTGTACCAGGAGCTCGTGGCGCAGATCGCGCTACGCGCCCTCCACGTCGCGTTCGGAGCCGGTGAGCGCGACCTTGTCAGCACGGTCGTCTTCAATGGCATCGTCAAAGAGATCGACCCGGCCACGGGGAAGGCCATCCGACCGTGCTTGATCACGCTGCGGGCTACCCGCGAGCAGTTCGAAGCGTTGGTGCTCGCCAAACTTGACCCGGTATCCTGCGTCCGCAAGTACTTCGCGGCTGAGGTTTCACCGCATCCGGAGGAACTGCAGGCCGTCCAACCAGTGATGTCCTTCGACAAGGCGGACCCGCGGGTCGTCGATGCGGTCGACGTGATCAGCGACATCGATACCCGACCGAACTTGCTCGAACTCACCCCGAAGGAGTTCGAACATTTCGTTCAGAACCTCTTCACCCGGATGGGGTTCGACACTCTTCTGTTCCGGGCCGATGGCGACGGCGGCGTTGACTGTGTGGCCTATGATCCGACGCCGATCCGCGGGGGCAAGTACGTCGTCCAGGCCAAGCTCTACCGCAAGACCGTGCCGCCCACGGCCGTCCGCGATCTGTACGGCACGATGCAGCACGAGGGTGCAACCACCGGCATCCTCATTACGACCAGCGGCTACGGTCCGTCGAGCTACGACTTCGCCAACGGCAAGCCACTTCAGCTGATCGACGGCACAGGACTGTTGGCCATCTGCAAAGAACACAACATCGCCGCCCGCATAGTTCCCACCGGTCTCAAGCGCTGATTCAGGTCGTCAGCGGCTGGTACGGCGGTAGTAGTCGCGCCAGATGAGGCGGTGCAGGGGGATCCAGCGGGGGATCGACCGGATGCCGGGGATGAACGGGACGAGGACCAGGGCGAGGGTGAGGACCATCATCAGGGCCCAGACTTGGGTGTCGGCGTTGTCCGAGGTCGAGAACGGTTTGACCTGGTACCAGAAGGTGTAGAGCCACATCCACGGCTGACCCGGGTAGTTGCCGGTTTCGTTCATCATGCCCCACTGGTCGCCGCCGAGGTTTCTGGCGCGGGCCTGGTCTTCGAGGTAGGCGCCGTCGGCGAGCAGCAACAGTCCTCGGGTCGAGTCGCCGAGATAGAAGTTGCCATGGGCATCTAGTGCACCCTCGAGTCCGCCGGAGCGGGCCAGGTCCAGGAACTTCGCGCTGAGCATGGGGACCGGGCCGAAGGCGGTCGACGGTTTGACCGCGGCCGGTGCGCCGTCCGGTGCCTTGGACAGGGCGTCGGCGTAGGCCGCTGCCCATTCCTGCTGGTTCTTGGGAGTCGCCGACGTCCAGGCGTTCAGCGCGTTGGTGAGGGGCTGGCCACCGTGGACGCCGCTCAGCGGCGTGATGACGAGGTCGTTGGCGGAGTCGATCGGGATCCGTACGCCGGCCCAGTTCTGCAGCGTGAGCGGGCCGAGCGTCTGACCGGTTGCGGCGTGGTTGTACGGCGGGCCGTACTGCGCGCTCGTGGTCGTGCCGGCGAGTTCCCCGGTCGCGGTCGCCACGACATCGTTCGGTGCCTTCTGCGCCCAGTCGGACAGCGTGATCGGCTTCTCGTCGGGCGACGAGAACACCGCGGCCAGGACTGTGGTCAGCACGGCCACGACGACCAGTGCGATGACGAACTCCTTGGCCAGGTCGTAGGAGCGGGTCGGGAAGTCGTGGGAGTCCGGTGTCCGATGTCGGCGTACGCCTGCGGTGGTGGTCATGACGAGGCCTCCTCAGCAGCAGGTCCGGTCTCGGTCACGTCGGCGTCGATCGGCGGTACGACGCCGTGCCGGCGGACCAGGATCACGTGCAGCACGACAACGACGCCGACGACGGACGGCAGCAACGTGATGTGCCACATCAGCATCTGGCCGGAGTTCAGTACGTTGAACCAGGCACCAACACCAACCGAGTTCAGGCCGTCCTTGGCCTGGGTGCTGATCCATTGGGAATCGAAGTTCGACTGCGAGAGATAGCCGGTGAACGCCGTACCGATGGAGCCGACGAAGCACAGCACACCGGTGATCCAGGTCAGTGCCCGCTTGCCCCGCCACGCGGCCATGAAGAACTTGCCCCACAGATGGATCACCATGAACGCGAAGAACAGCTCCACGCTCCACAAGTGCACTGAATTGAAGAAGTGGCCGGTCGCCGAGATGTGGTACCAGGCCGGGCCGCCCAGTGCGAGGACGGCTCCGGATGCGAGCACGATCAGCAGGGAGGCGAGGGTCAGTACGCCGAAGACGTAGATCCAGGAGCTCACGTACGCGGGCTGCCGGTCCGGGAGCAGCTGCCCGGGCGGGACCGTCCGGCCGAGCCGCGTCCGCAGGCGGACTGTCCAGTTGCGCTTGGCTGGCCAGTCGTGTGCCGCGGTACGGCTGGCGATCGACGTCATGGCCGGTCCCGATCGTCGTCGCCGTGCCGGAACGGTACGGCGATCGCGAGCGCGAACACCGCGATCATCGCCGCGATGATCACCAGGTTGGTGACCGAGATCTGGATGACTCCCCAATGGATGTAGCTGCCGGCCATGACTCCTCCTCCGCGGGCTTTCCTCAACCGTCCGCGTGACCGAGGCGGCCCCATCAGGGTCCTTGGACTCTGGCCACCGGGACCAAAGTCGTGGCCGCTCTCAGCAGCCACACAGGTGCCAGGTCATGGGCTTGGAGAGACGTGGGAGTGGTCTCGGGTGCCGGTGTCATGCAGTCAATGAGCTGGCGCCGTCTTGAGGGTGGGTCGACGTCCAGGACGACGTCGGACTGGAGGTCGCCGGTGAAGTGAGTTGGCGCGCGTGCCGGTGGAGGAAGCGGACGGCCTGGGGAGATCCCGACCAGGTGGGCTGGAAGGCACTGGCTGACGAGCGGCGAACTACCGACGCTGGATGTCGCTCGCGAAGGTGTGGCGGGCAGCTGGTAGAGCGAGGGTCAAGGCCGGCACGCACCACAGCCAGAAGCCCCAGCCGAAGAGCATCAGTGCGAGGTGGAAGGCGATGACGGTGGTGTAGCCGATGCGGCGCGCTGTTACGAGGAGGATGGCGATGGTCAGCTCAGCACTCGCCAGGAGGGGGGCCCAGAAGGTCGGGTGGGCCATGAAGATCTGCTGCCAGGCCTTGGTGGTCCAGCTGAAGAACGCCGCGTCGGCGAAGCCGTCGTAGGAGTGCGGGGTGGTGAGCGCCAGTACCACGTGGATGGCGGCGCCTGCTGCGAAGAGGGCGACGAAGGAGCGATGGACGACGCGCCAGATGGTTGCCGACGGCACCTGAGTGATCGGACTAGTCATGTCAGGCTCCGGTGGTGGCGGTGGGGATGATAGCGACAGGGCAGTCGGCGTGGTGGAGGACGGTTTGGCTGACGGAGCCGATCAGCATGCCGGCGAAGCCGCCGCGGCCGCGGGCGCCGAGGACGACGAGAGCAGCGTCTGACGACAGTCGCAGGATGTGTTCGGCGGGGTGGCCGGTGATCCGGACGAGCTCGGCGTCGTGCCCGCCGCGTCGGTGGACGGCGTCGCGGAGCTCTTCCTCGGTGATCCGGTACCGGCGACCCGGGCGGCGACGACGCGTACGGCGAGATCGTGCCGGCGGGCGTAGTCGAGACCGAAGTTCACCGCTGCCCGACTGTCGGATGACCCGTCGTATCCGATGACGACCCGGATGCCGGCCATGGCGCCGAGGTCCGGGCGTACCACGACCACCGGGCAGCGGGCGTTCGCGGCGAGGTCGAGGCCGGTCGAGCCGACGAGTGCACCGAGCATGACACCCAGACCCCTGCTCCCGATCACCACGAGGGCCGCCGTACCTGACGCTTTTACGAGCGCCGCGGACGGAGAACCGGTCTCGATCCGGGAATCGATGTCGGTCCGGGGTTCGAGTCCGCGCGCCTGCGCGCGCGCCTGCGCGACCGCCTTGTAGACGACCTCGCCGGCCAGTGACGGCGATCCGCCGGGCGCCACGGCGTATACGAGGTGCAGCGGGCTGCGCAGTGCGGCGGCCTCGATGGCGCCCCACCTGATCGCAATCTCCGCGGCGGGCGAGCCGTCGATACCGACGACCACGGGATCGTGCTTCATACCAGCTCCTTTGCAGTCAGGTCGATCCCGTCGCAGGCGACCAGCAACGAGCGCAGGCGGCGGACGAAGCGGGCGGCGGGTGCGCCGTCGACGACGTCGTGATCGAGGCTGATGGTCAGTTGCAGGAACTCGCGTTCGACGAGTACGCCCTGGAACAAGATCGGCCGTCGTGCGATACCGCCGACGACGACGCTGAGGGTGTGCAGCTGGAAGCCGATCCCCCAGCCGGCTCCGGCGCCGAACATGCCGACCGCCGTCACTCCGACGGTTCCGGCCAGAGACTGCTGGCGACGGGGCAGCCGGTGCAGGGCGCCGAGCAGGGCGACTCGGACGAAGGCCGGCAACAGCAGGTATGCGTGCACCCATGGCTCCTTCTGGACCGACGGGCTCAGGTGCGGATCGGACTTCATCGCCTGGATCTCGTCGTAGAGGTCTTGGACTGTGCGTCGGCTGGCGTCGCGCAGTACGTGGGTGAACGCGAACGGCTTGCCGTTGACATCCACCTCGATGGGAAGCCCGATGTCGACCTGGTCGAAGACGACCTCCCGCCCGCGCAGATCGCGGTACGCCTGGACGCCGGGGTCCGCGGCGACCGCGGCCGCGACGCAGTGGATCACGAACGCGGTGAAGAGGTGCGTGGCATCGTCACGGCGAAGTGCCGTGCGTGCCGAGGTCACGTCGACATCGAACAGCCCGTGAATCGCGTGCCTGCGCCGGGCCGCCCGGCCGGTGTCGATCACCAGTTGCCGGACGCACGGCACGGCTCTGACCTGTACACCCACGATCCACCTCCCAAGCTGATCTCATCCGAGCATCGGTGACCGACTCAGCCGTTTGCATCGGCCGATCGGTCCTGGGGAGTGGGACCTTCGACCCTAGGGGCCGGCGTTCGTCGGGCGGTTCGCTCGTAGGGCGAGTCGAAGGAGAGCGATCATGGAGTACGTCGTATCTGAGAAGCCCGGCGATCGGGACGCGTTGCTGCGGGCGGCGGTGCTGGCGCCGTCGATGCACAACACGCAGCCGTGGCGGTTCCGGTTCGCCGGGCGGACGGTGGAGGTGTACCGCGACCGGGAGCGGGAGTTGCCGGCCGAGGATCCGTCCCGGAGGATGTTGTTCGTGTCGCTCGGTGCGGCGGTGTTCAACCTGCGGGTGGCGGCTGCGGCCCGGGGGATGGGTTCCGCCGTACGTCACCTGGCCGATCAGCAGCGGCCGGATCTGGTCGCCGTCGTGGAACTGGGCGGGCGGGCGGATGCGGCGATCGCCGCGCTGGCGCCGTACCTGACCCAACGCCGTACCAATCGTGAACCGTTCACCGACGAGCGTCTGCCGGCCCAGCTGCGCGTGGAGCTCGATCTGTGTGCGCGGGCCGAAGGCGCCGCGCTGCAGTGGATCGACAAGCCGACCCGGCGCTGGTGGTTGCGGATAGCAACGAATGAGGCGATGGTCGCGGACGACGACAGCGCCGCGCGAACTTCCGAGCGCAGACGCTGGGTCGGCGGCGATCGGCAACACGACGGGGTGCCGTCGAGCGCGCTGGGTTCCCGGATCGCGGGCGGCGATCCGGTGGTGCGCGAGCTGGCCGCGACCGAGGCCGATGCGGCGCGGCCGGTCGCCGACTTCGAGCGAGAGCCGCAGCTCGCCGTCTTGGCGACGAGGTACGACGGTCCGATCGAGTGGCTGCGAGCCGGCCAGGCGCTGGAACACGTACTGCTGGAGGCCACCGCGCGTGGGATCGCGACGTCGCTGCTGAATCAGGCGATAGAGCACGAGGAGCTGCGCGTACAGGTCAGCGATCCGCTCGCATCGTGGCAACGCCCGCAGGCGGTGATCCGGTTCGGCTACGGGCCGCCGGTCCCGCCGACACCACGGCGCGCCATCGACGACGTGGTGATCCGCGCTTGACCGGGGCCGGGTGGTCCGTACGGTCGGGACTTTGGGCCCTGATGGTGCTGCGCCTGCGGGACGACTCTGGAGGTACAGGGGGATCACCGGCTCGCCGGAAGCGGACCAGGAAACGGCGGCGACAAGCCGCGAGACCCACCGTCGTCAAGACGGACCCGGTCCGGCGAGCCGGTCCCCTGTATCCCAGGAGGGCAGCTCGGAGGAGGTCGTCATGAGCATCGGGAAGCAACGTGCTGGGGAGCTGTGGGTGCTCATGCAGGCGCGTCGACTGGGTATCGGACGGAAGAACCCGATGCGACGCTGGTCGGACCACGCCGAGACAGTGCTGCTGTGGTGTGTGGTCGTTGCGGCGCTGATCATGATGCCGGCCTCCGCGGCGATCGGGACGAGCGTCTCGAACGCGCTCGAGACCTCCGCGGCGCGACAGCGAGCATCTCTGCACGAGGTACATGCCCGGACCTTGGTGAGCACAGTGCAGACGCTTCCCAGCGCGCCTGGGAGCGCGCTGTCCCTGACTCAGGTTTCCTACGTCGACTCACAGGGCGTGGACCAGCAGGGCTTTGCGAGTGTGGTCATCGGCACGCCGGCCGGCGCCGACGTGACCATCTGGCTCGATCGCTCCGGCAAGATCGTCACCGCACCGCGTTCGCGCGCCGACAACGAAGCATTCGGCGCTACGGCCGGCCTTTTCACGGCCTTGGGTTCCTGGCTGCTGCTCTGGGCCGTGTTCCACCTCAGTTGTATCCCGCTGAACCGCTGGCGGATCCAGGCATGGGACGCCGAGTGGCAGAACATCGCTCCACGCTGGCTCCGCGGCCAGAAGTGATCCCGGAAGCGAGCACAGTCAAGCCGGTCCGGGCGGGACCGGCTTGACTGTGCTCGTCACCGGCGGCGGGCGATCCGGTCCATGGTGGAGCGGATCGACGTCTCGGTGGGTTGGGGCCACAGCACGTCCCAGGTGTGGAAGACGATGCCGATGCCCCAGGCGAAGATCGGGAAGACCGGCCAGAAGAAGCCGGCTCCGGTGACGTACCAGATGATCACCACGAAGGTGTTCACCAGGACGAACGCCATCAGGTGACCTGCGAGCTCACGGCGTTTGCGTAGCTCGGTCACCGCTTGTTCGCGCAGGTCGTCGGTCGGCGGGCCTGTGCGGTCGACGAGTGTCTTGTCGTCCATGACTGTCTCCTTGCTCAGCACTTCTACCGTGTGCCGCCGCCGTGCGGTCGGTCAGAGCAGGAGGACGTGCCATGCGCGGGACCTTCGGCCCTGCTCGGGGGACGCCGGCCGTTCGACGCTGGTTGTGACGGACGACTGACGGGAGG
This sequence comes from Kribbella sp., assembly GCA_036503355.1. GTDB lineage: Bacteria > Actinomycetota > Actinomycetes > Propionibacteriales > Kribbellaceae > Kribbella. The sequence goes on along the minus strand of DASXXB010000309.1, from coordinate 35,692 downwards.
ACGTGATGAGTACGGCGACGTACCCGGTTCGGGTGGACGGGGCGCTGGACGAGCGGCTGAATCGGTGGTTGTGGTTGGTGAAGTGGGTGCTGGTGATCCCGCATCTGCTCGTACTCGCGGTGTTGTGGATCGCGTTCGCGGTGCTGAGCTTCGTGGCGTTCTTCGCGATCCTGTTCACCGGCCGCTACCCGCGCGGCATCTTCGACTTCAACGTCGGAGTACTGCGATGGTGGTGGCGGGTGCAGTTCTATGCGTACGGCGCGTTGGGGACGGACAAGTACCCGCCGTTCACGTTGCACGACGTACCGGACTATCCCGCGCATCTCGAGGTGCGGTATCCGGAGCATCTGTCCCGTGGGCTGGTGCTGGTGAAGTGGTGGTTGCTGGCGATCCCGCACTACATCGCCGTCGGATTCTTCGTCGGCACCGGGACGTGGTTCGCGTCGCGGGCCGATGACCGGGCGTGGGCCTGGAGCGGCGGACTCGTCGGGCTCCTGGTCCTGGTGGCCGCGGTCGTGCTGCTGTTCACCGGACGGTATCCGCGGTCGGTGTTCGACCTGGTCCTCGGGATGAACCGCTGGGCGTTGCGGGTCGCGGCATACGCCGGTCTGATGGTCGACCAGTACCCTCCGTTCCGTCTGGACATGGGCGGCGACGACCCCGGTACGACGAAACTCCACGAGCCGGTGCCTGGTGGCCCACTGTATGTCGGACCTCCACCCGCGGGCCCCGTGCGGCGGCAGCCGGAGCAGCGGATGTCGGCAGGCCGAATCGTCGCCCTCGTTCTGGGTGTCGTTGTCACGCTGGCGTCCGTGGCCGGACTGACCGTCGGTGGCGCGCTTGCGTGGCTCGACGAAGGACGCCGGGACTCGTCCGGCTTCGTCACCTCGGGTCAGGTGTCGCTGAGCACGACAGGCTACGCACTGACGACTGAGAACTTCACGATCGAGTCGAGTAGCGCGACGCTGCCGCACAGCTGGTTCGGCGACGCCCGGGTGCGGGTCGCGAGTACCGACGGTACGCCGGTGTTCGTCGGCCTGGCGAAGTCGGCTGACGTGTCCGGCTACCTGGCCGGTGTCGGCTACACGACGGTCAGGGCGATCGGTCCCGATCGGGCGACGTACGACGAGCACGCCGGTCAGGCGCCGGCATCGACGCCGACCGCACTGAAGATCTGGCGGGTGAAGGCATCCGGCGCGGGTGAGCAGACCATCACGTGGCCGGTCGAGAACGGCGACTGGACGCTCGTGGTGATGGCCGCGGACGGCAGCCGGAACGTCGACGTCCGCGCGGATGTCGGCGCGACCGCACCGGCACTGGAGTGGGCGTGGATCGCGGTCCTCACGAGTGCGGGCGTGACGCTGCTGCTCGGCGTGGTGCTGGTCGTACTCGCGGTCGTCCGGCGCCCCGAACCAGGACCTTCGGCCTTGCAAGGACCTCCGCGTCCGCCGGTGGAATGAGAACGACGGCATATCACCGACTGAGGGGTCGATCATGAGCGTACGGGTTGGGATCAACGGGTTCGGGCGGATCGGGCGGGACTACCTGCGGTGTCTGCTCGAACGGGGTTCCGGCGGCGTCGAGGTGGTCGCGATCAACGACGTCGCGGCGCCGGAGACGCTGGCGCACCTGCTGCGCTACGACTCGACGTACGGGCCGCTTCGCCACGAGGTCGGGCACACCGGCGATTCGATCATGGTGGCCGGCCGGGCGATCAAGGCCACGGCCGAGCGTGACCCGGCGAAGCTCGACTGGAGTGCGGTCGGTGCCGACATCGTGATCGAGTCGACCGGTAAGTTCCGGACCCGCGACGCCGCCGGCGCGCACCTGGCCGCGGGCGCCCGCAAGGTGATCCTGTCGGTGCCGGGCAAGGACGTGGACGCGACCGTTGTCCTGGGTGTGAACGAGGACGACTACGATCCGGCCACCCACCACGTGATCTCGAACGCTTCATGTACGACGAACTGCGTCGCGCCGATGGTGTCGGTGCTGCACCGGGCGTTCGGGATCGAGCGCGGACTGATGACGACGATCCACAGCTACACCAACGACCAGGTGCTGCTCGACTCACCGCACAAGGATCTGCGGCGGGGGCGTTCCGGCGCGGCGAACCTGATCCCGACCAGTACCGGCGCGGCTCGTGAGGTCGGTCTGGTCATCCCCGACCTGGCCGGAAAGATCGACGGCGTCGCGGTGCGGGTCCCGATCGAGGACGGGTCGCTGACCGATCTGACGGTGCAGGTGTCGGAGCCCGTCACGGTCGAGCTGGTGAACGCGGTGTTTGCCGAGGCCGCGTCCGGTCCGCTGAAGGGGATCCTGCGTTACACGATCGATCCGATCGTGTCCCGCGACATCGTCGGCGACCCGTCGTCGTGCATCTTCGACGCGCAGCTGACCCAGGTCCAGAACCAGCTGGTCAAGGTGTTCGGCTGGTACGACAACGAGTGGGGCTACACGAGCCGCCTGGTCGACCTGACCGAGCTCGTCGCCGCCTCGCTGCGGTTGGAGGAGTCATGAGCACCGAGTACGTCGTACCGATGAACGGCGCCGTGGATCCGGCGCAGGTCGGGACGAAGTCGGCCCGGCTGGCGCAGCTGGCTCGAGAGGGCGTGCGGATTCCGGAAGGCTTCGCGGTGACCGCCGCGGCGTATCAGGAGTTCGTACAGGACGCGCGACTAGGGCCGGCGATCGCGCAGTCGATCCGGAGGTTCCGGGCCGGTCGCGACCTGGGGGTGGCCGCGGCGGAGATCCGCTCCGGCTTCCGTGACGCGGCAGTACCCGCGGCTGTGGTGAAGGAGATCCTGTCGGCGTACGAGCGGTTGGGCGGTGACGGTGCGGAGGTCGCCGTCCGCTGCAGCCCGGTGACGGCGCCCGACGCCGTACAGGACGTCGCGTTCCTGCACCTCACCAACGGCGCCGATGTGGTCGCGGCGTGCAGGCGCTGCTTCGCGTCCCTCTACAACGCTGTTGCGGTCGGCAACCGGGAGGCGGAAGGCGTCGATCAGCTCGCGGTCGTGATGCCGGTGACTGTGCAGACGATGGTGCGCGCCGACTTGGGCGCCTCGGGTAACGCGCGGGGCGAGAGCACCTTCGTCCGGGTCCGCGCCGCCTGGGGACTGGGGGAGCCACCCGTCGCCGACGCCGACCAATACTCGGTGCATCCGGGCCGCAGGCCGCTGATCGTGAAGCATCGCGGCACCAAGCTGACCAAGATCGTGTACGCCGACCCACGCGGAACGCGGACCATTGCCACGACGGACGACGAGCGGATGGCGCTGGTGCTGACCGACGACGAGCTTCAGCAGCTCGCCGAATGGTCAGAAATCGCTGACAAGTTGTCCCGTCGCCCGATGACCCTCGAGTGGGCGAAGGACGGCCGCTCCGGCCTGCTCTACGCGGTCGAGGTCCGGCCCTGGGCGATGCCGCCAGTAACCACCATGACGGCCCGCGTCCGCCGCATCGCCGTACCGCAATTCGAGCTGAGCCAGTGAAGGGGCAGGGAGAGATGAAGAAGTATGTCCTCGTGGGTGTCGACGACACACCCGAGAGCCAGATCGCGTTGCGCTGGGCCGTGGATGCGGCCGAGGGGCGTGGGGCGCCGGTTCGGGTGATTCGCGCGTACCTGAACGAAGCAAGCCGGTGGCCGGCGCTCGGAGCCGAGGGCTACGTTCCGCCGCCGATGCCACTCGACAAGTACCAGCACGAGCTGGACGACGCGGTGCGGTACGCGCGGGACCGGCTCGGTTACGACGGTGGATCCGGGTGGTTGGCGAACTCCGATCCCGCGAACGCGATTCTCCTCGAGGCCGGCGAGGCCGGGCTGGTGGTCGTCGGAACCAGGTCGCGGAACAAGATGTCCGCCGCGGTCCTCGGTTCGGTGGCGACCTCCGTGGCGTCCAAGGCGCCATGCCCGGTCGTCGTCGTCCGCGGCGAACGCCGTACCGGGCCGGTCGTCGTGGGAACCGATGGCTCGCCGGATTCCGAGGAGGCCTTGGTATTCGCCTTCGAGGAGGCCGCCCGAACGTCGCAGCCGCTGGAGGTCGTGTACTGCTGGCAGCCGCAGGCCGACCACCGTGCATCGTTCGAGAGCACCCACGAACTGCTGACCGACTGGCTCGCCGAGAGCCTCGAGGAGTACCGGGACAAGTACCCGGACGTGAAGGTACGTGCGTCCGTCCTGGAGGGTCGGGCCAGTTCGCAGCTGATCGCGATGTCGGACACCGCGTCGCTGGTGGTCGTCGGATCCCGCGGCCGGGGCGGCGTCAAGGGCCTGCTGCTGGGCTCCGTCAGCCAGAGCCTTCTCCATCACGCGGACTCGCCTGTCGCGATCGTCCGCCGGCACAAGGAGTCATGATGCGCAATTTCCTGACTGTCTCGGACGTGATGACGAAGAACGTCGTCACGGTGGCCGAGGACACGCCGTTCAAGGCAATCGCCGCCACCCTGGCCGAACATCACATCAGCGCGGTGCCGGTTCGCAGTATGTACGGCGGCGTGGCCGGTGTCGTCTCCGAGACGGACCTGCTGCGCAAGAAGGAGTTCCAGCGGAAGCCACACCGGCCCTGGCTCCTGCGGAAGACACGGACGAAGGCCGACGCGCTGACGGCCGAGCTGCTGATGACGAGTCCGGCGGTGACGATCGAGGGCGGCTGCACGCTGGACGAAGCCGCCCGGCTGATGGCGGCGCGCGGGATCACGCGGTTGGTCGTGATGGACGGCGACGAGTTGACCGGCATCGTGACGCGGTCCGATCTGCTGCGAGCGTTCCTGGCATCGGATGACGAGATCATGGCGCGGGTACGGCGTGAGGTCGTCGACCGGCATCTGTGGGACGACCCCGCAGCTGTCCAGGTCTCGGTCCGGGAAGGCGTCGTCACGCTGGCCGGCCAGGTCGAGCGGCGCAGTACGGTCACCTTCGCCACGGACCGCGTCGCCGCTGTCGACGGCGTCGTCGGCGTACACAACGAGCTGACCTGGCGCTTCGACGACACGACGCGCACCACCGGCGCCACGTTCTACTAGGAGAGCAGGCCGGTGACCACGACAGATGTGCCCGCCACGGATCTGACGAGCGATCCCAGAGAACCGGCCGACCGGTTGTTCCGCGATCTGCGGACCACTCCGAACGGCCTCACCAGCCGGGAAGCACAGCGCAGGCTCGAGGCCTACGGGCCGAACGAGCTGACCCGGCGGCGGGGCAATGGCTGGGTGGGTGAGCTGGGGCGGCAGCTCACCCACCCGCTCGCGTTGCTGCTGTGGCTGGCCGCGGCGCTGGCTGCGGTCGGAGGGACCGGCTTTCTCGCGGTGGCGATCGTGGTGGTGATTCTGCTGAACGCGGGTCTCGCGTTCGCGCAGGAGCGTCAGGCGGAGCGGGCGGTCGAGGCGCTGGCGGCGTACCTGCCGGTGCTGGCGAGCGTCGTCCGAGACGGCGACGTCCGGACCGTCGAGGCACGCACGCTGGTGCCGGGGGACGTCGTGGTGATTGCCGAGGGCAACCGGGTCTCAGCGGACCTACGCCTGGTCAGTGGTGCGGTCGAGATCGACAACTCCACGTTGACCGGTGAATCGGTACCGGTGGTCCGCTCGGCCGAGTTGACCGACGTCGCCGGCAACCTGCTGGACGCCGGCGATCTCGTGTTCAGCGGCACGAACTGTACGGCGGGAGACGCGCGCGGGATCGTGTTCGCGACCGGGATGCACACCGAGCTGGGTCGGATCGCGGCGATGTCGCAGCGGGTCACCCGCGAGGACAGCCCGCTGGAGCGGCAGGTCAATCGGGTCGCGTGGCTGATCGCCGCGGTGGCGGTCGGGGCCGGGGCGCTGTTCCTCGTGCTCGGGACCACGGTCGCCGGGTTGTCGTTACCGGACGCGCTGAACTTCGCGATCGGGTTGCTGGTCGCGAACGTGCCGGAAGGGCTGCTGCCGACGATCACGCTGGCGCTGGCGGTCGGCGTACGGATCCTGGCGCGCGCCGGTGCGGTGGTGAAGCGGCTGTCGGCGGTGGAGACGCTCGGGTCGACGACCGTGATCTGTACCGACAAGACCGGGACGCTGACGCAGAACCGGATGCACGTCACGGACGTCTGGACGCCGTCAGGGGCGGTCGCGCTGCAGCCGGCCGAAGAGGCCGGCGTACGACGGCTCGCCGATGCTCTGGCGTTGTGTTCGAACGCGACGCACGATCAGGCGGGGGCGGACAGCGGAGATCCGACGGAGGTGACATTGCTCCGCGCGGCCGGTGAACTCGGCGCTGAGCTGGACCGTGCCGCGCGGACGCGCGGGCGGCGGGCGCAGTTCGCGTTCGATCCGGCGCTGCGGCTGATGTCCACGGTGGATTCCGCCGGTGACGACGTTGTCGTCCACGTGAAGGGTGCGCCGGAGGAGGTTCTGGCGCGCTCGACGCGGTACCTGATGAGCTCCGGGGAAGCTGACCTGACCGACGGGGCCCGCGCCGAGTTCGCCCGGAAGTTCGCCGAGTTCGAGGGTCGTGGTCTCCGCCTGATCGGCGTCGCCGACCACCCTGGCGGCCGGAGCGGCGAGCGGGCCGAGGTTGAGCGGGACCTGGTGTTTCTCGGGGTGGTGGCGATGCTCGATCCGCCGCGGCCCGAGGCTGCCGATGCCGTCCGGCGCTGTCAGGGCGCCGGGATCCGGTTGATCATCGTCACCGGTGACAACGGTCTGACCGCCGCGGAGATCGCCCGGCAGGTCGGGATCACACACGACGGCGTGACGGTCGTGACCGGCGCCGAGCTCGATCGGATGAGCGAGGCCGAGCTGGATCGGCTGCTGTCGACCGAGCACGAGCTGATCTTCGCGCGCAGCTCGCCCGAGACGAAGTTGCGGATCGCCGATGCTTTGCAGGCGCAGGGGGAGGTCGTCGCGATGACCGGGGACGGCGTGAACGACGCCCCGGCGCTCCGCCGTGCCGACATCGGTGTCGCGATGGGTGCCTCGGGCACCGATGTCGCCCGGGAAGCGGCCACCATGGTGCTGACCGACGACAACTTCGCCGAGATCGTGACCGCGGTCGAGTCGGGCCGGCGGGTGTACGACAACGTGCGGAAGTTCATCGTCTACATCTTCGCCCACGCCACCCCCGAGGTGGTGCCGTTCCTGATCTACGCGCTGTCCGGCGGGCGGATACCGCTACCGCTGACCGTGCTGCAGATTCTCGCCATCGATCTGGGCACCGAGACGCTGCCCGCGCTGGCCCTCGGCCGTGAGCCGGCGGAGCCCGGGTTGATGGACCGTCCGCCGCGACGCCGTACCGACGGCGTGATCGACGGCCCGATGCTTGCCCGGTCCTGGGCGCTGCTGGGTGGACTGTCGGCAGCGCTCGTCGTCGGCGCGTTCTTCTGGACGTTGCTCGCCGGCGGCTGGCGCCCCGGCGACCCGACCGGGAGCGGCGCGCAGTTCCACCATTTGTGGCTCCAGGCAACCACCATGTCCTTCCTCGGGATCGTAGCCTGCCAGCTCGGCACGGCCTTCGCGTCCCGGACGCAGTACGCCTCACTGCGCTCGATCGGTGTAACCACGAACCGCCTGCTCCTGTGGGGCGTCCTGTTCGAAGTCGCCTTCGCTACCGCCGTGGTCGTCCTGCCGCCGTTGCAGTCGGTCTTCGGCACCGCCATCCCTCCCGCCACTCACCTCCTGGTCCTGCCGGCGTTCCCGCTCGTAGCCTGGGGAGCGGACGAGCTCTGGCGTCTGCTGCGCCGCCGGCGCGCTCCGGGAAGGTCGCGACAGTGAACGCTGTCTTCGATTGGCTGGCGAACTTGCCGCCGTGGCTCGTGATCACGGTCGCCGGTCTGCTGCCGGCGCTCGAAGCGTCGACCTTCCTCGGCCTCCTGGTGCCGGGCGAGACCGCGGTCATCATCGGCGGGGTGGTCGCCCATGCGGGCGCCCTGCCGCTGTGGGTGGTGATGCTGGCTGCCGCGGTCGGTGCGGTCGCCGGGGACCAGGTGGGCTTCGTCGTCGGCCGGCGCTACGGCCCATCGCTCCTCGGGAGATTGCCGCGCCGGATGCGCCGCGCCGAGCAGATCGACCGGACGCTCAAGCTGATCGCCCGTCGCGGTGCGGTCGCCGTGGTCCTCGGCCGGTGGACCGCAGCCTTCAGGGCACTGATGCCGGGCATCGCAGGCATGAGCCGCATGCCGCGCTGGCACTTCACCGCCGCGAACCTCTTCGGCGGCGTGATCTGGGCTGTACTCGTCGCCGGCGGAGGTTACCTGGCGGGAGCGTCGTACCGCATCCTCGAGCAGCGACTGGGCCTCGTCAGCGGCTTGCTCCTCGCAACGTTGGTCATCGGTGCGACCGTGGTAGTCGTCGTCCGTCGCCGTACGCGCCGTCGCGTCCGCTGAGAGTCGCATGACGTTCCCGCGCTGGGCGAGGTGATCCAAGGAATCGCTAAGAATCTGCGGGCATCGTCGGAGGCATGACCTTCCGCGGAGCAAGCCGGCCGCGGACCTTGCACATCCGGCGACGGCCACCGGCCAGGCCGCGGTGGTGAGCTCCGACACGCCGGTGCACAGGTCGGCTCGCTCGGCCGGCTCGGCCAGCCGCGGCGGGCAACGTCGATCGGCCTTGCCCACTCCATCCGCACACACGAAGACTCCATCAGCACACACGACGACTCCATCTCCGCACGGTGTGGTCGACACGCAGTACGGACCCGTACAGGTACAGCTCTCCGTTCAGGGTGGGCGGATCGTCAAGGCACAGACGCTGCAGCATCCGAGTGGCGACGGGCAGACCGACCGGATCAACGGGTACGCCGTATCGCAGCTCGACCAGGAGACGATGGCGGCGCAGAACGCGCACATCGACACGGTGTCCGGGGCGACGTTCACGTCCGGGGGCTACCGGCAGTCGCTGCAGTCCGCGCTCGATGCCGCGCACCAGGCGGGCGCGCTGTGACCAGGCATTCCGCGCGGTTGCGGCGCAATCTTCTCGTCGGCGGGAGTACCGGCGTGTTGCTGGTTCTGTTGTTCCTGTACCCGACCAGCCGGAATCACCTCTCGTCGCCGCCGGTGTCCGCGGCGCCGCCGGGTGTCGTGAGAGCGTCGCCAGGTGCCGTGAAACCGTCCTCGAGGAGCAGCGACGTGACGGTGAACGGGACGTCGGAAGATACGCAGTATGGGCCGGTACAGGTCCGGATCACCGTCCGCGGTAAGCGGCTGGTGAAGGTGACCGCAGTGGTGTACCCGTCGTCGGGCGGGCGTGATCAGGAGATCAGTTCGTTCGCGCTGCCGCGCTTGGAGCAGGAGGCGATCGCCGCGCAGAACGCGCGGATCGACGCCGTTTCCGGGGCAACGTTCACGTCGGACGGGTACCGCCGCTCGCTGCAGTCAGCCCTCGACGCGGCGCACTTCCGTACCGCTGGATGAGCGGCTCCAAGAATTTGCCAAGAACTCGCTGCAAGTCTGGGCCTTCCGAACCGGATCGATCCGAAGGAACGTGATGCAGACAGTCAACGGTCTCCCCGCCCACGTGCTGCTCGTGCACGCTATCGTCGTACTGCTCCCGCTATCGGCTGCCTTGCTGGCTCTGACCGCGCTCTGGCCCGCGGCCAGACGGCGACTCGCCGGGCCTAACGTGGTTCTGTCGTTGCTGGTCGTCGTCTTGGTGCCGATCACCACGAGCGCCGGTGAGTGGCTCGAGCACCGGCTCACGCCGAACCCCCTGATCCACAAGCACACCGAACTGGGCGACACCGCGATCTACGCCGCGATCGGCGTCGCACTGCTCGCCCTGATCGTGTGGTGGCGTCAGCGCGAGAGCACCGGTCGCACGCCGCTCCAGCGCAAGTTCCTGCTACCCGGCTCGGGTGCCCTGACCGCGGCGCTGACCGTAGGTGCGGTCCTGGTCGCGGGCGCCGCCGTGTACGACGTCGTCCGGATCGGTGATTCGGGTGCGAAGGCGAGCTGGAGCGACTGGGCCTCTCAGCCCTGATCCGGACCTGCTCGTCATCCGCTGTGGGCGGTGGAGATGTCGCGGCCGTCGAGGGATGGTAGGGCGACGGCGACGAGCAGCGCGGATCCGGCGAGCAGCCACAGGTAGGTGACCTGGAGTCCGGCGCCTAGCGGTCCGTCGTGGAAGGCCTGGTAGACGGGGGAGTAGGGCTGCCACGACTCGAACCGCGCGAGGATCAGGCCGACGGCGTACACGACGTACGCTGCGGTGGCGGCTGCTGCCGCGAGCGCGATGGCGGTGGTACGACGGCCGAAGAGGGCGCCGACTGCCAGCGCGAGTGCGCCGAACTCGAGGCCGAGTAACGTCATCGCGAGTGCGCCGGCGGCCGCGTCGGCGGCGCTGATGCCCAGGCCGAAGATCAGGCTGCCGAGCGATGTCGCGGCGAACAGCGCGAGGCCGAGAACCGCGACCGACGATGCCAGCGCAAGCGCCTTGTCGAGGACGATGCGGGCGCCGGAGACCGGGGTGACGAGCAGCAGTTCCAGCGTGCCGCGTTCTTCTTCGCCCGCGAGCGCACGCGCGCCGTGCGCGATCCCGTAGACGAGAAACAGGGCAGGCAACAGCAGGGTGAACAGTTCGGCGTTGAGGAACCCGCGGCCGGTGGTCATCGCGCCGAGGTCGAAGAACTTCCGCAGTTCTTCGGGGAAGGACTGGTACAGCTGCTGCAGGTTCGGCATGTCGCGGATCGAGGGCCACAATGCGGATTCGAGCAGCACGAGCGCGGCGATCGCGATCGACCAGCCGATCAGTCCCCGCCGTGCGTCGTAAAGGGATTTCAGGAAGACACCGCGGAACATGGCTTCACCCGTCGTAGTAGTCGAGAAAGGCGGCTTCGAGGTCGGCTTCGTGGCTGAGGATGTTGGTCACGTCGTACGGCGCGACCGCCTTGAGCAGCTCAGCCGTTGATCCGGTCACTGCGACGCGCACCGTGCGGCCTTCGATGGTGACGTGCTGGACACCGGGTACGGCGTGGATCCGGTCGGCCGGTGGGGTGCCGGCGAAGGTCAGGTCGAGGCGGCGCCGGGCGCGGTCCTTGAGTGCTTGGACGGACTGGACGGTGACCAGGCGGCCGGCGCGCAGGATCGCGACGGTGTCGGCGACGGCTTCGACTTCGGACAGCACGTGCGAGGAGAGAAAGACGGTCCGCCCGGCATCGCGGGTCTCGCGCAGCAACGTGCGGAACTCTCGCTGCATCAGGGGATCGAGGCCGGAGGTGGGCTCGTCGAGGATGAGCAGGTCCGGTTCGTGCATGAAGGCCTGTACGATCCCGATCTTCTGCCGGTTCCCGCGTGACAGTGCGCCGATCCGGATGCCGAGATCGAGCTCGAACCGCTTGGCCAGCAGTTCGATCCGCTCCCGGTCGACACCACCGTACAGATGGGCGAAGTAGTCCAGGTACTGAGTGCCGGTGAGATCGGGGTAGGCGACGAAGTCACCCGGCAGGTAGCCGATCCGGCGCTGGATCGTGTCGTACTGGTCGGCGGCGTCGAAGCCGAAGACGACCGCGGACCCGGCGCTCGGGCGGATCAGTCCGGCCAGCAGCCGGATCGTGGTGGTCTTGCCGGCGCCGTTCGGGCCGAGGTACCCGACGATGACACCGGCGGGTACGTCCAGGTCGAGCCGGTCGAGCGCCGTACGGCGACCGAACCGCTTGGTCAGCCCGCGGGTCCTGATGACGGTCTCCATGTCAGCGCTCCTGATGGTGTACGACGGCGACCGGGCAGTGGGAGTGGTACAGCAGTCCCCGCGCAACGGATCCCATCCGCAGTTCGGAGAACGCGGTTCGGCCGAGGCCGCCGACCACGATCAGGTCCGCGTCCCGGGACTCGCGGGCCAGGACGAGGACCGGGTGATCGACGACCCCGTGACTGTGGACGGTGACGTCGGGGTACTTCGCGGTCCAGCCGTCGAGGGTCTGCGTCAGGAGTTCGTCGGCGGTCTCGATCCATGGCCGGGCCGGGTCGAACCAGCTGTTCGGGTCCGGATAGGTCTCACGGACCTCGATCGCGTGCACGCCGAGGAGTTCCGTGCCGGTCTGCTCGGCCAGTTCGAAGGCGAACCGGACAGCCTCCTGACCCTCGACGGACCCGTCGACACCGACCACGTACCGGTTGTGCGCAGGCGCCGCGGGATCCCAGATGTCCGGTACGACGATCAGCGGCACCTTGGTGGCGAGCGCCGTACACACCTGCGAGGTGGAACCGAGCACCAGTTCGGCGAATCCGCCCATGCCGCGGCGCCCGACGACCAGCGCCTGCGACTGTTCGGAGAGCTCCAGCAGGACCCGCGCCGGTTGCCCGTGCCGGACCTCGAGCGACGCGGCGTGGAAGCCGATGCGTCCGAGTTCCTGGAGCGCTTCGTCGAGCACTTCGGTGCCGTCGTCGGGACCTTCGGCCTTGCTCGGCGGTCCGCCGGCGGGTAGTTGCCGATCGTCGTCGAGGACGTACACAGCATGCAGCGGCGCTCGTTGTACGGCGGCGTAGGCAGCCGCCCAGGTCAATGCGATCAGGCCGTCGCGCGATCCGTCGATCCCCACCAGAACGGGCAGTTCGAGTGTCATGGCGCCTCCTACCGGCACCTCCAGTCAAGTCCCGGGACGCCGGCCCGGGCAGGGCGGAAGGTCCTGATCGACGGGCACCGAAGGTCCCGGTCGACGGGTGTATTTCGGCCGCTGCCGCCGGCGTACGGACGGATCAGAGTCGAAGGTGGGAAGTCTCGTCCAGGGAGGTTCGTGATGAAGGCGTTGGTCTACAACGGTCCGGGGCAGCGGAACTGGCACGAGGTGCCGGACCCGGTGATCCAGGATCCTGAGGACGCGATCGTCCGCGTCGACGCGGTGACGATCTGCGGCACCGATCTGCACATCCTGAAGGGCGACGTACCGACCGTCCAGCCGGGCCGGATCCTCGGCCACGAGGCCGTCGGCACGATCACGGCCGTCGGCGGCGGCGTCCGTGGCGTGGCGATCGGCGATCGGGTGCTGATCTCGTGTATCACCGCCTGCGGCCGGTGCGAGTACTGCCGGCAGGGCCACTACGGTCAGTGCCTCGGCGGAGGGGGCTGGATCCTCGGCCACCTGATCGACGGCACGCAGGCCGAACAGGTCCGGGTCCCGTTCGCGGACCGGTCGGTGTACAAGCTGCCGGACAACGTCAGCAACGAGGAGGCCGTACTGCTGGCCGACATCCTGCCGACGTCGTACGAGGTCGGCGTACTCAACGGCAAGGTCTCCCCGGGCGACACCGTGGTGATCGTCGGTGCCGGTCCGATCGGCCTGGCTGCGCTGGCGACGAGCAAGTTGTTCACGCCGTCGCGGGTCGTGGTTGTCGACGCGGCCGACTCGCGCCGCAAGGCTGCGCTGGAGCGGGGCGCCGACCTGGCGCTCGGTCCGGACGAGGATGTGGAGGCGACGGTTCGGGAGCTGACCGGTGGGCTCGGCGCGGACGTGGCGATCGAGGCGGTCGGCGTACCGGCTACGTTCGAGCTCTGCACGCGCGTCGTCCGTCCGGGCGGCACGGTGGCGAATGTCGGAGTCCACGGCGCGCCGGCGACGCTGCACCTCGAGGATCTGTGGATCAAGAACGTCACGATCACCACCGGGCTGGTCGACACGTTCTCCACACCGCGCCTGCTGTCGATGCTGTCCGCGGGCCGGCTGCAGTTGCCGGGCCTGATCACGCACCGCTTCGGCCTCGACGAGATGCAGGACGCGTACGACGTCTTCTCCGACCCAGCCACCACGGGAGCGCTGAAGGTCGCGCTGTTCGGCGAGCAGGGCTTCTAGGGCACCTCGAAGAGCCGCGGCCCCGCGAACAGCGGGACCGCGGCTCTCGGACGTCACGCGAAGGTGATCGGCTGGATGATCTCGATGCGGGTGCCGACGTCGTCGCAGGTGGGGAGGTCGTGGTAGATCTCCCAGCTGTCGCCGGTCGGAACCGCGCCTTCCTTCTGCAGCCAGTCCTCGACGGCCTGGTAGGTGAGCGCCAGTTTCTCGTCCGGATCTGTGTGCCAGATGGCGACGACTGCGCCACCGGGCAGCGTGGACGGCTGGGCCACTGCGCTGTCGGCGATCGGGGCGCCGACCGGGAAGCCGGCCTCCGCCTCGATCAGCCCGTCGGGGAGTGCGTGGCAGCGGGCGAACGGGAAGCCGGTCGGCGCGATGCCGTGGTGGCGCAGGTGCTCGGCGACCACGGCACAGGCTGACGGTACCCAGTCGGTCAGCTGCTCCGGGACGAGCACGGCGCGGCGGACCGCTGTCGGTTGCTCGGTGAGGGCTCTGACCTGGGGCACGGTGCGCTCAGCGGACGATGGCGATCGGGCAGTGCGTGTGGTGCAGGACGGTCTGGCTGACAGATCCGAGGAGCAGCCCGGTGAAACCGCCACGTCCGCGTGTGCCGACGACTACCAGGTCGGCGGACTCGGAGCTCCGTACCAACGCCTGTCCTGCCGAGCCCATGACGAGTTCGGTGGTCCACCGGACGTCCGGGTGGTCGGCCGCTGCGCCGGCCACGGACTCGGCGACCAGCAACCGGGTCTCCTCGCGGATCTTGTCCTCGTCGAACTGCAGCATGGACGCGCCGTCGGCATAGGTCAGGTAAGGGCTGGTCCACCCGTGTACGGCGACGACCTGCGCGTGCAGCGCCTCGGCCTGGTCGAAAGCGAAGTCGATCGCCTTGGCGGAGGACTTCGACCCGTCCACACCGACGACGACGGAGGAGCCGGGTTGATCGTGTGGCTGTGGCTCGTGCGGGATCACGACGACGGGGCACTGCGCGTGCGTCGTGACCTGGACCGCGACCGACCCGACGAGCAGTCCGCTCCAGCCTCCGAGGCCGCGTGACCCGAGGACGACCAGCCGGGCGTCTTCGGCGGCTTCGATCAGGACCTTCGATGCCGCGCCGCCGACCAGGCTCGTGTCGACGGTGAGCTCAGGATGGTGCAGACGAACACTTTCGGCTGCGGCGTCGAGCCCTCGTTGGCGGGCAGTGCGGATCGCGTCGAGCGGTACGACGTGCCCTGGCGAGGGACGGGTGATGATGACGAGCTCGAAGGCTTCGACGAGCCGGAGCGGTGCCATCGTCCGGACGGCCTCGGCGGTCGCCCAGGCGAGGGCGCTCCGGCTGCCGTCCGAACCGTCGTACCCGACGACGATCGGGGTGGGGTGCATGCTCATGGTGAACTCCCTGTGTCGAGATTTGTTCAGAACCACCGGTCGAAGGATTCGTGCCAGTTCCGGCGACCGGTGTGGCCGGTGGACTGTGCGGGGTAGCCGATGCGGATCACCATTTGGGGCCAGGCGTGGCCGCCGATCAGGTCGCGGACTCGAGCCCGCGGGGCGGGGCGCTCGAGGAGCTGGTCGAGGAACGACGCGGCGAGGCCGTACGACGTGGCTGTGAGCAGCACATGCTGCAAGGCGAGACCCGCCTGCACCCACGCTGCGACATGCTCGTCAGGCGTTGCCAGTACGACGATGCTCGGGTCGTCCTCGTAGACGGCTTGGCTGCGATGGGTGCTGTCGAAGCCGGCGGACAGGTCGCGGACGAAGGACGGCCGGACCGGAAGCGGCCCGAGGGCGTTCTCCGGGATGCCGTCGTGCGGCCGGTCGCCTCCGATCCAGGCGTGTCGTTCGACACTGCGCGCTTCGTCGCAGAGGTCCTCGTCCTCGGTCTGCCGGAGCAGCGCACCGAGGTCCGCCGCGTTGAGCCACTGCAGCTCGGCGCCTTCGGCCCGCGCAGCGGCGTTCAGTTCGTGCCGTACGACCTGGTGGATCGGCTGGTCGAGCAGCGGCCCACGGTACGTGTGCCGCCGCGAGACCTCGCCGTACAACTCGCTGGGTCCGGGGACCGGCACCCCGCGGTCGGCCAGGAAGATCCGGGCGGTGATCTCGGGCCGTACCGGATCGGGATGTACGGCGACACGGGACTCGTGCCCGAGCATCGCGGCGGCGACCTGGAGGTTGAAGACCGCGGCACCGACACTGATGTGGACGGCACGTCCAGACACGTCCTCGAACGGCAGCATCCGCTCCTCGTCGAGCAGTACGTCGATCACCGGTCCCTGCACCTCGAAGCGCCAGGGCTGGGTGTTGTGCATCGACGGGGCATGCACGGCGGCGGCCAGCAGGATGCCGACCTCGTCATCGGTCAGTTGGTTGTTCATCGATCGTCCGTTCTGGTCGCTCGATTCGAGCGTCTGCCCTCCGCCGGCCGGTGGACAGCGGCATACGTCCCAGGTCCGGTGGGCCGTTCGGCTCGGGTCGCTCGGGTGCGAATGGCTCTGACCGTCATTCCCGGAAAACGCAACGATCGAGGTGTCGGAATCAATGAAAGGACGACACCATGACCACCACCCCGCACAGAGCGCAAAAGCAGCACCTGCCGGCTCCCGTGATGGCACCTGACGGCGATCGGCACCCGATCATCACCACAGCGGCCGGCCGTGCGCTCGCCGTACTGCGGTTCGCCTACGGCCTCACGTTCCTGTGGGCGTTCTTCGACAAGTTGTTCGGCTTCGGCTACGCGACGAAGTCCGGCAAGAGCTGGCTCGACGGTGCCGACGTGACGGCCGGTTTCCTGAAGGGCTCCAGCGGCCCGATGAGCAGCTTCTACCACTCGATCGCCGGTGACTGGTGGGTCACCCCGCTGTTCATGATCGCGCTGGCCGGCATCGGCCTGGCGCTGACCCTCGGCGTCGGGATGCGGATCGCGGCCGTCAGCGGCGTCCTGCTGTACCTGATGATGTGGTCCGCGAACCTGCCGCCACAGAACAACCCGGTACTTGACGACCACATCGTCGGCGCGGTCACCGTTGTCGTCCTCGCGCTGGTTGCCGCTGGCAACGTGTGGGGGTTCGGCAAGTGGTGGAGCAGCCTGGACTTCGTCCGCAAGTACCCGTGGCTGCGGTGACGATCATGACCGTCAAACCGGTTATCCACGTAGGGGTCGACGGCTCCTGGCGTGACACCGGTGCACTGGAGTGGGCCCTGCAGGAGTCACTGCTCCGGCAGGAGCCGCTCCAGGCGGTGCACGTGATCGACGAGCAAGTCCGGCACGTTCCGGGCTGGGACCCCGAGATCGTCGACGACGCCGCGATGGCACTCGTCAACGACGTCCAGAAGTATCTCGACGAGAGCCCGGTGAGGCTCGACAACGAGGCGGATCTGATGATCGGTCCGCCGGCCCGGACACTGACCGAGGTGGCCGCGGGCAGCCGGATGCTGGTCGTCGGGCGCCGCGGCGTGGGTACGTTCAAGCGGTTGCTGATCGGCTCGACCTCGGAGGCGGTCGTGGCACAGACGACCGTGCCTGTGGTGGTCGTGCCGGAGCACTGGAAGCCGCCGGATCACGTCGGACCTGTGCTGGTTGCGCTCGACGACGCCGAGGACAACGCAGCATTGATGGAGTTCGCGAACGCGGCTGCGGCCGAGCGGAAGCTGCCGGTCCGGATCCTGCACGTATGGGATCTCCCAGCGGAGTTCAGCTGGGACGCCATGAACACCGCCGGCGTGAGTGCCGAGTGGTCGGAGAATGCGCAGCGGCACTTCGAGAATGTGGCCGCCGAATGGCAGGCGAAGTATCCCGACGCAACCCTGCAGGTCGACGTACGACGTGGTCATGTCGTGGACGGGGTGGTGCACGCCGCCGAGCAGACCGATGCGCAGCTCCTGGTCGTCGGGACCCGGCACCACAGCCGGCTGGCTTTGCTACTGCTCGGATCGGTGACGCGCGGCGTCCTGCACCACGCGACGTGCCCGTTGGCCGTCGTACCTGCTTGATCTTGGAGAGTGAAATGAGCAGCTGGAATCGGACCGGGCCTGTTGTGGTCGAAGTCGACGGAAGCGCGGAGAACCTGCGGGTGGTCGACTACGCCGCCGCCGAAGCGCTGCGGTCCGGCGCCGAGCTCGTGCTCGTGGCGCCCTACTCGGCCCACGGCTCGTTCAACCCGATGTCGCCTGCGTACGCCCCGAAGCCGCCGGCCGAGCTGGCCGACGCGGCGTTGCGAACAGCGGTCGCCCACGTGCGGCACCTGAACGGGTACGGGCTCGACCTGGCAGCGATCGCCGGGGAGGGGTCGCGCGGCCGCGTGCTCGCGCACGCGGCGCGGAAGGCACGGGTGCTGGTGGTCGGGCGGTCCCGGAGTCGCGGGCCACAGCGGCTGATGCATACGCAGGCGAACCTGACGCTGGCGGCGCGGGCAGGTTGCCCGGTGGTCGTCGTACCGCTGACCTGGAAACCCTCGCTGCTCGACCGGAAGGTTGCCGTGGGCATCGACGGTACGGCCCTATCGGCGGAGGCGCTGGAGTTCGCCTTCGCCGAGGCTGCGGACCGGGAGGGCGGCCTGATCGTCGTGCATGCCGGGCTGCCGGCCGAGCGCCCGTTCGCCGACGAGGATCCGGAGTATTCGTGGATCAGCCGGGCGGAGTACGTGCTGGCGGAGTCGCTCGGACCGTGGACGAGCCGGTTCCCGACGGTGAAGGTGACCCGGTTCCTGAGCAGCCGGCCGCCGGCGGCAGCGCTGGTGCACGAGAGCTGCGAGGTAGGTCTGGTCGTCGTCGGCGCGCACAGTGGTCCGCTGCCGATCGATCCGGTCGCGCGGCGTTCGCTGGCGGCGATGACCTGCCCGGTCGCGATCGTCCCGCACCACCTCACCGACGCCGAGCGCCGGCAACTGCCCGCGTCCGGGCGTACAAGTTCTGTCGTCGCGGCGTCCTGATTGGAGAGGAACAATGTCTGCGAATCGTGCGCTGATCGTGTACGAGACGATGTTCGGCAACACCGAGCGGATCGCCTGGGCGATCCGTGACGGGCTGCGCCAGTACGTTCCGGCCGAAGCGATCCCGGTCAACCGGGCGTCGGACGTCGTACCCGGCGATGTCGGGCTGCTGGTCGTCGGGGGTCCGACGCACGCGTTCTCGATGAGCCGCTTGTCGACCCGGCAGGACGCCTGGAAACAAGGAGATGTGGTGATGCCGATCGAGGTCGGCATCCGCGACTGGCTGGCCGCGCTGGAACCGCCACGGGGCCGGCAGGCGCCGCGGGTGACGACGTTCGACACCCGGATCGCCAAGGTACGCCGGTTGCCGGGATCGGCGGCGCGGTCGGCAGATGATCGGGACGTCGGAGAGCTTCTTCGTGAACGACACGACAGGACCGATCCGCGACGTCGAGCTCGAGCGTGCGCAGCACTGGGGCGAGGAGCTCGGCCGGCTGCTGACCGGTTCGAAGCAGGTCGCCTGAGAGGAGTGAACCACCGATGATGCACTCGATGAGCGGCGCGGCGTTCTGGTCGGTCACCGTGGTCGTCCTGTGGTTCCTGGCGGTGGGCGGCGCAGCCTGGGCGACGGTCCAGGTCATCCGCCGCCCCCACCGGCAGCCACGGCCGACCCTGCCCTCCCCACTCGACATCCTCGAACGCCGCTTCGCCGCCGGCGAGCTGACCCGCGAAGACTTCGACGAAGCCCGAGCCCGCCTCCGCGAGCACGACCTGGATCTCTGAACGAACACACTCGAGAAAGCCACCAACCGTCTCGAACGGTTGGTGGCTTTGCGGTATGTCACCAGGAGCGGATGCGGCGGCCGGTGATGCGGCGGGGGTCTATGGCTATGTGGGTGTCGCGGGTGCCGCCGGCACAGGGGGTCAGGCCGCGGGCGGACTCGGTCTCCTGGTCAGTGGCGGGGCGGACCATTCCGTTCACCAGCACGCTCCAGCCGTCCTGCATGCCTTCGTCGAAGTGGTCGAGCTCGAACGCGATCGGTGCCAGGTCGTACTGCGCGACCGCGCTGTCGGCGGCGGTCCGGAAGATGATCAGGCCGTCGCGGTAGCAGAAGTTGACCGGGATGACGACGACCTCGTCGACGCCGGTGTAGGCGATCCGGCCGACGGTGCCGGACTTGAGGAGGACGATGCACTCCTCTCGTCGCATCGGCTGGAGGACCGGCGCACGCGGCGGCTGGTGAGGCGTCGGCGGGTGCTGCGGACCGGTCAGGTCGTCGACGGTGACGTCGAGTGCGTGCGCGAGGCGGACCAGTTCGGCGCCGGTCAGGGCGAAGGGCCGGGTCTCGATGTGCTGGATGCGGTCCGTGCTCAGGCCGGTGCGCTCGGCGACCTCCGTGGTACTCAGACCGAGGGCCTGCCGGCGATGCCGGATCCGGGTGCCGAGGTTGCCCGGCCCACCTGCGATCTGTGTATTCATCGGAGTGCTGCCTTTCCTCTCGAGCTGTCGGTTCCAGCCAATCAGCCGGACGGCCGGGCCGGCAGGGTCCGAGGTCACGGGCGTCCGGGCCGGACGGCAGGGTCCGTGCCGAAGGTCCCGGGCACGGCGGGACCCTGGTCCCTGGTCAGTAGCCTGGGGTGAGCGGGATGCTGGGGGAGCGCCGGCTGGGCCGCGGTACGGCGTACAGCCGAAGGAGACGGTGATGACGATCAAGGTGTTCCTGCTCGACGATCACGAGGTGGTCCGGCTCGGACTGCATCAGCTGCTCGACGCGGAGCCAGACATTGAGGTCGTCGGTGACGCCGGCACGGCGGCCGAGGCGATCGCCCGGATCCCCGCCGTACGGCCGGACGTCGCCGTGCTGGACGTTCGGCTGCCGGACGGCGACGGCATCAGCGTGTGCCGCGAGGTCCGTTCGCAGATGGACGAGCCGCCGGCTTGTCTGATGCTGACGTCGTTCTCCGACGACGAGGCCCTGTTCACTGCGATCATGGCCGGAGCCGCCGGGTATCTGCTCAAGCAGATCAACGGTGGAGCGCTGATCGACGCGGTACGGCGGCTCGCGGCCGGCGAATCGCTCCTGGACCCATCCATGACGGCCAAGGTCCTGGAACGACTTCGGCACCCGGCCGAGACCGAGGACCCGCGGTACGCATCGCTGACCGAGCAGGAACGCCGCATCCTCGCCGAGATCGCCGAGGGCAAGACCAACCGCCAGATCGCGCAGTCCCTCTACCTGGCCGAGAAGACCGTCAAGAACTACGTCTCCTCCCTGCTGCGCAAACTCGAGCTGGAGCGCCGCACCGAGGCCGCCGTCTTCGCCGTCGAACACGCGAAGAAGCAGCAACGTTGACCTGCAGGGGCCGAGCTGCGCGCCTACGTGGGATCTTCGATCGCCGCGCTCGGAATGACGGCGACTGGGCACGGCGCCTGGTGCAGCATCGTCTGGCTCACTGACCCGAGCAGGAGGCCGGCGAAACCGCCGCGTCCACGTGATCCGACGACGAGCAGTTCGGCGTCGGACGCCCATTCGAGCAGTAGCTCGGCGGGATGACCTTCGACCTCGACCAGCTCGGCCTCGCTCGTATGCTCGTGCCTACGTACCGCGGCCAGCACGTCGTGGTCATCGTCTTCGTCGTCCAGGACGGTGACGATCCGCGCGGAGAGGTCGTGCCGCCGGGCGTAGCCGAGCCCGAACTCGACCGCAGCGTCGGACGCGGGCGAACCGTCGTACCCGATGACGACCCGGCTGCCGGCGAGCGAGTCGTCGGCGGGCCGTACGACCACCACCGGGCAGCGGGCGTGTGCGGACAACTCGACCCCGGCCGAGCTGACCACAAGGCCGAGCAGCGGTCCGGTGACCCGGCTGCCGATCACGATCAGCTCGGCGCTCCTCGACTCGGCCAGCAGGACCGCGGACGGGAAGCCGTCGGTTCGGCCGCCCGTCACGGACACCGTCGGCTCGAACTTGCGGGCCAGGTCGACCGCGTCCGCGACGATCCGGTCCGCCTGCGCCCGGAGCCCCGGCGCCAGGTCGCTCGGGCCGAGTGGCACCCGGAACTCGGCCCACACGAAGGCGTGCACCAGGTGCAGCGCGGCACCGCGGGCGGCGGCCTCGGCCGCGCCCCAGCGGATCGCGTTCTCGCAGTCCGCGCGGCCGTCGATGCCTACGACGATTCTCATGGCGTCCTCCACTGTCTCGGCGGACAAGGGCTTTCCGGTGAGTTCGTGCATGATCCTCAGCCTCGCGGCATTCGCCGGTGCGGCCCTAGAGGCGAAGGTCCTGGTGGCCGGGACCAACGGCACTGGCCGTGGGTGGTCAGGGCGCGGTGAGCTGGTGGGGTGTCGGAAGGAGACCTCGTGACCGCGATCGAGCAAGCCGGTGTGCGACCTGCCGGGGGTTAGGACGTGCTGGCCGCGGACGGGTCGGTGGTGCGGATCCGGCCGGTGCGGGCCGACGACGACGCGGCGCTGCAGGCCATGAACGGCCGGGTGTCGGACGAGTCGATCTACCTGCGGTTCTTCGGTATCAGCCGGACGATGGCCGACGAGTACACGCACCATCTGGCCGCCGACCAGGACGGGCATGTCGCGCTGGTCGCCGAGTACGGCGGCGACGTGGTCGGGATCGCGAGCTACGAGCTCCTGCGGGCCGGCGAGGCCGAGATGGCCTTCCTGCTGCAGGACTCTGTGCACGGCCGGGGGATCGGGACTCTGCTGCTCGAGCAGCTCGCGGCGACGGCGCGGGAGAACGGCATCGAGCGGCTGCGAGCGGACACGCTCGGTGAGAACGCGAAGATGTTGCGGGTACTTGTCGACTCCGGTTTCGAGCAGGTTCGCAAACTGGACAGCGGGGTCGTCGAGCTGGTCCTGGACACGGCATTCCATCCGCTGACGTTGGAGAAGATGGCCGAGCGTGAGCGGGCCGCTGAGAACCGCTCATTGGATCGCCTCTTCTCGCCGCGGACGGTCGCGGTCGTCGGCGCCGGCCGGACCCCTGGTGGCATCGGCCATGAGGTACTGCGCAACATCGTCGACGGTGGATTCACCGGTACGGCGTACGCCGTGAACCCGCACGCCGCGCGGATCGCGGACGTGCCGGCGTACCCGTCGATCGGAGCCGTGCCGGGCACTGTGGACCTCGCGGTGATCGCGCTTCCGGCCGAGCAGGTGATCGGCGTACTGACGGAATGTGGCCAGGCGGGCGTCGGTGGCGCGGTCGTGCTGACGGCGGGGTTCTCGGAGCTCGGCGCGGCCGGCCGTGAGTTGCAGCGTGAACTGCTGGCGGTTGCCCGCCGGTACAGCATCCGGCTGATCGGCCCGAACTGCTTGGGTTTGGTGAACACGGCTCCCGAGATCAGCCTGAACGCAACCTTCGCCGAGGTCTCACCGCAGCGCGGGGCACTGGCCATCGCTGCCCAGTCAGGGGCCGTCGGAATCGCAGTGCTGGAGCACGCCGGCCGAACCGGCCTGGGGATCTCGGAGTTCGTTTCCCTCGGCAACAAGGTCGATGTCAGCGGCAACGATGTGTTGCTGCACTGGTGGAGCGACCAACGAACCGCGGTGGTCGGCCTGTACCTGGAGTCCTTCGGGAACCCGCGCAAGTTCGGCGGGCTGGCCCGGATGATCGGCCGGACCAAGCCGATTCTGGTGGTCAAGGGCGGCCGCTCGATCGGTGGCTGCCGGGCCGGTGCGTCGCACACGGCGGCCGCCGCGACCCCGGAGACCGCCGTCGACGCGCTGTTCGCGCAGTCCGGCGTACTGCGGATGGACACGGTCGAGGAACTCGTCGAAACGGCCCGCGTACTCGCGGTGCCGCCACTGCCGCGGGGCCGTCGGCTCGCGGTCGTCGGCAACGCGGGCGGTGCGGGGATTCTTGCCGCGGACGCCGCCGGCCGGCTCGATCTCGAGTTGCCGGAGCTGAGCGCGGCCGTGCAGGAGCAGCTGGCCGCGATCGGAGCCGTGGGTACGGCGAACCCGGTGGACCTCGGTGCCGCCGCGTCGCCGTCGAGCTTGCAGCGGGCTATTCGGGTTCTCGTGGACAGCGGGGAAGTCGAGAGCCTGGTGGTGAACTACGCGGCGACCAGGGCGGGGAAGGTGGGCGAGATCTACGACGCGATCGCCGCCGCCGCTGATGGGGTGGATCTGCCGATCGTCGTCAACTGCGTCGGCGCCGCCCATGCGGCACCGGAGATCGCCTTGGCCGATGGTCGGCGGCTGCCGGTATTCCCGTTCCCCGAGAGCGCGGTGCGGGCGTTGGCGCAGGCGGTGCGGTACGCCGAATGGCGTGCGCGGCCGCAGGGCGTCGTACCGGAGCTGGCACGGGTGGACGCAGCAGGTGTTCGTCGGGTCGTCCAACGGTTCTTTCGGCGGATTCCCGAGGGCGGCTGGCTGGATCCGGTGGCGGCCGGTCAACTCTTGCGGCGCGCCGGCGTTCCGGTGATCCGGGTCGCGACCGCCGCGACGCGTTCGCAGGCGCTTGCTGCCGCCGACGCGGCTGGGTATCCGGTCGCGTTGAAGACCGGCGCGACCGGCGTACTGCACAAGACCGACATCGGCGGTGTGCGGGTGGGTTTGGCGAACGCGGTGCAGCTCGGGCAGGCGTACGAGGAGATCACAGCCGCTGCCGGGGATCCGCGGGTGCTGGTGCAGGCCATGGCTCCCACCGGGACCGAGTTGGCGATCGGTGTGGTGCGGGACCGGAGCTTCGGGCCGCTGTTGATGGCGGGCAGCGGGGGAGTGCTGACCGATGTCCTGGCCGATCGTCAGTGGCGAGGACTACCGCTCACCGACCTCGACGCGCTCGCCATGCTGCACGGCCTGCGGTGCGCACCGGTCGTGGCCGGTTACCGCGGTGCCCAGGCCGCCGACGAGACGGCCGTGCTCGAGGTCATTCATCGGATCGCCTGGCTGGCGACTCAGGTGCCGGAGCTGGCTGAACTCGACATCAATCCGCTGGTGGCAGCCCCGAGTGGCGCATTCGCGGTGGACGTACGGATCCGGCTGACGCCGGCAGCGCCGGAGCCCGACTGGTACGCCCGGCACCTGCGCAGCGCCGAGTTATGACGGTTCCTTCGGGAGGAAATCGGCGATCGGCCGGCGGGCGGTTCCGGTCAGCGGCCGGCTGTGACCGAAGCGGATGATCATGTGGGCGTGGCCCGGCAGTCCGGTCAGGCGCTGCACCTTGCGGCGCAGGTCGTCGTACTCGAGCGGCTGGTTGAGGAAGGACGCACTGACGCCGGCTCGGGTCGCGGTCAGCAGCACGCGTTCGAGCGCGGCACCGGCCGCCACCTGGTCGGCGGGCTCGTCGGACTCGGTGGACAGTACGGCGATGTCGGGGTCGGCCTCGAACTGGGTCTCCGGGCGCATCCGGTCAAGTGGCCGGGTGCCCATGTCCCGGATCGCCGCGGGGTAGGTGGCCGAGCGTGGTCCGAGCGCTGAGCTGGGGACACCGTCGGCGGGACGGTTGCCGCCCACCCAGTGGGCGCGTTCGGCGCGGCGATGCCAGTCGCCGATCTCGCGCAGGTCGGTGTCGAGAACCAGGCCGAGAACCGTGCGGACCTCGGCCGCTCCGAGCCAAGTGAGTTCGGCGCCCTCGGCGTGCGCCGCCTGCATGAGGGTCACGCGGACGTCCTCGGCGATCGGGACGGCGTCGGACGGCTGCCGGTCGGTGTGCCGGAACGGGATGTAGCGGGCCAGATCACGCAGCTCGTCGTCCTGGGCAGCGGTCGGCTCGATCACGATGCGGGCGAGCAGGTCGGGTTCTTCTCCCGGGTACGGCGCCAGCCCGAACCAGGTGCCGTACCCGAGGCTCTCGGCCGCGCAGCGGAGGTTGAAGGTCGCGGCGCCGGCGGCGATCCGCATCGCCCGCCCGGTCGGGTCCTCGGCGGGGAGCGTGCGCGATCCGTCGAGGTAGACGTCGATCACGTGGTCCTGGATCTCGAAGCGCCACGGCTGGGTGTTGTGCATGCTCGGCGCGGCCACGGCCGCCGCAAGCAGTACGTCGATGTCGTTGGCCGGCAGCTGATCGGACACGGGGGGCTCCTCCCACTGGTTCTCCAACTTCAGATTCGCCGGTGGGAGGCCGGTGGTGCTGCGGGCAAGAGTCCTGACCTGGGAGGACGTTAGTCAGTCGGAGCGGTGAACTCGACGATCGTCCCGTGCGGGTTGTTGTCGCTGATCCGCACTGTGCCGCCGACGGCCAGTGCTCGTTCGGTGAGATTGCGCAGTCCGCTGCGGCGGGTGCTGGAGCCGATACCCCGGCCGTCATCGGAGATGCGTGCGACGACGCGTCCCGAGCCGGCGGTGACCTCGACGTGGGCACGCGACGCCTCGGCGTGACGAACGACGTTCGACAGCGACTCCCGGACAGCGGCCAGGATGTGCGGTCGTACGGTGGCAGGCACTCCGGTGTCGACAGGCCCGGTGCAGGTCAACTGGGGCCGGAAGCCGAGGGCTTCGGCGTACTCGATGACGAGCGCCTGGAGTTCGCCGCGCAACGAGCTGGAGCCGGGTGCCTGCTGAAGCTCGAAAATCGCCGCTCGCAGGTCGTGGATCGTGGTGTCGATGTCCTCCACCGCCCGGCTCAGCCGCTCCTGGTGCTCGGGCCGGGCGAGTCGATGCATGCCCTGGAGTTGCAGGCCGGTCGCGAACAGTCGCTGGATGACCAGGTCGTGCAGGTCGCGGGCGATCCGGTCGCGGTCCTCCAGTACGGCGAGCGCATCCCTGTCGCGCTGCGCCTGGGCGCGTTCGAGCGCGAGCGTGGCCTGGCCGGCGAACATCCGGACGAGGTCGGCGCCTTCGGCCATCCGGCCGTTCGCGCCCTGCTCGAGCGCGACGACCAGCAGGCCGCCGGTGTCCGTGCCGCCGGCGGGGAGCGGCGCGATAGTCGTGCGGCCGAGCGCGGCCCCCTCGGGGAACTCGGTCAGACCGCCGGCGTCCTTGAGGACTTGCGCGAGGTCCTCGATCACGACCACCTGTCCGTCGTCGGAAACGACCCGGCCGAGAATGGGCAGGTCAGCTGGAAGCCGGAGGCCGACGTACCGTCCGTATCCTGCGGGGCCGTCGATTGCGCGCACGACCAGTTCGTTGTCCTCAGCGATGAGCACGGCGGACACCTGTGCGTTGCTGATCTCACGGCTCCGGCGGGCAATGAGCTGGAGTGCCTGGTCGGCGTCGAATTCGCCGAGCATCAGTTGGGTGATCTCGGCGGTGACCTCGTGCGAGCGCCGGCGTTGCTCGGTGTCGGCGTACAGCCTGGCGTTGTCGATCACGACTCCGGCCGCGGCGGCGAGGGCGGTGACGGTGCGTTCGTCGTCCTCGGTGAAGTCGGCGCCGCCGGTCTTCTCCGTCAGGTACAGGTTGCCGAAGGCATGCTCCCGGGTGCGGATCGGTACGCCGAGGAACGACTTCATCGGCGGATGGTTCGACGGGAAGCCGTACGACCGGGGGTGTTCGGCGAGGTCGTGCAGCCGGATCGGTTCGGGGTGCTCGATCAGGAGCCCGAGGATGCCGTGTCCTTCCGGGTACGGCCCGATCGCGGCGATCTCGTCGGCGTTGACGCCGTGGGTGATGAAGCGGATCAGCCGCTTGCCGTCCGGTCCGACCACGCCGAGAGCGCCGTACCGGGAGTCGGCGAGCTCGCAAGCGGCGGAGACGATTCGGTCCAGGGTGCTGTTCAGATCGAGGTCCGCACCGATTCCGACCACGGCGTCCAACAGGGCGCGCAGCCGGTCCTGATACTCCATGATCTCGTTGACCCGGCCGAGCAGCTCCTGCAGCAGGGCGTCAAGGCGTACCCGGGACAATCCGCCGTACTCCAGCGCCCCCTCGTCCCAGCTCCCTCGCCCCGCTTGCGAGTCGCCTTCCACTGGCTCAGCCTAGGGACTCTCCTCGGCGATGGGAAGCTTCCCTAGGCGCCGCTTCGTGGCCGCTGACCCCAGGGCACGAGGCGTCGTCCGTGCACGGATTCGATGCCGACGCGGACCAGGCGCGGCTCTTCCATCGGCAGCCAGGAGTGCAGCGGCAGGGTACGACGCAGCTCGGCGGCCTCGTCGTCCGTGACCACGGAAAGGTGGCCGATCGCGGTGACCGTCCATCCGACGTGGCGTTCCAGGTCCACGTCGTCCGCCTCGAAAGCCACCACGTCACCCCGCTCCGCCGCGAGGAACTTGTCGCCAGGTCCGGTGCTGAACACGATGGTGTCCGCATCCAGGAGAAAGTTGACGAGCCGCACCGCGGGCAGCCCGCCGTTGGTGTAGACGAGACGCCCGAGCGGGACAGAGTGCAACAACCGCAGGCAGTCCGCCCGGCTGACGATCTCCAGGCGTGAGTAGTCGAATCGGTGCGTCGTAGTCATCGGTGGGCCTTTCCTGCGGTCTGCATCCACTGTGGTCGCCGGTCGTGATCGGCAGTAGGGCCGAAAGTCCCTGGCCGCCGGGACGCCGCGGCGACCCTGGAAAGATGACCTTCGGCCCCTGTGCTCGCTATGGCGTACGACGCAGGCTGGGAAGATGAACGTGATGGCCGCCAGATCGGCCGGATCACCGCGCGAACCATGGTTCCGGCAGCACCCCGCGATCGTGCTGGTCGTTGCGGGTGTGCTGTTCGCCTGTGTGCTGTCGCTCAGGTTCCTCGACGGCGGAGCTGTCGACGCGACAACACTGCTGTTCACCTTGCCGGTGGCCTTGGTTGCGGTGGCCTTCGGCCTGCGGGCGGGATTGGCCGCAGGGGCATTGGCTGTACTTCTCATCGTGATCTGGGTCGTTACGACAGGCACGACGTTGAGTCTGGTCGGGTGGATCGCGCAATGTCTGCCCGAGATCTTGCTCGGCGTCTTGCTCGGAGACGCGTCGCAGCGGCTCCGGCGGGCAGAGGAGGAGCGACGGCGGATCGAGTCCGCCGCCCTGCTGTACCACGACGCGATCGAGATCAACGACTCGATCGTCCAAGGGATGGCCGCGGCACGATGGGCGCTGGAGGCGGGCCGCACGGAGGCCGCCCTGAAGACTCTCGAGGACACGATCGGGCAAGCCCAGGAACTGGTGTCCGACCTGATCCGGCAGGCCGGCGGCGTCGATCGGTATCGGAACACTGACATCTGAGGCAACAGCGGCAAGGAGTTCGATGAACGGGTCTGACTTCGACGAGGTGGCCAGTCATCCGGGTGAACCGCATCGCGGTGGACTGGCCGGGCGGCTGAACTGGCTGCGTGCCGGGGTCCTGGGAGCCAACGACGACATTGTCTCGACAGCAGGGCTGGTCGTCGGTGTTGCCGGCGCGACCACGTCCGGGACCGCGATCCTGGCGGCGGGTGTGGCAGGCTTGAGTGCCAGCGCGGTGTCGATGGCACTCGGAGAGTGCGTCTCGGTGAGCAGCCAGCGTGACACCGAGCGAGCCCTGTTGGCCAACGAAAGGGCCGAGCTTGCCGCATCACCTGAAGACGAGCTCGCCGAGCTGACTGCAATCTACGTGGCCAAGGGGCTACGGCCCGAGACGGCGGAACTCGTGGCAGCCGAGCTGACCGAACGAGACCCGTTGGTCGCGCATGCCGAGGCAGAGCTCCGGATTGATCCCGACGAGCTGACGAACCCTTGGCATGCGGCCGGCGCGTCTGCCCTGGCGTTCACGGTGGGCGCGTTGCTGCCGCTGATCGCGATCCTGCTCCCCGGCCCCGCGATCCGGGTCCCCCTCACCTTCGCCGTCGTCTTGCTAGCCCTCGCCGGAACCGAAGCCCTGAGCGCCCACCTGGGCGAAGCCCGCCCCGTCCCGGCCATCACAAGACTCGTCCTCGGCGGCGCCGTCGCGATGGCCGTCACGTTCGCCCTGGGCCAACTCGTAGGCAGTGCCTGAGCCTCGAAAGCTTGTTGCTATTGGCAAGTTCCTGCTCCGTCACAGCTCCGTGGAACGCTGATAAACCTTGGTCAGCGCTGACCACCAATGACCGACAAAACCCCAGGTCCGAGCCCATATCCCGCTATCACCACCGAATCGCCCGGCACACTCGAAATCCAGCGCCTCGTCATCAGCCGAGCCATCTCCGGCATGCGCATCAGGTAGGTGTGTCTGGGGGAGGAGTGTGATCGACCCACGCGTGCTACGCAGGCGCTCCGTCGCTTCGCTCCTCCCGCGCCAGCTTCGCGCGCTCCCACCCGCCCTCCGGCTTAGCGCCGGCATATCGGTTGCCGGCGACGCCGGCGAGTTGCGAGCTGGCGCCCGCGTTTCGCTCGCTGGCGCTCGCGGCGACTTCTCTGTGCTGGCAGCTGCACGGGATGGGTGAGCGGACTCGCCCGTGGTCGAGATATGCCTCGAGATTGCTGCGCTAGTAAACCGGTTGACGAGTGACCCGGTGCCGCCTTGATCCGGTCCGGTCCGACGAGCGGATATGACTCGGTCCAGACGACCTCGAGGGCGGGTCGATCGCGGACTGCGAGGACGCCACGAGCCAAGCCGGCCCGGCCGATCAGGAAAATGCGCAGGTACGCCGAGGTCGAGTCGCGCAGGGGGAGCGGGGATCGAGGTCAGCCAGGTGACCAGCAGGAGTGCAAGAACGAGCCGCCTGCCGCCGCTGTGATGGCTGCCGGTAGGCGCCGTCTTCCTGCAGCAGTCGGAAGCGGAGGGCGGGTGCTGCCACCGGTTATTGCGCGAGGGTTCGTTCGAGGCCGTCGAGGATCAGGTCGAGGCCGAGTTCGAAGTCCTCCACCCGGCCGGATCGCATCACGTGGCCGATGACTTCGGCGACGTACGGGTAGTCGTTCACTGGGATCCCGCCGAGCACGCTGGCTGACACTTGCGGGGCTTCGTCGGCTCTGAAGGGCAGGTTGAGTTGCTGGAGGGTGAACCCGAACAGGTGGCTGTCCAGGGTGTGCCAGGCGTCGAGTGCGCCGGTGATCGAGAAGCCGCCCTCGCGTAGTCGTCCCAGTGTCGCGTCGAGGTAGCGGGTCATACCGGGTCCGATGTTGAACCGCGACATGATCTGCATCGCCGCCCACGGGTGCGCCAGCAGGGCTTCGTGGGCCGAGATCGATCGCCGGCGCATGGCGGTCTTCCAGTGCGTGCCGGCCGGCGGTACGTCGATGTCGCCCAGGATCAGGTCGACGATGCCGTCGAGGAGGTCGTTCTTGTTCCTGACGTGGTTGTACAGCGACATCGCCTCGACCCCGACGGCCTGACCGAGGTTCCGCATCGTCAGCGACTCGATCCCGTCCCGGTCGGCGAGTGCGATCGCTGCCCGCAGGACCCGCTCGCGGTTGAGGGGGATGCGGCGCTCGGTGTTCGGTCCGGTCTGGGGTGACATCGAATTCCTTGTGACGGTCGGCTCTGGACGGCTGCGCCGATGAGGCGTAGCTTACAACGTAAGCATACAATGTAAGTATGCTGCGATGCCGGTCGGAACCGGCGTGTCCGCAAAGGGAAACAGATGTTGGCCATCACGCAGGAGGAGTACGGCTCGACGGAGGTTCTCGAGCTCCGCGAGATCGACAAGCCCGGGATCGGCGACGACGAGGTGCTGGTGCGGGTCCGCGCGGCCGGTGTGGATCGCGGGGTGTGGCATCTGATGGCCGGGCTGCCGTATCCGATCCGGCTGGCGGGGTACGGCGTACGGGCGCCGAAGAATCCCGTCCTCGGCGCAGATGTCGCCGGGGTCGTCGGGGCGATCGGCAAGGACGTCACGCGGTTCAGGCCCGGCGACGAGGTGTTCGGCATCGGCAAGGGCACGTTCGCGGAGTACACCCGCGTTCCGGAGGCCAAGCTTGCGCCGAAGCCGGCGAACCTGACCTCCGAGCAGGCCGCCGTGGTCCCGATTTCGGCGATGACCGCACTCCAGGGTGTCCGCGACCACGGCCGCATCAATGCTGGTGACAAGGTCCTGATCACCGGAGCGTCGGGGGGAGTGGGCAGCTACACGGTTCAGTTGGCCAAGGCGTTCGGCGCCGAGGTCACCGCCGTGTGCAGCACCACGAAGGTCGACCTGGTTCGGTCGCTCGGCGCGGACTGGGTCGTCGACTACAAGAAGCAGGACTTCACAGCCTCCGGCACGCGGTACGACGTCGTTCTCGACATCGCCGGAAACACCCGCCTGTCGCGGCTGCGCCGAATCCTCACACCGACGGGAGCGCTCGTCATCATGGGCGGCGAGACGGACGGGAAGTGGCTCGGCGGCAGCGATCGGCAACTCCGGGCGATCGCGTTGTCCCCGTTCGTCGGGCAGCGACTCGGTACGTTCGTCAACTCCGAGAAGCACGAACTCCTTCTCGACCTGACCCCGCTCCTGGAGTCCGGGCAGGTCGTCCCCGTCATCGACAGGCGGTACCCGCTCGACGAGGCTGCGAAGGCCATCCGCTACCTCATCGAGGGCCACGCGCGAGGGAAGCTCGTCATCACCGTCCCGTGACGACCCACTGATCCACCCACTGATCCCGGGCCGGGATCGATTCGAACGAGCCGCCCCGAAGGAGAGTCATGTCCAGAAGGAAAATCGCGGTCGCCGTCGGAACGTTGTTCGTGGTCCAGATGGTCACCGCACTGTTCGGCACCTCACTGATCCAAGCATTCGAGGACGGTGACACCAACCGCGCCCCACTGACCGCCGGCGTCGTTCTCATGCTGTGTTCCGGCATCGCCGTCGTCGGCATCGGCCTGCTGATGTACCAGGTCCTGAAGGAGTTCGATCGCAGACTTGCCTTCTGGTACCCGGTCCTCAGAATCATCGAGTTGACTGTCTCGGCTGTGTGCGGGATCTACCTGCTGACACAGCTGGAAGTGGTCCCCAACCACCTGCTGTGGGTCTACCTCCCGACGGGTATCGGTGGCGTACTCCTTACCTACCTGCTGTTCGCCACCAGACTGGTTCCTCGGCCGATCGCAGTTCTCGGCTTCGTCGGGTACCTCTTGCTCTCCGTAGGCGTGCCCCTCGACCTTCTCGGCGTTCTCGACATGAACGACGGAGCAGGGCAGGCGCTGCTCGCTCCGGGCGGCCTGTTCGAGTTCGTCTTCATGCCGATCTGGCTGATCGCCAAGGAATTCGGACCACCCCTACCCACGCGTGCCGCCGTACCGCCGGCGATTGTGGCACTCCGCTGAACCCACTCGCTCGAGACCGGACGGGGTGGTCAGCAGATGCGCATATCGACGGAGTTGCCGCCAGCAAGATAGCCCGCCTCGTCAGGAGCGGCATGCGGGTGCGGTGGCGACGGCTGCACTGGCCGTTTTGAAGGCGTTGATGTTCTTGGGTGCTGCTGCCCAGGCGGCGACCCACATGGTTTGGGCGTGGGCGGCGTCGATCTCGCCGGCCTTGTGAGCCGCCATTGCCGCTTGATGCGCCCGCCAATCGGCCATGCCGGCTGCACCCGTTGTGACGGCGTTCTGCAGCACTCGCAATCGCTGTAGGCACGTGGCCAGTTGCTGACCGTCGCCGTCCTTGACGGCCCGGTCGCACGCGCCCGTCGAGCGCTTGTGTTCCGCGACTGCCCGGTCGTAGCGCGTGAGATCGGCGGGCCCGGCTTCCCGCGTCCGCTTCCAGATCGCCTTGGTGACTTCCTTGGGCTGGGCGCCGGACAACAGGTCGGTGCGGGCCTTGATGTGCTCGGCCCAGTGACCGATCCCGACGGCGGCCGCGGCGACCTCGGCATCGGCCGCCTGCACCTCGGCGATGCAGGCAGTGACCGGGTCCGCCTGCGCCAGGAGAGGGCTTGGGCTTGCTGCCTGACGGGCCGACGTGGCTTGGGTAGCAGAGTGGCCGGCGTGTGGCGTCGTACCCGTCGGCGCTTCAGGGCCCTTGGATTCGTGCTGGTTGAAGACGGCGGCCCAGACGAGCACGCCGACCAGGCTCAGTGCGAGCGCGGCAACGGTCGCCAGTACGATGCCACCCAGCAATCCACCCGACCTGTTCGGCCGGCCCCGGTGTCTCCGGCGCCGCTCGCCGGACATCCCGCCCTGTGCCATCGTCACCGCCCCCAGGCGCCCGTCATACCCCTGTCTTTGCCGAGGATGCCGCATGCCAGGTCGTTTGTGCAGTGCTCGCCCTCTCCGCGAGACAACCAGTCACATGACGTATGCACACGATTGCGTACGGGCGATCTGATAGGGCGGATGTGGTTGTCTGGTGCAACAAATGGGCCGCGGGATGCCTTTGTTCGAAGGCTTGCCCGGTTAAGTTCCGCCGACCTCTTTCCCTCAAGGATCGCCGGTGGTACCTCATGTCAAGCGCTCGATCTCGGGGACCACGGCGGCCGGCCACGGCGGTGGATCGGAGAGCGGTCGATGGATTGCCGGCCAGGCCTGAGCCACGTACCGCGTGGACGCTCACGTCCGGCCGGCGAGCAGGCGCTGGGCGCGCCGGACGGGTCTCCTCTCTTCGTCCGAGCGGGAGGGAGCCCGGCGAGGTCGGCTTCCGTTCTGCCGCGTCGAACAGCGTGGCGCGCGCCGCGGCAGACGGAAGCCCCTCGCCCCAGCGTGCCGATTGACTTCGTCGGGCGCAGAGTTTGTTGTCGTACAGGTACAAGTCGTGGAGGGGGCCGAGGTTCATCGGCGCCTCGAACGGGATGATGCCGACGCGGATCGTGGGGGAGGGCGGTCATCGAGAGGAGGTGGCCGATCAGGCCGCCAGTGATGCTCGCCCGGCATGCCCGCGAGGTGAACCCGCATCTCCTCGTGCTGCCTGTTGCTGGACGGCTCGCCTTCCTACTGCCGGCTGGTCAGCCAGTCGTAGGCTTCGAGGCGGTGGTTGTCTTCGATTGTTGTGTGGTCCTCGTCGGGGAAGTGGGCCTCGATGGTGGGGACGAGTTTTGCGATGCGGTGGCCGTGCGCAACCGGCATGTTGCGGTCGCGAGTCCCGTGCCATAGCAGTACGGGGATGCGGATGCCGGCGAGGTCGAACCCCCAGGGCTCGATGAGCGACACCCAGTCGTCCCACCAGCCCTGGTCGCCGTTGGCCAGGCTCTCGCGCACGTGCGCGGCGAGGTACTCGGCCACCTCACGGCTGTGTGCTGCGTCCAGTTCCGCTTGGTCGCCCCAGCGGCGCAGCCAGCCCTCCGGGGATGAGCAGTTGGCGAGCATCGTCTCTGCGTCCTGCCGCCAGTTCGCCCGCGCGGACTTGCGGTCGGTGAAGTACCGCTGCAGTTCCTGGCGCGCTCCGTCCGACCAGCCTTCGGCGTAGTCGAACTCCGCGGGCGCGTACGGCGCCGGTGACGCGAACACGCAGGCCGCGATCACCCGTTCGGGCATCGTCGTGGCGCAGGCGAGCGCGTACGGTCCGCCGCCGGAAAATCCCCAGACTGCGAACCGCTGCAGCCCGAGCTGGTCCGCGACCATTCCGGTCTCCATCGCGGTGTCCGCGACGGTCCGGTGTCGCCGGCCGCGATGCGTCGCCCGGCCGGTCGAAGCTCATCAACCGAAGTCCGGACTCCGCCGCGGCGGCTGCGCCGGGGCCGAACAACAACCGGGAACCCGGCGACCCCGGGTGTACCACCACCCGCCCGGCGCCAGCGCGGCCTTCACGTCGCGCTTGTCAAGGCGGGCTTGGCGGCGGGGTTCTCGAACGCGCTCGCGCCGGCTCCGAGCGACCGCCAGTCCGTCTCGTGCCGGTGTCCTCGACCAGGAGCTCGCCGCGGTCCGTGGCCAGCGCGTGCGTGCATGTCGCCACTATGGCGCATTGGCAGCGGCCGGGGCGGGCGTTGGCGACCGGCTGCTGTGTGGTCAGAGGGTGTGGAGTTTGGCGAAGGGGGCGACGTGGCGGAGGAGTTTGCCGCCGCCGAAGTCGACGATCACGGCGCCGTCGTGCTCGACCGAATGGACGCGACCCAGGCCTTCCCGGTCGTGGCACACGCGCTCGCCGACGTCGAAAGTCTTGACCGCCTCGGACGGCTGGACGGCGAAGGGGCTGGTGGACAGGTGACGACGCGTCGTCGCGCGATTGGGCTGCATGAGGTCTCAAGTATGCGCCGGAATCGCCAACCCGGCGACAACAGCAACCGCATCACCCCCGAATCGTGAACATCCAACCGCAGCCGG
>DASXXB010000308.1:0-22449 GCA_036503355.1 Kribbella sp. | reverse complement strand
GCGTCGACGATGGTGTAGGCGTAGCCCTGTTCGGCTAGGAAGCGTTGGCGGTGGGCGGCGAATTCGGCGTCGATGGTGTCTCGGGCGACGATCGAGTAGAAGCGGGCGGTGCGGCCGTCGCCCTTGGGGCGGAGGACGCGGCCGAGGCGCTGGGCCTCTTCCTGGCGGGAGCCGAAGGTGCCGGAGACCTGGATGGCGACCGACGCCTCGGGCAGGTCGATGGAGAAGTTCGCGACCTTGCTGACCACCAGCCGCTTGATCTCGCCGGTGCGGAACGCCTGGAAGAGACGCTGCCGTTCCTTCACCGTGGTCTCGCCCTTGATCACGGGGCATTCCAGCCGCTCGCCCAGTTCGTCGAGCTGGTCGATGTACTGCCCGATCACGAGCAGCGGCTCGTCCGCGTGGTGCTCGGCGATCCGGCGTACCAGCTTGGACTTCGCCGGGGTGGAGGCGGCCAGGCGATACCGGTCCTCCGGCTCCGCGGTCGCGTACACGAACCGCTCGGTCTGCTCCAGATCCACCCGGACCTCGACGCAGTCCGCCGGGGCGATCCAGCCCTGCGCCTCGATGTCCTTCCACGGGGCGTCGTACCGCTTCGGGCCGATCAGCGAGAACACGTCGCCCTCGCGCCCGTCCTCGCGGACCAGCGTCGCGGTCAGTCCGAGGCGTCGGCGCGTCTGCAGGTCGGCGGTCATCCGGAAAATCGGCGCCGGCAGCAGGTGCACCTCGTCGTACACGATCAGGCCCCAGTCGCGCGCGTCGAACAGCTCGAGGTGCGAGTAGACGCCCTTCCGCCGCGTGGTCATCACCTGGTACGTCGCGATCGTGACCGGCCGGATCTCCTTGCGCGCACCGGAGTACTCACCGATCTCGTCCTCGGTGAGGGTCGTGCGCCGAAGCAGCTCGTCCTTCCACTGCCTTGCGGAGACCGTATTGGTAACCAGGATCAGGGTGGTCGCTGACGCCTGTGCCATTGCGGCCGCGCCGACGATCGTCTTGCCGGCACCACACGGCAGTACGACGACTCCGGAGCCGCCGTGCCAGAAGGAGTCGGTGGCCTGCTCCTGGTACGGGCGCAGCTCCCAGCCGTCCGTCACCAGGTCGATCTGGTGTGCCTCGCCGTCGACGTACCCGGCCAGGTCCTCGGCCGGCCAGCCCAGCTTCAGCAGGGTCTGCTTGAGATGACCGCGCTCCGACGGGTGCACCAGGACGGTGTCGTCGTCGAGCCGTGCGCCCAGCATCGGCTTCACCTTGTTGCTGCGCAGTACCTCTTCCAGCACCGGCCGGTCGGTCGTCACGAGGACCAGCCCGTGCTGCGGGTGCTTCTCGAGCCGCAGGCGCCCGTACCGGTCCAGGGTCTCGGCGATGTCGACCAGCAACGAGTGCGGGACCGGGTAGCGGCTGTAGCGCAGCAGTACGTCGATCACCTGCTCCGCGTCATGCCCCGCGGCCCGCGCGTTCCACAGGCCGAGCGGCGTCAGCCGGTACGTGTGGACATGCTCCGGCGCCCGCTCCAATTCCGCGAACGGCGCAATGGCCTTCCGGCACTCGTTCGCATCCGCATGTGCCGTCTCCAGCAACAACGTCTTGTCCGACTGCACGATCAGTGGACCGTCTGTCACCAACAGCTCCTATCCTCGCCCCGACCCTCCATTGTGCCTGAGCGGATCAACACCACTCGGCTGTCAGGGTCTCCAGTTGTCTCTGGGGCGTCCAGGATGCTTCGAGGATCCGCGCAGTACCCGCAGGCGGTGGTTGGAAGCGGCGGTGGACGCGCTGGAGTACGTCGTCGGAGAGGACGTGACGGCCCGGTGTGGCGGCGGCGCTGCGGCGGGTGTCGAGCAATTGCTGGTCGGCGGCGAGGTACACGAGCTCATGACGCAGCCCGCGTGCTGATGCGAAGTCTCGCCAGCGCCGGCGGTCGCGCTCGGTCGGGTTGACCCAGCTGAGTACTACGACCTTCCTGCCCTCCTGAACCTGCGACTCGATGAGCGCCTCCGCCCGGCGCGTCGTTTCCGGCCACTCGGCGACCGGTACGCCGTCCTCGATGCGGAATCCGCGCTCGCGGTTGATGCGGTCGAGTTCGACGACAGCCGCGCCCCATTGTCCGAGAGCTTGTGCCAGCGTCGTTTTGCCGCTGTACGGCAGGCCGGTCAGGATCACCAGCAAGGGTGAGGGCGTCATTTCACTCCACGGGACGGGCGGCCGAGATGCGGTGGAGGGCGTAGGTGTGGGGGGCTTCGGTGGTGTCGTCGTAGGCGGTGAGCCAGCCGTCGGCTACCCGGGCGGGCTCGACGACGCGCTCGGAGGCGTGGCCGTTGTGGTCGACGTACGCGATCCACGTGCGCGTGTGGGCCTCGGCGGCGTTGGTGAGTACGGCGATGGTCTCGGCCGGGGCTGCCGGCTCGACCAGGCCCTCGTCGCCGGGACGTTCCGCGGCGATGCGGTCGCCGGCGCGGACCTTTTCGATCACGGCCTTCACCTGGTCGTCGGTCAGGTCGAACGCGCTCTCGTTGAAGTCCCGGCTGGTACGTCGGCGCGGTGCCTCGCCACGCCGTGGCGCGCCGGTCACATGCAGCGCGCCGTCGAACGTCTCCGCGAGCGGCGCCAGACCGGCGTCCCGCAACCGGCTCAGCACCATGTCCGGCGGCGACGGGGACACCACCACGGTCGGCGCCAGCCGGCGGAAGCGCACACCGGGCAGGTTCGAGCTGAGCAGCTGGGTCAGCACGTCCTCGTCGTCACAACGCAGGTACGTCGACGCAGTGCCGAGCCGCAGTACGCCGTGCCGGCGTGCGACGTCGTCGATGAGGTACGCGAGCGGTTGCGGCACCGGAGTACGCGAGTGCTCCGCCAGCCACGCATGCAGCTGTTCTGCAGTGCGCCCGAGGTCGAACGCGCGTCGTACCGAGCTCTCACTGAACCGGTAGACGCCCGCGCCACCGTCAGACTCGACATCAGCCATGGCTGACAGCTCGTCCTGCACGGTCCGCACCAACGGACCAGGAGCCACCGCAGTCAGGTCAGCTTGCAGCAGCACCTCCGACACCGGCTCAGGCATCAGCGGACTGATCGCCTCGGCCAGCTCGTCAGCAGTCGGCTCAGCCTCCAGCAGTGGTCGCGCGTGCGCAGCAAGAGAGCCCAGACCGGTCAGGCCGAGCAGTGCGGCCTCAGACACGCTCCACTCGACCAGGTCGTCGCGGAACTGCCCACCGCGCCGCGGACGGTGCCAAGCCACCCAAGTCACCACGGTCTCCGGAGCGGGCGCAGTACCCGCGCCTGCGTCAGCCAGCGCCCGCAGGGCCAGCACCCTGATCTCCGGCGCCAGCAACCGCTCCAGGTCCGGAGCCAGCGCGTTGATCAGTCGCTCGCGTGCAGCCGCAGTACTGCCGGTGCTGTCACGACGTCCGATCAGGCCGATCGCACGCAGTCCGGAGAACCACGCCATGACGAGCTGGGCCCACCGGTGCGCCAGGTCCAGCTCCAGCCAGTCGTCGTAGGCGCTGGTAGGCAGCCACAGCTCACCCGTACCAACCTCCACCGCAGCAACGAGCCCTGCGGCGTACGCCATCTCCAGCACGGCGGCAGCGGTCTGCTCTTCCGTACCGATCTTCCCGGCCAGGCTGCGCAGCTCACGAACGCCGACACCACCAGTACGCAGTACCGGCGGAGGCTCCGTCCCCAGCTGCTCCAGCGAACGGTCCACCAGCCGCACCAGGTCCAGCGCTGCACCGGCCGCAGCACGATCGGCGATCGCAGCTGACACCTTCTTGCCGTCCAGCGGCGGCGGCACCGGACGTGTCGACGCCAGCACCCGCCCGCCTCGCAGGTGCAGGCCGATCTGCCGCGGCAGGACGACGGTGTTCGGATCCTTGGGTACGACGAGACCGCGCGCCAGCAGCCGCTCCACAGGGGTCCGGGCCGAAGCGATCGTCACTGGGCGGTCCGCCTTCTCCACCGAACCGGTCGGCGGACCCCAGGTCAGCTTGTCGAGCACAGCACGAGCGTCCGGCCCGGCCTCGTCGATGAGCTTGTCCAGGTCACCGAAGTGCCGCGTCGTTATCGGGCCGAGCCCGGCGGGTGTCGGACCGAGCAGCTCGTGCACCGCACGGATCGGCCGCAGGTCGTCCTCGGTGCCCCACACCAGAGCGAGCGCCAGCAGCTCGGCGACTCGTGGCCGGACCACGTCCACGGGCTGGCCGACTCCCTGCGCCAACGCCTCCAGGTCGACCGGCTCCGGCAGTGCGGACAGCGACTCCAACAGGTCCACACCGAACTCGTCCAGCCGGTTGACGGCGCGGGCCGCCGACGCGTTGCTCGTCGCGCGGGCAGCCAGTTGCCCGGTGTCGGCGGGGATCGGCTGCGCCAGGTCAGGGCGCCGGCGCAGCAGCTCGCCGAGCGCGGCGTCGCCCCAGCTCCGCAACGCCTCGGCGAGGGTACGGGGGCGGGTCGGCTCGGAAGTGCTCATCCTTCCAAAGGTACGGCCCCGGCCGTCTCCACCCCAAGGTCGGCCAGGATTCGGCCCAGGGTTTCGTCGAGCGTGCTGTCCGGCCCGATCACGGTCTGCTCGACACCGGGCAGGACGTCGTGCTCGCGGTACCAGTCCTGCATCATGCCAGGGCTGACGCCGTGCAGGTCCCGCGTCCCGTGCCGTACGACGGTCTCCGCGAACGGGATGTCGAAGTAGTAGTGCAGTGTCGTACCGCGGTGGTCGGACGTCAGCCTGCGGAGCATGTCGCCGTACCGGCCGGCGTCCAGGATGCCCTCGAGTACGACGTCGTACCCGTGGTCGAGGGCGTAGCGGACGTTCAGGTCGATCAGGCCGATGTTCACGCCGCCCGGGACGTCGTGCTCGCGGAGCAGGACGCGGCGCAGGTGGTCCTGCTCGACCCACGCCGTACCGCGACCGAGGCGTTCGCGCAGTGCGCGTGCCGTGGTGGACTTGCCGGAGCCCGAGTTGCCACGCAGTACGACGAGGCGGGTGCCCGGGCTCCCCGTCACTCGGCTGCCCCGGCGTGGCCGATGCGGTGGAAGCCGACGCGCTCGTAGACCGCAGCGACGGCGTCCGACTCGGCGGACAGCAGGACGAGCTCCACGCCGTTGGCCAGTGCGTGCTCGACCAGGGCCGAGGTCACAGCGGCACCCAGACCACGCCGACGTACCGAGGGCAGCGTGCCGACGCCGACAATCTCGGTCGCGCCGTTGACCGGCTGGTGCGTTCCGCTGGCCACCATGCCGTCGTCGGTGAACGCTCCGACCACGACAGACACTCCACGCTGCACGCGGTCCTGCAGCGCTGCCACCATCTTGTCCGGCAGCTCAGCAGCCTTGGCGTCTCTCTCAGCCGGCCCTGCCTTGCCGACCGACGTACCGGACTCGCCGAACGCCAGGTTGGCCACGGTACGCGCCTGCCGCACCAGGTCCGCGTCAGCAGACAGGACCTCGCAACGCGCATCAGCCACGGCAGGACGGAAGTCGTCACGCTGCAGCACCAGCAGCGGGTGCTGCACGACCTCCAGGCCTGCTGAGGCCGCAGCCGGGCCTAGCGAAGGACAGGTCTCTACGACCCACTCGAAGCTCAGCGGGATCTCCAGCTCGGCACAGCGCTTCCGCACCAGCTCGATGTCGCTCGGCTCGATCGTCACCCCCGCACCGGGCACGGGGCGCGCGTAGTACGGCCAGACCGTCGTACTGCGGAACAAGGTGAACGGACCGACCTGCTCAGCAACCGCACCGGACAGGGGGACGCTGTGGAGGTACTCGTCAACTGTGGTGATCATCGCGAGCAGTGAACCACCCGGACCGGTCACTGGCCAACGGATATGTCGAAGTACCGCGACCGGCTCCGACGTACCGTCCGTCAGCAGCGACGAACGAGGAGCGTCAGATGGAGAAAGTCACGTCGGCCGACGGTACGACGATCGCTTACGACCGCCTGGGCAGCGGAGCCCCGTTGATCCTGGTCGGAGGTGCTCTGTGCGACCGGCGGATCCTGATGCCGTTGGCGGAGGAGCTCGCCCGCGAGCTGGAAGTGCTCGTGTACGACCGCCGTGGCCGCGGCGACAGCGGTGACACTCCCGCCTACTCGGTGCAGCGCGAAGTGGAAGACCTCAGCGCGCTCCTGGCTGCGGCCGGCGGCAGTGCGGCGGTCTATGGGCACTCGTCAGGCGCCGCGCTCACGGCCATCGCCGCGAGCCAGAACCTGCCGTTCGCCAAGGTGGTCCTGCACGAGGCGCCATACGGTCCGGACGACGCCGAGCCGTCCGACGACGCGTCGGCCGTACTGCGGTTGCTCGCCGAGGGCCGTCACCGC
The DNA here is from genome assembly GCA_036503355.1 of Kribbella sp. Classification (GTDB taxonomy): domain Bacteria; phylum Actinomycetota; class Actinomycetes; order Propionibacteriales; family Kribbellaceae; genus Kribbella. Next base: position 16,136 of record DASXXB010000308.1, on the reverse strand, counting down.
GAGGCGGTCGAGCGACACCTGACGATGACGGGCCTTCCTCAGCACCTCGCTGCGGAGTACGCGCCGCAGATGGTCCCGGCCGCGCCGACACTGGCCTACGACTACGCAGTACTGGACATCACCAACGGCAGTCGGCTCCCGGAAGCACTGCTCGCCAAGATCACGGCACCGACGCTCAGCCTTGCCGGAACCGCGTCACCGCCGTTCATGATCGACACAGCGCGCCGGATCGCCACCGTGGTCCCCACGGCTGAGTACGCCGCACTTCCCGACCAGCACCACGTCGTACCACCGGAGGTTCTCGCGCCGGTGGTCGTGGACTTCGTCAGGCGATGATCTCGATCGACACCTTGTCCGGGTAGAACGCGACGTGCTCCCGGATGTCGGCGACCGCGTCGTACGGCTGCTCGTAGGTCCAGACGGCGTTCACCGCGTCCGGGAGGAGCGTGTAGTACGACGCGTCGCCCTTGTACGGGCAATAGGTCTGGTGCTCGGTGCGCTCGAGCTGGGTGAAGTCGACGTCCGCGCGCGGGATGTACTGCACCGCGGGGTAGTTCGCCTCCTGCAGCGACAGCGCGTCCCGGGTGTCCGCGACGACCCGGTCGCCGACCTTCACGACGACGCGGTCCGGGTTCTTCACCACGGTGATCGGATGGTCCGGCCCAGGAATCTTCACAGTCTTGTCCGCCATGACCAGACACAACCTCCCGTCCCTACAGACCATTCCCGGCGATGATCTGGAGATGGAGTTTCGGCAGATCCAGTACTTCGTCACGGTCGCGGAGGTCCTGAACTTCGGCCGCGCCGCCGAGCAGCTCGGCATCGGTCAGCCTGGCGTCAGCCAGCAGGTGGCCCGCCTCGAACGCGAACTCGGCGTGCTGCTGTTCGACCGATCGGCCCGCGCCATCCGCCTCACCGAGGCCGGCCAGCGCTTCCTCCCGGCAGCCCGAGCGGTCCTGACCGCAGTAGAGACCGCCCGAGCCGCCGCGACAGGCTCAAACCGAGCACTCCGTCTAGGGACCAGCACAGGACTGGGTGAGCGGCTGGAGACGGTGGTCGGGGAGCTGTCGTCGCAGGGCCTGCAGGTCGACCTCGTCAGTACGTCGACCCGCGCCCGCCTGGACCGCGTCCGTGCCGGCCAACTCGACGCCGCGTTCGTCCGCGGCGTCCAGGAAGCGGCCGGCCTGGAGTTCCTGCCCGTCTGGGAGGACGCCCTCCTGATCGCACTGCCCAAAGCGATCGCCCCGGACGCGGAGATCGCGCTCCACGACCTCCGCGAGCTCCCGCTGCGGATCACCGAGCGCCGTACCAACCCACCGCTCGTCGACCTGGTGATGTCGGCCTGCGCCGCCGAAGGCTTCGAGCCGGTCATCGGTCCACGCTCCAGCAACCTGCAGGACACCCACGCCGCGATCGGCGCCGGCAGCCCGAGCTGGACCGTCATCTACGAGTCCCACGCCCGCCTGCTCCGCGAAGGTCGCGTGGTGTTCCGGCGACCGAACCCCCGGCTCGCCCTGACCACGAGCCTCGCGGTCCCCTCCGGTACGACGGTGCGCGGCGACCTCGCCGTACTGCTGGCGGCGTGCCGGAAGGCGTCCGATCAGTTCGAGTGATGGCAGCGCATCGGATCTGCGTCTCGTTCGCGACCGCCACGACGGCTGGAATGGGCTCAGAACCCAACGAACGAAAGGAAATCCGATGCCCATCGTCACCGTCCTGCAGGGCCCGCGAACCCCGGAGCTGAAGCGCGAGCTGGTCCAGAAGGTCACCGATGCGTTCGTCGACAGCCTCGGCGTACCGGCCGAGAGCGTCCAGGTATGGATCCAGGAGACCCCGCCGGACAGCTGGGCGATCGGCGGGACGCTCACGGCCGACAAGTAGGTCTCAGTCGAGCAGGAAGGTGCCGCCGGCGGCCTCCGCGACCTCAGGTCCGAGGGCACGGGCCGGTGTGTACGCACCGGCCCGCCCCTCACCACGGGCCAGCCGTACGGCGACCTCCGCGGCGACGTTGACGGTGAAGACCATCGCATCCCCGGCCCGCAGCCACCCCTCCCGCGTCGTGCCGTCCGGCCAGGTCACGACCGCATGGCCCCACGTGTGTTCGCGCGGACGCGGCGCCGGCTTCGCCTCCACGGTCGCCATCCGTCGTACGGCGAACCGCTGCAGCGCCGGGATCCTCAGCAGCGCACCTGCGAGCGGCAGCATCGCCCGCGCCATCGGCGCCGTCGGGATCAGGCTTGACGTGGCGTCGACCGTCGGCGCATCACTCGCCAGGTACGCGGCCAGCAGTTCGCCCGTCGCAGCGCCGGCGGAACTGACTGTCTGACCGTCCGGCAACGCATGCGTCCGCGGGCCGGCTCCGACGCGAGCCGGCACCATCTGCCCGTTCTCGTACCGGCGCCCACCCGTGGTCAGCCCCGACACGATCGACCGCGCCAGCGCCTCGCCCAGCTGCCCGGCCTCGATCGCCACCGACGGCAACGCGTCAACCCGCACCGTGCTCGGAGCCGGGCGGTCCGCGCACAGTCGCGCGACCACGGCCTCGGTCCCCAGTACACCGAACCCGGCGCCGGTCACGAACGTACTGCCGCCCGCCACCGCCTCGTCGTGCAGCGCCAGCAGCCGCGGCATTGCGACCAGATCGTTGGCCAGGTCCACGTAGTGCCCGCCCGGCAGGCAAGCGCGTGCGATCGGTACGGCGGTCTCGGCGTACCCGCCGATCGTGTTCACCACCACGGCCGGCCGCCGGCGCGCGATCTCCGCCGCCGCGTCGCCGGTCTCCACCACCTCGGCGCCGTCGAGCCCGAGCTCCGCGGCGGTCTTGCGGAGCCGCTCCGCGTTCCGTCCGACGAGCACCGGCGTACCGCCGCGGGCTGCGACCTGCGTCGCGATCTCCCGCCCGGTCCGCCCGGTCGCTCCGAGAATCCAGATCATCACTTACTCCTCATGTCTCAGGGTGTCATCACTCACGATAACACCCTGAGACATCGCGGTTGCTAGACTCGGGGCATGGCGCGATGGGATCCGGGGGCGGAGGAGCGGCTGCGCAAGGCGGCCCTCGAGCTGTACGCCGAGCACGGGTACGACGCGGTGACCGTCAACCAGATCGCCGAGCACGCCGGCCTGACCCGGCGCTCGTACTTCCGCTACTTCCCGGACAAGCGCGAGGTCCTGTTTGCCGGCTCGGAGCGTCTGCCCGTGGCAGTGCTCGAGGCGATGCGCGCCGTCGACCCGGCCGTCCGCCCGTGGCCCGCCGTACTGCGGGCCGCCGCGGACATCGGTGAGCAGTTGGCCGAGCTCGCCGAGAACTCCGACGTACGCCGGGCCGTGATCGCCGCGAGCCCTGAGTTGCAGGAGCGCGAGCGGACCAAGTTCGCATCGGTCACGGCGGCGCTGTGCGAGGGGCTCGAGGACCGCGGGGTGTCACGCGAGGACGCGGCGCTGGTGGGGCAGGTCGGTGCGGTCGTGCTCCAGAACGCGTTCACTCGCTGGATCGACGGCGGCGGGCAGCAGGACTTCAGGTCCTGTCTGGACGCCGTCGTCGCGTCACTCGGCCGAGAGCTCGACGACTAGACAAGGACCGCCGTCGAACGCGCCGCCGTCGATGCCCAGGACGAGACCGTCGGCGTACTCGTGCGGGCCGGTCAGGAACTCCGGGTCGATGTGCAGCTGGTCGGCGATGATGCTGTGCCCGTGCACGATCCGCCGGCCGCCGAGGTGCTGCAGCATGATCCGTGCAACCTCCGGCCCGGTGTCGCCGCGGAACGCGTACCGCGACGTGGTCCGGCGCCAGATCTCCCACCACACCTCGATGTCGTCGGAGTGCAGCTCGGCGCGGGCCGCGGTGTTGATCTGGTCGAGCGAGTCGCCCCACTCGACGTACTCCGCGGTGTCGGAGTGCATCAGCAGCTGATCGGAGTCCAGGCCGAGCAGCGGGCGGTCGAGCAGCCAGGCCACGTCGTCGTCGGTGAGCAGCTCCTGGTCACGGTCCTGGCCGCCGTTCAGCGCCCACGACCGCTCGAAACTGCGCAGCGTGATGCCGTCGTGCGGGACGAACGTGTCGCCGAACTTGTGCATCCCGAGCGCGAGGATCTCGTGGTTGCCGAGCAGCATCCGGATCGCGCCCTCGGGTGCCTGGCCGATCAGGCCCCGGACGTAGTGCAGGACGCCGATGCCGTCCGGGCCGCGGTCGAAGAAGTCGCCGAGGAACCACAGCCTGGCGTCCGTGCCGGCCCAGTTGCCGTCGGCATCGGTGAGGCCGGCCGCGTGCAGGGCCGGGATCAGCTTTTCCAGATGCCCGTGCACGTCGCTGACGGCGTACACCCTGGTCATCTCAGCCTCGCACGGTCAGCACGATCAGTACGACGTTGAGGGCCGTGACGGCGGTGGCTACCAGGCATGCGGTGAGAGTAGTCGCCCGCCGGTTGACGAGGTCACCCATGACGCGACGTGTTGCGGTCAATCTCACCAACGGCCACAGCGCGCACGGGATGCCGAAGCTGAGCACGACCTGTGAGATCACCAGCGCGCGGCTCGGGTCGATGCCGATCGCGAGGACCAGGAGCGCGGGCACCAGCGTGACCAGGCGGCGTGCGGCCAGCGGCAGGCGGCGCTGCCAGAAGCCGTCCAGGATGACCGAACCGGCGTACGTGCCGACCGACGACGAGGCAAACCCGCTGGCGAGCAGGGCGAGCGCGAACAGCAGGGCGGGCAACTGGCCGAGGCGGTCGCCGATGGCCAGATGGGCCGCGTCGAGCGAGTCGGCTCCGGTGCCCTTGAGGGCAGCGGCCGCGAGGACGACCATCGCCAGGTTGACCGCACCGGCGAGCGCCATCGCGACGGCGACGTCCAGGCGGGTGGCACGCAGTACGCGGGACTTGCCCTCGGCGGAGCGCATCGCCTTCGAGTGCCGGTCCGTGACCAGTGCGCCGTGCAGCCAGATCGCGTGCGGCATCACGGTGGCACCGAGCATGCCCGCCGCGAGAACCAGGGACTGCGTGCCGTCCAGCCGCGGGACCAGGCCGCCCACCACGCCGGCCGCGGACGGATCAGCCTTCACCGTCGAGACGACGAAGCCGAGCAGTACGACGGCGAGCAGGCCGATGATCGCGGCCTCGAACGGTCGCTGCCCGCGCTTGGACTGGTAGATCAGGAGCCCGAACGACACCGCTCCGGTAATCACGCCGCCGACCAGCAGCGGCACCTGGAACAGAAGGTTGAGCGCGATCGCTCCGCCGACGACCTCGGCCAGGTCGGTCGCGATCGCCACGACCTCGGCCTGCGCCCAGAGCCCGGTCGAGGTGGAGCGCTTGAAGTGGTCACGGCACAGTTGGGGCAGGGTCCGGCCGGTGGCGATGCTGGCCTTGGCGGCCAGGTACTGGACCAGGACGGCCATCAGGTTCGCCCCGACGACCACCCAGCACAGCAGGTAGCCGTACGTCGCGCCGGCCGCGATGTTGGTGGCGAAGTTGCCCGGGTCGACGTACGCGACGGCCGCGACGAACGCCGGTCCGAGCAGTAACAGCCCAGAACGGTTCAGTTGCCGCCGCAGCGGTGCCGGTGCGTACATGAGAGAAGTCTCTCTGCCTGTACCCAGTGCGCAACCCTTGTGCGCGATTTGAGACGTCCGTTACGCCCAGGCGAAGTGCACCTCGAGCGTGACCTCGACGCTGCTGTCGCCCGGGGTGACGTTGATCGCGGCGTCGAAACCGGCGCCGGCCTTGCTGGCGTTGTACACGCGGCGGATCGGGAACTGGTTGTGGCTCTCGCTGATCGCGGTGACCGAGCCGAGCGAGAACCCGGCCAGCGAGGCGAGGTGCTCGGCCTTGGCGCGAGCCTGCTGGAAAGCGAGTTCCCGCGCCTGCGTCAGCAGCTCGGACTTGTCCTCGATGTCGAACTGCAGCCCGTTCATGGTCAGGCTGTTGCCGGCAGCATCAACCGCTGCGTTCAAGAGCGCCCCGAAGCCGGTCAGGTCCTTCGTCTCGACCTGGATAGTGTGCGTCGCCTGGTATCCGATGTCCGTGCCAGGCTCCCGGTAGTGCTGGAACACGCTCACCGCACTGGTCCCCAGCCGCGACTCCTCCACCCCCTGCGCCCGCAACGCCGCGATCACCGCATCCGTCCGCTCCCCAACCTTCGCGACCGCCCCCGCCACATCCCCGTCGAACACCTCAACCCCGAACGCCACCCGCAAAACATCCGGCGCCCCACTAACCTGCCCCGACCCAACAACACTCACCCCAACATCCATAACCCCAGTCTGTCATCACGTACATGTCAGCCGCAGCCCGTTCACAACCGCTCGACGCGCCGCGTGTGGTCTTGCCGGGTGGGGCTGGGGGCGTGACGATGAATTTCATGAGTTTGCCGTCGTATGCGTCCGGGGTGTCCGAGGTTGCGTTGCTGGGGGAGACGATCGGCGCGAACCTGAGACGCACCATCGGTGAGTACGGCGATCGTGAGGCGCTAGTCGAGGTGCAGACCGGGCGGCGCTGGACGTACGACGAGTTCGGCGCGGAGGTCGAACTCGTCGCCCGCGGCCTGATGGCGCGCGGGATCGCGAAGGGCGACCGGGTCGGCATCTGGGCCCCGAACCAGGCCGAGTGGACGATCACGCAGTACGCGACCGCGCTGATCGGCGCGATCCTGGTCAACATCAACCCGGCGTACCGCACCCACGAGCTGGCCTACGCGCTGAACCAGTCCGGCGTCCGCCTGCTCGTCTCCGCGACCGAGTTCAAGACCAGCAACTACCGCGCGATGGTCGACGAGGTACGCCCGGACTGCGCCGCGCTCGAGGAGACGATCTACCTCGGCACCGGCGACTGGGACGCGCTCCGCGACGACGCCTCCCGGATCACCGTCGACGCCCTCAACGCCCGCGAGGCGGAGCTGTCCTTCGACGACCCGATCAACATCCAGTACACCAGCGGTACGACGGGATTCCCGAAGGGCGCGACGCTCAGCCACCACAACATCCTGAACAACGGGTTCTTCGTCACCGAGACGATCGCGTTCACCGCCGACGACCGGCTCTGCATCCCGGTGCCGTTCTACCACTGCTTCGGCATGGTGATGGGCAACCTCGGCTGCACCACGCACGGCGCCTGCATGGTGATCCCAGGGCCGGCGTTCGACCCGGCCGCGACGCTGCAGGCCGTGCAGGACGAGCGGTGCACCGGGCTGTACGGCGTACCGACGATGTTCATCGCCGAACTCGGGCTGCCGGACTTCGCGGAGTACGACCTGACGAGTCTGCGGACCGGCGTGATGGCGGGGTCGCCGTGCCCGATCGAGGTGATGAAGCGCTGTGTCGCGGACATGCACATGGCCGAGGTCGCGATCTGCTACGGCATGACCGAGACGTCGCCGGTGTCCACGCAGACCCGGCGCGACGACGACCTCGATCGCCGTACGTCGACGGTCGGCCGGGTGATGCCGCACGTCGAGGTCAAGCTGGTCGATCCGGCGACCGGGCTGGTCGTGGAGAGGGGCGAGCCGGGCGAGCTCTGCACCCGCGGGTACTCCGTGATGCTCGGCTACTGGGACGAGCCGGACAAGACCGCGGAGGCGATCGACGCGGCGCGCTGGATGCACACCGGCGACCTGGCGACGATGCGCGAGGACGGGTACGTGAACATCGTCGGCCGGATCAAGGACATGGTGATCCGCGGCGGCGAGAACGTGTACCCGCGCGAGATCGAGGAGTTCCTCTACACGCACCCGTCGATCGCCGACGTCCAGGTCGTTGGCGTCCCCGACGAGCGGTACGGCGAGGAGCTGTGCGCCTGGATCAAGCTGAAACCGGGCGCCGATCCGCTCGACGCGGAAGCCGTCAAGGCCTTCGCCACCGGCAAGCTCGCGCACTTCAAGATCCCGAAGTACGTCGTGCTCGTCGACGACTTCCCGATGACCGTCACCGGCAAGATCCGCAAGGTGGAGATGCGCGAGCGGTCCGTCGAGCTCCTCGGACTGAGCTGACCAGCGAGCCGGTGCCGAACGCCGCGCCGAGCAGGCACACGGCGTTCCATCCGGCGCGCTCGTACAGCGCGGTCGACGCGATGGCACCGACCGCGCTGCCGAGGGAGTAGAACACCATGTAACCGCCGATCAGCCGGCTGCCGGCGTCCGGCCGATAGATCCGGCTCTGGTTGGTGACGTGGATTGCCTGGACGGCGAGATCGAGCAGGACGGCCCCGATCGCCAACCCTGTCAGGGAATGCGCCGTCGCCAGCCAACTCGTTGCCAAGAGCACCGAGGCACCTGTAGTGACGAGTGGACCGTGGCCGCGGTCGGCCAGTCGTCCGGCCGGTCCGGCAGCCAGCGCGCCGGCCGCACCGATCAGGCCGAAGGCGCCGATCTCGGTGTGGGACAGGCCGCGTTCGGTGAGCGGCAACGCGATCGAGGTCCAGAGCGTGCTGAACGACGCGAAGATGAAGAACGCGCGGACGGCGCTCTCGCGGAAGTGTGGTTCACGCCAGAGGACGAGGGTGGAGCGCAGCAGGGCGCCGTACGACAGTTCCGCCGGCGGTTGCGGGGCGGAGCGGGTGAGAAGGGCTGCGATGACCAGGCATGCGGCGCAAGCGGTCAGGTAGACGGCCCGCCAGCCTGCGAGATCGGTGAGGATGCCTGAGGTGGTGCGGGCGAGCAGGATGCCGAGGACGATTCCGGTCGTGACGGTGCCGACCGTGCGACCGCGTTCCGCGGGATCGCTCAGCGCGGCGCCGTACGCGACGAGGGACTGGGTGACGACCGCCAGTGCGCCGACGGCGGCGAGGCCCGCGAGCAGCATCGCCGCGTTCCGCGCGAGGCCGGTGGCGAGCAGGGCGATCGCGAGCAGGACGAACTGGATCCGGATCAGCCGGCGGCGGTCGAGGAGATCGCCCAACGGGACAAGGAAGAACAGCCCGAGTCCGTAGCCGGCTTGGGTCACGGTCACGAACAGCCCGACGGTCGCGGGCGCGATCCCGAGGTCCGCGCCGATCGTGACCAGCAGCGGCTGGGCGGCGTACACGGTCGCGACCGCGACACCCGCGGCGACGGCCAGGAAGACACGGTTCGGTCGTCGGGTTGGTTGCATGTTGCCACCGTAAGAGGAGTTGGTAGCATGTTGCAACCAGGAGGTGCGGAATGGTCAAGCGGACCCGGTTCGACGACGAGAGCTGCCCGGTCGCGCGCTCGGTGGACGCGGTCGGCGACTGGTGGTCGCTGCTGATCGTGCGGGACGCGTTCGACGGCAGCCGCCGGTTCGGCGACTTCCAGCGCAGCCTCGGCGTCGCGAAGAACATCCTCACCGCGCGGCTCAGATCCCTGGTGGACAACGGCATCCTCGACCACACCGGTCGCGACTACCTCCTGACCGCGAAGGGCGAGGCGCTGTTCCCGGTGATCGTCGCCCTGCGCCAATGGGGCGAGGCGTTCGCGTTCGCGCCGGGCGAGAAGCACTCGCAGCTCCTGGACCGCCGCGATCAGCAACCCCTCCGTCCCCTCGAGATCCACGCCGCCGACGGCCGATCAGTCACCTCGGCCGACACCGAAGTACGCAAAATCTGAGGTTGCCCACTGAAGTGAAGGGTTGCCCCCTGGAAATACGAGGGGGCAACCCTCCAGTTCAGGGGGCAACCACCTTCAGGTGGTCGGCGAAGGCCTGGATGGAGGGGGTGTCCTCGCCGCGGCGCCAGACCAGGGCGAAGGCGGAGTCAGGCATGCCGGTCACGGGGACGGTGCAGAGGTCGGCGCGGTGGTTGTTCGCTGCGGTGGGCTCGCAGATGAGCATCGCGCCGCGGCCCGCTGCGATCAGGGACAGGCCCTCCTGCAGGGTGGCGACCTCGGGGCCGCGATGGACGAGCGCGCCGGCGGGGGTCTGGGTCGGTGCCTGGGCCTGGCGCCAGTAGCCGGGCGCGGGTCCGGAGTACGCGATCAGGGTTTCGCCGGCCAGTTCCTCGGCGTCGATCGAGGTCCGCGCGGCCAGCCGGTGGCCCTTCGGGACCGCGAGTGTCTGCGGATGGCGCGAGAAGACCGGGCCGACGACGAGGTCGTCCTCCGCGACCGGCAGCAGTACGACGGCCGCGTCGACCATCCGGCGGCGCAGTCCACCGAACGGGTCGTTCAGCGGGAGCTCGCAGACGTTGATGAGACAGTTCGGGTTCCGCGCCTGGAACGCCGACACCGCGCGGAGGATCTCGTCGCTCGCGGCGCCCTGGAAGCCGATCCGCAGCGTGCCCTTCACGCGGGTGGCGTACTCGCGGGCGTTGTCGACCGCTCGCTCCAGCTCCGCGTACGCGGGTCGCAGCGAGGTCAGCAACTCCTTGCCCAGCGCGGTCAGCGCCACCCGCCGGCTGGTGCGGTCGAACAGTTGCCCGCCGATCCGTCGCTCCAGCGACTGCAGCAGTTGGCTGACCCGGCTCTGCGAGAGGTAGAGGCGTTCCGCGGTACGGCCGAAGTGGAGCTCGTCGGCGAGGACCAGGAAGCACTCGAGTTCGCGGATCTCGACGGCCATGGTTCCACGATGATCGATGAGCTCAGCTAATACAAGGATGACCAGATCGCCGTTGTTCGGGACCGTCGCGCAGCCGCTCACTGGAGACATGACAACGATCTGCGCCGACCAGCCGGTCACCACCGACGCGCGTGCCTGGGCCGCTTCCGCAACCCTGGCCGCCACGGTCTTCACGGTGGTGACCGCCGAGATGCTCCCGGTCGGCCTCCTGACGCCGATCAGCAACGACCTGCACATCACGGAGGGCGCCGCCGGCTTGAGTCTTACCGTCACCGGCATTGTCTCTGCCGCCGCAGCCCCTGCCCTTCCGCCCCTGCTCGGTCAGTTGAACCGCAGGACAGTTCTGGCCGGTCTGATGGTGCTGCTCGCCGCGGCAGCATTCGTCGGCGCCGTCGCCCGGGCCTATCCGGTGCTCATGCTCGCCCGGGTCCTGATGGGCGTCTCCATCGGCGGCGTCTGGCTCCTCACGGTCAGCCTGGCGCGTCGCGTCGTACCGCAGACCGCCGCCGGACCAGCCACCTCGCTGATCTTCAGTGGCATCGGAATCGCTTCTGTGCTGGGGATTCCGGCCGGTGCGTACGTCGGTGAGCTCGCCGGCTGGCGGTGGGCGTTCGCCGGCGTCGGAGTCCTCGCGCTCGGCCTGGCAGTTGCTCTGAGCATCTTTCTGCCGCGGCTCGCCCCGGAGCGTCCGGTCCGGCTCGGCGACGTACGGGATGTGTTGAAGATCAACCAGGTCCGCATCGGGCTCGTGCTGGTCGCGTTGATCGTGACCGGGCACTTCGCGGCGTACACCTATGTCCGTCCGCTTCTCGAGCCGCACACCGGGCCCGCGCTGATCGGCGCGTTCCTGCTCGCGTACGGCGTGGCTGGTGTCGTCGGCAACTTCCTCACCGGCACCCTCCGTCCGGCCCGCGCGCTGACTGTCATCGCGGGCGGCATCGCCCTCGCAGCGTTGGCGATGCCAATCATCGGCACCACGGTCGCGGGATCCCTTGTTCTGCTGGTGGTCTGGGGCCTGTCCTACGGCGGTACGACGGTCAGCACGCAGGCCTGGGCACACGCCGCGGCGCCCAGTGCCCCCGAATCATCGTCCGCTGTCCTGGTGGGGGTGTACAACGGGTCGATCGCACTGGGCGCCTTCACCGGCGGCCAGGTCGCCGACCACCTCGGTACGGCGACGGTCACCTGGCTTCCCGCAGTACTCGCGTCTGCGGCACTCGTGGTGTTACTGGCGAACCGCCGCCAGCGCGGCTGAGTCCTCGTCGCCGAAGTCGTCCTCGAGCTTCTCCGGCGAGTAGTCGAGGTCGATCCCGGCCACGTCCGCGCCGACCGCCGACTCGATCGCACCGAGCCGGCGGGTGGCGCGATCACCGGCGTACGTCATCAACGCGGTCGGGTTGATCTCCGGCGGCAGCTCGGCGGAGTTGTCGAGAGCCCACTGGATCTGCGTCAGTGCATGCGGGAGCAAGTCCTCCATCGTGTCGGTGACGACCTTCCAGTTCGACTCGTCCGAGGCGACGTGCCGGCGGCAGGTGAACGTGCCCCAGGCCATGTGCCGGCGCTCGTCGTCACCGATGCGCCGGATCAGCTCCTGCATGCCGGGGAGTACGCCGCGCGAAGTACACAGCAGGTTCCACGCGTGGTATCCGGTGAGCGCCAGGGTGCCTTCCACCACGTGGTTGTAGGTCACCGACGCCTTGACCTGGTTCGCCGGCGACGGGTCGTTCGCGAGCGATCTGAGGGCGACCGGCAGGGCCTCGTAGAAGATCGCGCGGTACCCCGGGTTGTTCTCGACGTACCGATGGAGGTCCTCGGTGACGCCGACCGCGTCCAGCCAGAGCCGGAAGACCGCGGTGTGCTTGGCCTCCTCGAAACAGAACTGGGTCAGGTACATCTCGTCGCCGAAGCGCCCCTCGGCGGCCATCGCCTGCAGGAACGGCTGCAGGTCCTCGGTCACCGCCTCCTCGCCCGCGATGAACTGTGAGCAGAGCATCAACGCGTTGTCCTTGTCGTTGTCGCTCAGCTCCTGCCAGTCCTTGGCGTCCTGGCTGAAGTCGATGTCGCGCGGGTTCCAGAACTTGCGGTTGCCCTTGTCGAACAGCCGCAGCGGCAGCGCGTCCCAATTGAGCCCGCCGGCCTTCAGCGAGCTGAAACCCTGCCTGTGCAGATCGTTCATACGTGCTGCCTCCGAGACTCGCTGAGGAAGGGAGAAAGGACGCGAGCCAGTTGCGCAGCCACCACCGCAGGGGGAGGGCCCGGGGTGACGATGTGACTGATGACGACGCGCAGGGCGACGTCGACGCAACTGGTCGCGTCCTCTGCCGGCACCTCCGGCCAGTGCTCCCTGACGTGCGCACCCAGGCGGAGATGTGCCAGCTCAATCACCTGCTGCCCCCGTGTGGTCAGCAGTTGACTGGCTTGGTCGGATCCCGGCTGACTCAGCGCCGCCTTGATCAGCGGGTTCTCCGCGGCCGAGGTGAGCGCCCGCTCGACCGCGGCCCGCAAGCCCTCGATCGGGTCGGACTGCTCGGCGAGCGCCGCGTTGACGTCCAGCAGGAACCGCTCGGTCTCGCGGGCCGCGAGGGCCTCCACCACGCCCCACTTGTCCCCGAACTCGTTGTAGACGGTCTGCCGCGACACCCCGGTCTCCCGGGCCACCGCGGCCATCCGCAGACCGTCGTACCCACCGGCGACAACAGCCTCGTGCGCGGCGTCGAGCAACTCCTCACGAAGGCGGCGCTTGGTCCGGTCGGCGAACGAGTCCATGCCGACGAGGGTTTACAAAAATGGCCTGGATGTCAAGCACTCGGACAAGGCGACTTCAGTTGTCAATCGCGGAGAAGTGTGAGGCGTCCCCGGTGCGCGGCGTACTGCGGACGCCGTCCACGCTGACCGGTACGTCGCCGGCCAGCGTGATCCGGTGCAGCCGGCGCGGCAGGTCGTCGTAGTCGGCGACGCCGTAGTGCTGGGTGGCGCGGTTGTCCCAGATGGCCAGGTCGCCGGGCTGCCAGTGCCAGCGGACGGTGTTGTCGGGGTTGGTGACGCGGTTCTGCAGCAGGTTGAACAGCGCGGTTGTCTCCGCGGAGCTCAGGCCGACGAGCCGCCGTACGAAATGGCCGAGCACGAGCGATCGCTCGCCGGTCTCGGGGTGTACGCGGACCACCGGATGCTCGGTCTCGAACACCTTGGACTCGAACTGCTTGCGGTGCTCCTCGACCTTCACGTCGACCCCGCCGATCCGGCCCTCGTCCGCGTGGCCGGCGTAGTCGTACTTGTTGCTGTGCACCGCCCACAGCCGATCGACCAGCGCCTGCAGTGCCTGGGGGAGATTCGCGTACGCCGTCACGGTGTTCGCCCAGGTGGTGTCGCCGCCGTACGCCGGGAGCGTCACCGCGCGGAGCAGGCTGATCGCGGGGATCCGGTCGATGAACGTGACGTCGGTGTGCCAGCTGTTCGCCTTGCTGTAGTCGGAGTCGATCGGCAGTACGTTCGCGGCGCCGTCGAGGCTCTTCGAGGTCGGGTGCGCGAGGGTCGGCGTACCGAGCAGCTGCGCGAACGCGAGCTGGCCGGCGTCGTCCAGGTGGTGCTGCTCGCGGAAGAAGATCACTTTGTGGTCGAGCAGGGCCTGCCGGATCGCGGCGACCGTCTCCGGCGCCAGGTCGCCGCCGAGCCGGACATTGCCGATCACGGCGCCGATCGCCCCACCGGCCTTGCTGACGGTGATCCCCGGCGCTTCCAGTTGCACTGTCATGGTCGCTCCTTCCGAATACCCCAGCCCCGAGCGAAGCGAGGGTGGCTTTTGGTTAATCTCCATAATCCAACCCAATTAGTAGACTTTGAGGTTGTTTCGGGATGCGAGATCGGGTGGGTGCCGGGTCACGTAAGGTTGGGGACGTGTCAACCGCCGCTCTTGAACCTGCTCCCGATACCGCCGACGTGCCGGAGTTGGTGGTGGGGTTCGACCTGGACATGACGCTGATCGACTCCCGGCCGGGTATCCAGGCGGTCTGGGACCTGCTGTCCGCGGAGACCGGCGTACCGATCGACTCCGACCTGGTGGTGAGCCGGCTCGGGCCGCCGCTGACCTGGGAGATGGCGAACTGGTTCCCGCCCGAGCAGGTCGACGCCATGGTCGCGCGGTACCGCGAGCACTACCCGGCGCACGCGATCACCGGCAGCCTGCCGTTGCCGGGCGTGGCCGAGTCGCTGGCCACGATCCGGGCGCTGCGCGGGCGGACCATGGTCGTGTCGGCGAAGTACACCCCGTCGGTCCGGCTGCACCTGGAACACCTCGGCCTGGACGTCGACGAGCCGGTCGGCGACCTGCACGGAGCCGAGAAGGGTACGGCGCTGCGCCGGCATCACGCGACGGTCTACGTCGGCGATCACACCGCCGACATCGACGGCGCGCATGCCGCGGGCGCGGTAGCGGTCTCGGTCGCGACCGGGCCGTTCACCGCCGACGAACTCCGCGCGTACGGCGCCGACGTGGTGCTGAACGACCTGACCGAGTTCCCCGCGTGGCTCGAGGAGTACGTGCTCGAGCAGCGGCTCGAAGCGCTGATGCGGCGGCTGTCGTCGTACGACAAGATGGTCGTCGCGTTCAGCGGCGGCGCCGACTCGGCCTTCCTGCTCGCGGCCGCGGCGCGCGCGATCGGGCCCGCGAACGTGGTCGCGGCGACCGCGGTGTCGCCGTCGTTGCCGGCGGCCGAGCTGGAGCCGGCGGCGCGGTTCGCCGACGGTCTCGGCGTACGGCACGTGACCCCGCACACCCACGAGATGGAGCGCGAGGGATACCAGGCGAACTCGGGTGCCCGGTGCTACTTCTGCAAGGCCGAGCTGATCGAGACGCTGCAGCCGATCGCCGACGAGTTCGGCATCACCGCGATCGCCACCGGGACGAACGCCGACGACGCGATCGCCGGGTTCCGGCCGGGCATCCGGGCGGCCTTCGAGCGCGGGGCGCTGACACCGCTGCGGGACGCGCGGCTGACGAAGGCGCAGATTCGTACGGCGTCGCGCAGCTGGGGGCTCGAGACCTCGGACAAGCCGGCCGCGGCCTGCCTGTCCAGCCGGATCGCGTACGGCATCCGCATCACGCCGAACCTGCTCGCCCGCGTCGACCGCGCGGAGCAGGCGGTCCGTTCGCGACTGACGTCGTACGGCGTCGAGAACGTGCGCGTGCGCGACCTGGGCGAGAACGCCTCGATCGAGATCGACGCCGCACTGCTGGACCGCGTGGACCAGCAGGAACTCGTGGACGCGGTGGTCGCGGAAGGCTTCGCGGCCGCGCAGGTGGATCCGCGCGGATTCCGCTCCGGCTCGATGAACGAGCGGCTCGCCGAGCCGGACAAGTACCGGAACCTTTAAAGGGTGCGCAGAGGCTGCCCGATCAGGTAGTTTCCCGGAGGCGCCGCTGGGCGCCTTCACGTACGCTGGGTTTCCGATCGGGCCTCACGGTCCGCTCGCAACCGATCGATTGACGACTGAAGAGGTCTCCCGTGCCCGTTGGCAAGGTGAAGTGGTATGACTCCGAGAAGGGGTTCGGATTCCTCAGCAAGGAGGAGGGCGGGGACGTCTACGTCCGCGCCGAGGCCTTGCCGTCGGGTGTGACCAACCTGAAGCCGGGCCAGAAGGT
>DASXXB010000307.1:0-2051 GCA_036503355.1 Kribbella sp. | reverse complement strand
TGACCCTCAATGGTGGTCGGGCTGACAGGATTTGAACCTGCGACCTCTTCGTCCCGAACGAAGCGCGCTACCAAGCTGCGCCACAGCCCGAAGTCGCGAGTAGCTTACATGGGCTCAGCGTCCGGACGAAATCGGGTTAATTCGTGGGACGAGGGTGAGCAGTGTCGCCTCCGGCCGGCACGCGAACCGGACCGGTGCGTACGGCGACGTACCGAGGCCGGCGGACACGTGCAGAGCCGCCTGGCGGCCGTTGTAGCCCCAGGTCGACAGGCCCTTCACGCGCGAAGTGTCGAGGTCGCAGTTCGTCACCAGGGCGCCGTACAACGGGACCGCGAGCTGGCCGCCGTGCGTGTGGCCGGCGAGGACGAGCGGGTAGCCGTCGCCGACGAAGCCGTTCAGGATTCGCTGGTACGGCGCGTGCGTGACGCCGATCGACAGGTCCGCGGCCGGGTCGATGTCGCCGGCCACCTCGTCGTACCGGTCGCGCTTGATGTGCGGGTCGTCGGTGCCCGCGACGTCCAGGCGCAGGCCGTTCACCTTGAGGGTGGCCTTCGCGTTGTTCAGGTCCGTCCAGCCGGCGCCGGTGAACGCGCGGCGCATTTCCTCGAACGGCAGATCCGGACCGTGCGGCTTGTGCCGCTGCTTGTGCGCGGGCAGCAAGTACTTGCCCGGGTTCTTGAAGTGCGGCTTCCAGTAGTCGTTGGAGCCGAACACGAAGACGCCCGGCAGGTCGAGCAGGTCGCCGTACGCACGGAGCAGCGGACGGACCGAGTGCTCGCTCGCGATGTTGTCGCCGGTGTTGACGATCAGGTCGGGTTCGAGAGCGGCCAGGTCGTTGACCCAGTTGATCTTCCGCTCCTGGGTGGGCATCAGGTGCAGGTCCGACAGGTGCAGCACGCGCAGTGGCGCGGTCCCCTCCGGCAGCACCGGCACGGTGAACCAGCGCAGCGTGAACCAGCGCACCTCGACGCCGGCCGCGTACGCAACGCAGGCGGCGCCCACCGCCGTGACCGCCGCAGCGGATTTCAGGGCGGTCCTCGCGATACTCATTTCACCAGCCTGCCACAATCTCTGGTATGTCCAACTCCGGAATGAAGCAGCGCCTGCACGACGACATGACCGCCGCCCTCAAGGCGCGCGACGAGATCCGCAAGTCGACCCTGCGGATGGCGCTCACGGCGGTCACCAAGGCGGAGGTGGCCGGCAAGGAGGCCCGCGAGCTCACCGACACCGAGATCGTCGACGTGCTCAGCTCCGAGGCGAAGAAGCGCCGCGAGTCGGTGGTCGCCTACCGCGACGCCGGTCGCGCCGAGCTGGCGGACAAGGAACAGGCCGAGGCGGACATCCTGGCCGAGTACCTGCCGGAGCAGCTGACCGAGGACGAGATCAAGGCCCTGGTCACCGAAGCCGTCGCCGCCACCGGCGCCGCCGAACTCGGCCCCCGCGGCATCGGCAAGGTCATGGGCGCCCTCCAACCCAAAATCAAAGGCAAAGCCGACGGCGCCGCAGTCTCCGCCGAAGTAAAACGCCAACTCGGCGCCTGAGAAACAACCGAGGGCCTCGTCCGTGCTGGACGAGGCCCTCAGTGCTGTCTGGGGTCAGCCGTGGCCGCGGCCGCCGCAGTTGGGGTATTTGGGGTTCCAGGGTGGGCAGTTCGGGTTGATCGTGGTTGTGGTGGTGGGCGGTTTCGGTGTGTTCTTCGGGGGTTTCGGGGTGTTCTGTGTGGTTGGCGGCTTGCTCTTGCTGCCGTTGGACACGTAGATCGTCACGAGTGAGCCGGCCGGGGCGCCGTCGCGTTGGCGGGGGTCGGTGTAGGCGACCGTGCCGGCGGCCTCCTCGGAGTTCACCGTGCCGGACGCGATCGTGGTCTGGAAGCCCGCCTGCTTGAGCTTGTTCGACGCGTCCTCAGGGTTCATCCCGTTCACGAACGGGAGGTCCTTCACGTCGCCGCGCATGGTCTTGTCCGACGGCGCGACGAAGTGCGTGGTCGGGTACCCGGCCAGCGCAGCCTTCATCGCCGCCTCCCAGATCGGCCCAGCCGTCCCGGACCC
>DASXXB010000306.1:0-2067 GCA_036503355.1 Kribbella sp. | reverse complement strand
GCAGGTGCCTGGTGTGTCCGGGCGCACGCGGTGGCACCGAACGTGGACGCGGTCCGGGTGGCGAAGAGATGGGGAACGGTATGACGGATGCACCTCGGCAGGGCACTGGAGGCGATGCTGCGCGTGGAGCCACCGTCGAGGACGTCGTACTGACTGCCAACACCGCCTTCTACAACGCGTTCGAGGCCGGCGACCTGGACCTGATGGCGGCCGTCTGGCTGCCGGAGCCGGATCCGGTCTGCATCCATCCGGGCAACGCGGCGATCTCCGGGTACCCCGAGCTGATGCGGGCCTGGGCGATGATCTTCGCGAACACGCCGTACATCCAGTTCTTCCTCACCGACGTCCAGGTACGGGTGGATGAAGACGTGGCCTACGTCACGTGTACGGAGAATGTCCTGTCGTCCGGCGAGGGCGCCCCGGAGGACGGGTTCGCGGGCGGAAAGGCGCTCGCGACCAACGTTTTCCGCAGAACTTCCTCCGGCTGGCGGTTGTGGATCCACCATGCCTCACCGGTACTGTCGTCTGGGGGCCGACAGGAGGAGGCGGAATGAGCGGTCCCGGAATTCCTCCTGATGTGATCGAGATCCGGGGCATCCGCGGGTTCGGGCGCCACGGGGTGTTCGACCACGAGCGGGCCGACGGACAGGAGTTCGTCGTGGACGTCCGGCTGGAGCTGGACACCCGGGCCGCGGCGGCCTCCGACGACCTGGCCGACACCGTGAACTACGGGGTGGTGGCCGAGCAGGTGCACACCGCGATCGAGACCGACCCGGTGGATCTGATCGAGACCCTCGCCCAGCGCATCGCCGATCTCTGTCTCGCCGACGAGCGGGTGACAGCGACGGCGGTGACCATCCACAAACCCTCGGCGCCGATCTCGGTGCCGTTCGACGACGTTGTCCTGACCGTGCAGCGCAGAGCCGGAGAATCCTCGTGACTGAGACCCCTAGCCCACACGTCATCGACGCGGACACCCTGAGCGGCGGCCTGAAGCCGATCCGCCAGCTGATCCTGTCGCTCGGCAGCAATCTCGGCGACCGTGAGGCGAACCTGCAGGGCGCCGTCGACGCGCTGCGGGACACCCCGGACGTGGTGGTCGTCGAGGTGTCGCCGGTGTACGAGACCCAGCCGGTCGGCGGCCCGGACGAGTCCGGTCCGTACCTGAACATCGTGCTGCTCGCCGACACCACCCTCGCCGTCGACCTGCTGCTGGAGCGGGCGCACGCGGTCGAGGAGGCGTTCGGCCGGGAGCGCAGTGTGCCGGGCGCACCGCGGACGCTCGACATCGACCTGATCACCTACGGGCAGAAGACGATCGAGACCGAGGAGCTGACCATCCCGCACCCGCGGGCGCACGAGCGCGCGTTCGTGCTGGCGCCGTGGCTCGACATCGAGCGGGACGCCGTACTGCCGGGCCACGGCCCGGTCGCGGAGCTGCTCGCCAAGGTCGGGACCGACGGCGTGACCAAGCTCGACATCGAGCTGCAGTAGTGGCGTCCGGCGGTACCGAGCCCGGCCGGGCGCCTCAGCAGGAGCCGCCCGAGGGTTCGGTGCGGCCGACGTCGCGCCGGCTGCTGGTGGCGATCGCCGTCCTCGGGCTCGCGGTCGGCGTCACGCTGGTCAAGGCGATCGAGGCCGGGGACGGTGTGGCGCCGGCGGTGTCCTGGCTGACGCTGATCGCCTGGGCGTTCCTGGCCGCCTTGTTGTTCGCGGCCGCACGCAACACCCACCAGCGGATCCAGGTACGCCGGGAGCGGATCGAGCCGACGCGCGCCGTCTTCCTGCTGATGATCGGGAAGGCGAGCGCGTTTGTCGGCGCGTTGTGCACCGGTGTTTACGCAGGGTTCGCGTTAAGCTTCCTGCAGGCGATGGGGGCCTCCGGGCCTCGCAACCGTGTGATCATGGCCGGTGCCGCGGCGGTGATCTCAGTGCTGGTCGTCACGGCCGGATTGTTGCTCGAACGTGCGTGTCGCATTCCCGAGGACCCCGACGAGACCCCTTAACATGGCGACCCATGGGGTCAAGGGGTAGCCGCCGTCGAACCAGGACCACAGTTCTCACCGT
>DASXXB010000305.1:0-45622 GCA_036503355.1 Kribbella sp. | reverse complement strand
GACTCCGATCGGGTTCACCGACTGCAGCCAGAACGCCAGGAACGACAGCGCCGACCACACCGCCGTCAGCAGCACCAGCCCGCAGCTGAGCAGGATGAGAGCCTGGACGACCTGCCCCGGACCGAAGCCGATCCCGGCCTGCACCAGCCCGATCACCAGGACGACGATGCCGCTGGCAACGTTCGTCAGTTCGGCCACGTTGATCCAGCGCAAGGTCAGGTAGAACTGGCTCGACACCGGCCGCAGCAGGACGCCGTCGAGCTCGCCTTCGGTGAGGTACGTCGTCATCCGGTTCAGGTTCGGCGCGACGAACGTGGCGATCAGTCCGGTGACGATCTGGAACACGCCGACCAATGCGATCACCTCCGCCCGTGACCATCCGTGCACCTCGGCCGTGAACCCGAACAGCAGCAGCGTCGGCACGATCCCCAGCCCGAGCTGGACGAGCCCGACGAGCAGCGTGGTCAGGAAATGCGCGCGGTAATGCGTCTCACGCACCACAGCCTGCGCGAAGAACCGCCGCCACAGCCGCAGATGCCGCCACTGCTTGTGCCACCAGGTCCGGTCGAGCGGCGGACGTTCGGTTGCATACGTACTCATGCGCCCACCGCCGAGTACGCGCGGATCCCGGCCGACCAGACGACGCGGGCGATCACGCCGAGCACCACGACGTACCCGAGCTGGAAACCCAAGCCGGCCACGAGTTCGCGCCCGGTCAGCTGTCCCGCGACGATCTCGACCGGGAACGACACCGTGTACCGGAACGGCTGGTGGTCGACGAACCCACGCGACCACGCCGGCATCAGTGCCAGCGGTACGACGGCACCGGACAGCACGCTCGCGATGATGACGCGGGCCTGCACCAGTGCGCTCACGTCGTCCATCCAGAACGCCAGCGACGCGATCAGGATGTCGATCGTGAACGTCAGCATCGCGCCGAGCAGGATGCTGACCGCGAACAGGACCCAGCGCCCGGGGCCGGCCGGAATGCTCATCGAGTCCCGGAAGATCCACCACACGATCCCGATCATCGGCACCAGCGCGAACAGCTTCAGGAACTTCTCCGACAGGTTGTTCGCGACGAACCCGACCAGCAGCGACGCCGGCCGGACCATCCAGCTCGACAGCTTCCCGAGCCGGATGTCCTGGGCGAGGAAGCCCGCCATCCACGAGGAGGTCGCCATCGTCACGAAGCCGAGCAGCACGAAGTACGTCGTGACGTACCGCTCGTCGACCGGCAACCGTGCCCCACTGGCGAGCGCCGTGCGCCAGATCAGCAACGAGATGATCGGCATCGAGATGTTCGCGACCATGAAGATGATCCACGCCCCGCGGTACACGGACTGCTGTGCGATCTCGGCCGCCGTCATCCGCCGTACGACGCGGAGGTTCCGCGCGACCGTACTCACGATTCCCCCAGCGTGCTGCGGCGCAGGAACAGGTCGCGCATGATGTCCTCGATGTCGGCGTCCGCGACGTCCAGGTCGACCAGCGGACCGAGCCGGGTCAGGTGCTCCATCACCGCACCGGCGCGCTCCCGATCGGCCTCGAGCTTGATCGACGGTCCGGAGGCCTCGACCGCGGTCACGCCGTCCAGCCCGGTGAGCGGCGCGGCGTCGACAGGGGTCGCGTACGTCGCCCGGACCAGCTTGCGAGGTCGCGCCGTACGGACGAGATCGTCCAGACCACCGTCGAACTGCAGCCTGCCGTGGTCGATGATCATCACCCGCGAGCAGAGCGCCTCGATGTCGTCCATGTCGTGGCTGGTGATCAGGATCGTGGTCCCCCGCAGCCGGTTGACGTCGGCGAGGAACGAGCGGACGCGGGCCTTCGCGACCACGTCCAGCCCGATCGTCGGCTCGTCCAGGAACAGGATCTCCGGGCCGTGCACGAGCGCCGCCATCAACTCGAGCTTCATCCGCTCACCGAGCGAGGTCTTGCGGACCTGCACGTTCAGCAGGTGCCCGACCTCGAGCAGCTCGGCGAGCTCGGCGACGTTGCGGTCGAACTCCGCGGTCGACAGGCCGTACATGTCCTTGTGCAGCAGGAGGCTCTCCATCGCCGGGACGTCCCACCACAGCATGGTCTTCTGCCCCATCACGAGCGCGATCCGGCGCAGGTAGTCGTGCTTGCGGTCGGACGGTGTGTGGCCCAGCACCTCCAGCTCGCCGGAGGTGGTGTAGAGCAGGCCGGACAGCATCTTCAGTGTGGTCGTCTTGCCCGCGCCGTTCGGGCCGAGCAGGCCGACGACCTCACCGCGCTCGATCGAGAAGGTGACTTTGTCGACGGCGAGCCGGGTCTCGTACTTGCGCCGTACCAGGCTCTTCAGCGCACCGCCGAGTCCGGCGCGCTGCTGGTGGAAGGTGTAGGTCTTGGTCAGGTCGTGTGCCGCGATGACCGGCGGCAGGTCGTGAACAGGTGTCACGTGAGTGCACCGCTTTCGGGAGATTGTCAGGACCGGGCAGCGTCCACGCGCAAACGCGCAGAGCGCAGGCCGCTCACCTCGCCAGGTGGGATCGGCCAGGCGGACCTGAGGTCCGTCCCGGCTACGCGGTCCGGTCCGACCGCGGGGGTTGAGTCCGAATCAACCCTTATCTCGGCGAGATGTCGACATCGCTCCCTGTGGGTCCTTCCGACGTGCGGCTGCCACCTCCACGGTATGCCGACCTGGAAAGCGTCGTCCAGCAGGTTTCAGCGGCCGAAGGCGCCCCGGTGCCCCGCGACCCACTCGGCGAACGTCCGCGCCGGCCGGCCGAGGACCCGCTCGACGGTGTCCGTGACGGTCGCGTCCCCGCCACGCGCGTACCGGTTCATCAACGCGGTGGCGAACGCCTCGGGAAGACCGTTGGCGGCCATTGCCCGTACGGCAGCGTCCGCCGGGATCTCCTGGAAACGCAGCGGCAGGCCGAGGATGTCGCCGATCACCGTGACCAATCGCTCATGGGTCAGCGACTCCGGCCCGGTGATAGCGAGCCGCTGACCGTCCCAGGAGTCGTCGAGCAGAACGTCGGCCAGTACGGCGGACACGTCGCCCTCGTGGATCAGCGCCTCGGTGAAGCCCGCGTACGGGCCGCGCACCAGGTCGCCGTACCGGATCTGCGCTCCGAACAGGCCGATGACGTTCGCGGCGAACGAGGTCGGCCGCACCGCGACCCACGGCAGTCCGCTGGCGACGACCGCTGCCTCGACCTCCCGGTTGCGATCGCCGTTCCATCGCGACGGCTGGAGATCCGGGTCCTCGTCCACGTTGATCGCCGACATCACCACGACACGCCGTACGCCGTTGTCGCCGGCCAGTTTGAGCAGGTCACCGGCCCGCTCGCCGACCGCACGCGGATGGACGAACAGTACGTCGGCATCCTTGAGCGCCGGCGCGACGCTGCCCGGATCGGTGAGATCCGCGGTGAAGCGCTCGACACTCGCCGGCACGCCGGCGCCGAACGACCGCGCAACCGCACGAACCCTCGCCCCACGCTCCGCGAGCATCGCCACCAGCGGCCCGCCGACAGTCCCCGTCGCCCCGCTGACCAAGATCCTCGTCATGCTCCACTCCTCTGTATGAGGTTCATATAGTATGAATCTCATATTAACAGGAGGAAAGATGAATCAGATCGAGTTGTCCGCCGGGACCGTGGAGTACGTCGACAGCGGGACCGACGGGCCGGTCGTCGTGTTGCTCCACGGACTGCTGATGGACGCGTCGCTGTGGGACGACGTGATCGCGGACCTCACCCGGGACCACCGGTGCATCGCTCCGACGCTGCCGTTCGGAGCGCACCGGCGATCGATGAGCCCCGAGGCCGACCTGTCGCTCCCAGGCATCGCCGCCTTGGTTGTGGAGTTCCTCGAGCGGCTCGACCTGCGCGACGTCGTACTCGTGGGGAACGACACCGGCGGGGCAGTGGTTCAGTTGGTACTGCGCGATGGCGCGAAGCGGGTTGCCCGGGCGGTGCTGGCATCATGCGAGGCGTTCGGCAATCTGCCGCCCGGTCTCACGGGGAAGGCCCTCGCGCTGGCCGGCAAGCTGTCGCCGTCGCTGTTCGGTGCGTTCATGCAGCAGTTGCGGCTCAAGGCGCTACGTCGTGCGCCGTTCGCCTTCGGGACGTTGACGAAGCGGGGTGACGCCGCGACCGCTCGCTGGATCAGGCCGGTGTTGGAGTCGGCGGAGATCCGCGCGGACACGGTCCGGATGCTGAGGGCCGTCTTCGCAAACCGCAGCCTGCTGGACGAGACCGCGCCGGAGCTCGCGCACTTCGACCGGCCGGCGCTCGTGGTCTGGGCGGCCGACGATCGCGTGATGCCGCCGGAGCACGGCCGACGCCTCGCCGACCTGCTGCCACAGGCGCGCCTCGAGGTGATCGAGGACAGCTACACACTGATACCACTCGACCAACCGCAGCCCCTGGCAGACCTGATCAGGCAATTCAGTTAGAGGCTCTCGTCAGTTAGAGGCTTTTGCGCATCTGCTGGGCGGTCACGGCGTAGCCGAGGGAGTTGTACAACGCGATCGCCGACGGGTTGTCGGCGAACACGTTGAGCTCCAGCTCGTTGTGCCCCCGGCGTCGGCACTCCTCCTCGGCGGCGAGCATGATCGCCCGGCCGTAGCCCTTGCCGCGCTGGGCGGCCGAAACCTCGATGCTGTACACGAAGGGCTTCCGCGCCTGCATGCCGATCCACAGACTGCCGACCGGCTCGCCGTCCGCGACCGCGACCCAGATCAGCTGCTGCTCGGTGTCCGGCCCGTCCGGCAGCAACTTCTCGGTCTCCGCGAAGGCGATCTTCAGCGCCTCGTCCGCGGCGAGCCCCCGCGCCGGCCCGATCGCCGCCGCAAACCCTGTCGCGAGCTGTTCCTTCCACGCCGGATACTCCGCAGCGGACATCGGACGAAGCTCCACCTTCGGTGCACTCACGGCTCCGACCTTAACCTCTAGGCATGGAGTTGACGCTCGAGGTGGCTCAGAAGCTGTTGGCGATGCAGCCGTTCAGCGTGTTGCTGGGGGCGCGGGTGACCGCGTTCGGGGACGGTGGCGCGACGCTCGAGCTCGACATCCGCGAGGATCTCCTGCAGCAGAACGGTTTCCTGCACGGCGGCGTACTCAGCTATGCGGCCGACAACGCGCTGACGTTCGCGGGCGGTACGTCGCTCGGTCCGAGCGTGCTGACCGGTGGGTTCACCATCAACTACCTGCATCCGGCCCAGGGCGACGTACTACGTGCCGTCGCAAGAGTCGCGCACGCAACCAGCCGGCAGGCCACGTGCACCTGCGAACTCCGCACTGTCGACGGCGACACCGAAACCCTGTGCGCACTGGCACAGGGCACGGTGATCGCCGTCCGGCGGTAGAACTCAGTCGAAGAGCTCTTCGAGGAACGACTTCTTCTTCTTGCGCGGGTACTGCTGATTGCCGTACCGGTTGTCGTAGCGCCGATCGTCGTACCGCTTGTCGTCGTACCGCCGGTCGTCGTGGTGCTTCTCCTCGCGCCGCGGCGGTGTGTTGAAGCGCAGCTCGGCGTCCACGAGGTGCTCCAATTCGCCACGGTCGAGGAAGACGCCGCGGCAGTCACCGCACTGGTCGACGGTGACGCCGCTGCGTTCGTAGGTTCGCATCAGCCCATGGCACTTGGGACACGTCAGGCTCTCCATCCGGCAACCGTAAGTGACGAAATCCGCGCGAAGCCGGGCTCTCAGCCAACTCTCAGCAAGTTCCTAGCTGAAGCTCGAGAGGAAGGTCTTCAGGATCGGGCCCGCGGTGTGCGAGCCGGACTCGCCGCCCTCGACGATGACCGCGAACGCGACGTCGCCGCGGTAGCCGGCCATCCAGGCGTTTGTGGTGACCTTGCCTCCTACGACGACCTCGGCCGTACCGGTCTTCGCCGCGACCGCGCCGTTCCCCGCCAGCACCTTCGCCGTACCGCCGGTGACCGTGGTCCGCATGAACGTGCGCAGCGCCGCAACAGTTGCTGCGGGCAACGGAGACGCGGCCGGGCCGGCCGCGTCCTTGCCCGGCACCAGGACCGGCTTCATCGCCGTGCCGTGGTCGACCGTCGCGGCGACCAGCGAGATCGCCAGCGGGCTGGCGGTCACCGTGCCCTGACCGATCATCGACGCGGCCTCCTCGACGTCGTCCTTGGGCGCCGGCACCTGACCGCCGTACGCCGAGATCGACAGGCCGAGGTCCCGGCCGATGCCGAACATCGCCGCGGCCTTGGTCATCCCGTCCTTCGGCAGCTTCGCGTGCTGCGAGATGAACGCGGTGTTGCAGGACTCGTTGAACGCCTTCTGCATGGTGCCCGCGCCGTACGCCGCGAGGCCGTCGTAGTTCTTGAAGGTCTTGCCGAAGACGTTGATCGTGTTCGTGCACGGCAGCGGGGTGGTGGTGGTCTCACCGGCGCCGAGCAAGGCCGCCGACGTGACGATCTTGAACGTCGAACCCGGCGCGTACCGGCCCTGGAAGGCGCGGTTGTAGTTCGTCGGCTGCGGTCCGTTCGCCGCGGCCAGGATCTGACCGGTCGACGCCTGCACCGCGACCAGCGACGCGGGCAGCTTGCTGGTCGCCAGCGCGGCCTCGGCGGCCTTCTGCATGTTCGTGTCCAGGGTCGTCTTCACCGGCTTGCCGGCGGTGCCCTTCTGAGTGAAGACCGTCTTGATCGTCAGCTTGGTCTTGCCGTCCCGCAACGTGACCGTGCCGCCCGGCGTACCGGCGAGCTGCTGCTGGAACGCGTACTGCAGGCCGGTCGTCCCGACCTGGTCCTGCGCCGAGGCGGTCGGGCCCGCGTTCTTGAGCGTGTCCTCGGTCGCGGTCTTCATGGTGCCGATCACCGAGCGGGCGAACGACGCGGTCGGCGGCAGCGACTGCGTGCCGCCCATCGTCAGTACGCCGGGCAGCGCGCTCATCTTCGGGCGCAACGCCTCCCACTCCTCGGCCCGGATCGTGATCGCGTCCACGAACTGCCCGGCGGGCGCCGCCTTCGCCCGCGCGGCGAGCTTCGCGCCGTCGACCTGCAGGTACTTCGTGAATGCGGCGTACGTCGCCGCGGTCGCCTTGGTGCCGGACGCGACGCCGACGATCACGACCTGCCGGTTCGCGGTCAGCGCGACGCCGTTGCGGTCCAGGATCGACGCCCGGGCCGGCAGCGCGCGGACCCGCTTCAGGTAGTTGGCGTCGCCGAGACCGGGGTAGATGGTGTCGCCGGCGGCCTTGATCTTCCAGGTGTCACCGGTCTTCACCGCGGTCGCCGTACTGGTCCACTTCATCGCGCCGATACCGCGCAACTGCGCCTCGACGGCCAGCTCCTGGGTGCAGTTGCTGTCGTCGGTGCACTTCGGCTGGCCCTGCGGTGCGACCGTCACGGTGCTCGCCACCAGTGCGCTGTCGACGTCGTCGAGACGCTTGGAGAAGACCGTCGGGTTGTCGGTCAGTGCGCCGGCCGCGTCCGGTTTCCCGTTCGGCGCCCAGGCCTTCACCCAGGCGTCGGCGAACTGCTGGATGACCGCTCCGGACGCCTTCTGCTCGTCGTTCCCGGACTTACCGCCGCCGGACTTGCTGTCCGAACATCCGGCGGTGATCAGCAGACTACTCAGGCAGACGATCGCAGTGGTTCGCTTCACGTTCTCAACTCTCGCACGACGACGGATGGACACCGGGCACAGTCTTCGGCGTGTGGTTACCGGCCACGAGGGCGAAACTACTCAACCCGCCCAAGTACGACGCGCGGACCCTCGGGTGAGTTGGCGCCAGACCGGAGGTGAATCGGGAGCAAGAGGCTGCGCGAATTGGTCTGCCGGAATCTGGAACCGCGTTCCACGGCCACCCCGCGGCGGCGTATTCTGCTCGGTTGTGACCCGCCTTGCTCTGCACAGCCGCCTGATTCCCGGGACCGAAGAGGCCTACGAGACCGAGCACGCCCGCGTCTGGCCGGAACTGATCACCGTGATGCACGCCGCCGGCATCAGCGACTGGTCGATCTGGCGCAGCGGCCGGGACCTGTTCCACCTGGTCGAGGCCGACGACTACGAGGCCGCGGTCGCGTACCTCCGCGACAACCCGACCGACCAGCGCTGGCAGCAGCACATGAGCCAGTTCGTCGAAGGCTTCGCCCAGAACCCCGAAGGTGTCGCCGGCCAGTCCCTCCGCCACGTCTGGACCATGAGCGAACAAGCCGGCTAGTACATCTCCCAGACGAGCACCTCGGCCCCGTCCGGGCCGCCGATGAGGCGTTGGCCGTCCGAGCCCGTCAGCCGTACTGCGTCCGCGGTGCCGAGCTCGCCCGCGCCTTCGAGGGTCGCCGTACCGCCGGCGACGAACACATGCACGTACGGCGCAGTTGGCAGCTGGATCGTGCCGCCGGCGCTCAGACGCGCGACGGACATCCCGGCGGCGGGCTGGTTGATGTGGATGGCCGTCGACGTCGCGTGCTTCGCCAGGCCGGACGCGACCGGGACCAGTTCGCCGGTGGTCAGGTCGAGCTCGGCCTGTTCGTACGACGGCGTCAGGTCGAACTGCTCCGGTCGCACCCACATCTGCACGTAGTGCACCGGCTCGCCGCCGTCGTTCCACTCCGAGTGCTGGATCCCCGAGCCCGCGCTCATCCGCTGCGCCAGACCCGGGTAGACGAGTCCGCTGTTGCCCTGCGAATCGCGGTGCGCCAGGGCACCCCGCAGTACCCAGGTGACGATCTCCAGGTCCTCGTGCGGGTGCGTCCCGAACCCGGTGCCCGGGGCAACAACCTCGTCATTGTGAGCCAGCAGGAACCCGAACCCGACATTCAACGGGTCGTAGTACGGCCCGAACGAGAACGAGTGCCACGACTCCAGCCAGTCCTCCTGAGTCCGGAACCGATCGCCCGCCCGATGGATCTCCACGAGGTCAAGTAAAACGGACTGCGCCGCTCGGTGGGCGGCGCAGTCCGGTCTGTGGAGTCAGACGCTCGATCAGCCCGTCGGGTTCCCGTTGTCGGAGCCGAGGGTGGCCGTGAGGGTCTGGGACTTGCCGTTCCGGGTGATGGTGAGTTTCACCTGGTCGCCCGGGCGGTGCGAACGGACCGCGGCGACCAGCGCGTCCCCTGACGCGATCGCCTTGCCGTCCACAGCGGTGACCACATCACCTGACTGCAGGCCGGCCTTGTCCGCCGCACCGCCGGACGTGACCTCGCCGAGGCGTGCTCCGCTCGTGAGCCCGTCGGAGGACTGCGCGTCGCCGACCGTCACTCCGAGCCGCGCATGGGTGGCCTTGCCCTTGGCCACCAGCTCGTCGATGATCGGCTTGGCCTGGTCGATCGGGATCGCGAACCCCAGGCCGATGTTCCCGCCCTCGGATTGTCCCGATCCGCCGGCGGTCTTGATCGCGCTGTTGATACCGACCACCTGGCCGGCGAGGTCGATCAGGGCGCCGCCGGAGTTCCCCGGGTTGATCGCGGCGTCCGTCTGGATGGCTGGGAAGACCGTCGTACTGTCCTGTTGCTCGTCGCCGGACGTGACCGGCCGGTTCAGCGCCGAGACGATCCCGCTGGTCACGGTCGCCTCCAGGCCGAACGGCGAGCCGATCGCGACCACGCCCTGGCCGACCGCGAGCTTCCCGCTCGAGCCGAGGGTGGCCGGTGTCAGGCCGGTCGTGTTCGCGTGGATGACCGCGAGGTCGGTGAGCGGGTCGGTGCCCTTGACGGTGGCCGGCACGGTCCGGCCGTCGTTCAGCATCACGCTGATCGTCGCGCCCTGGCCCGCGCCCGCAACAACGTGGTTGTTCGTGACGATCAGGCCGTCCTTGCTGATCACGATGCCGGACCCGGTCGCTTCGCCCTGCTGGGTCGCGACCGCGATTTTGACCACGCTCGGCAGGACCTTCGCGGCGGCGCTCTGCACCGAGCCGTCCGGCGCCGAGGCGGGGGCCGCCTGGTTGCCGTTCAGCGGGGCCGTCACCGACGGCGTGTTCGCGGTGTGGTCGTTGCTGGCCGAGTACACGGCCGCGCCGCCGACACCGCCCGCGGTGCCGACCAGCAGCGCAGTGAGTGCCACTGCCGCGAGCCCGAGGCGCCGCTTCGGCTTCGGTGCGGCAGCCGTCGTCTGCTGCGGTCCCTGCGGTCCGTGTGGCCAGTTCGGGCCCGGTGACGTCCCCTGATACGCCCCCGGTGCGCCGAACTGTGGGTAGGCACCCCCACCTGTGGGGTACTGGCCCGGCCGCTGCCCCTGCGGCCCCGAGTCCAGCCGCGGCTGCCCGCCTTGCGGCGCGTAGTGCTGCTGCTGATGCTGCCCGTACATCGGCAACTGTTGCGTCCGCTCCGGCCCCTGCTGTCCCTGTGCATTCTGGCCGGGTTGCGGCTGCGGCTGCTGCGGCTGGTTCTCGGTCATGGCATGTACTTTGTCGGCCGGACCTGAAAGAGGCCTGAAGATCCCCTCGGAGTGACCGAAGAACTCCGTGAAGATCCTCTGAAGGCCCACCGGACCTCCACCCGCCGCCGACGAAAATCTGTGCTGACCGAAGTAGACATTCGATGATCTGTTGGCTAGAGTCTCTGGTGTTGCCAAGAGAGAACATAGAGAAGCCGACGCGGGCGGCCAGCGACCGCCCAGCAGTTCGCAGTACGAGCAGTGAGTAGTACCAGCAGGACCCCGGCCGACGAGATTTCGCATTGCAGCACCAGTAGTAAGTAGTCGAGTAACCGCAGTACGAAATCGCAGTACCTAGCAACAGTGAAGTGGCAAGTCGCAGTAATCGGCCGGGAAGCAAGCAGTCGGAACACTGAAGGAGGAGAGGGTTACATCATCAGGATCGCCCGCTGTGGCTGTGTTTCGCCGGGCGGGTACCGCAGTCCCATCGTGATTGGAAGGTGGTTCTCGGTTACACACTGTGCGATCCCTGCGGCATCCACCCTCGGGTGGGTCGCGAAGTAGAGGCCGGCTCACGAGCCGGCAGATGGTGACAATCCAAACCCAGGGCCCCGGCGCTTCGGCGCCGGGGCCCTCGACACGGAGGTGCGATGACCCCAGATCAGTCAGTGGAGCACGATGGCAGAAGACCCTGAAACACCAGCGACCAACCTGGACGACGAGGACTTCCCGGCGTACACGATCGGACGCGCCGCCGAATTGCTCGGCGCCACGCCCGGA
The DNA here is from genome assembly GCA_036503355.1 of Kribbella sp. Lineage (GTDB taxonomy): Bacteria > Actinomycetota > Actinomycetes > Propionibacteriales > Kribbellaceae > Kribbella. The sequence continues at coordinate 34,518 of DASXXB010000305.1, read as the reverse complement.
TTTCTGCGGAGCCTCGACGAGGCGAAACTGATCACCCCGCAGCGCTCAGACGGCGGACACCGCCGCTACTCGCGTTACCAGCTCCGCCTGGCCGCCCGCGCCCGCGAGCTGGTCGACAACGGGACGGCCCTGGACGCCGCCTGCCGGATCATCATCTTGGAAGATCAGCTGGCCGAGGCGCTGCGGCTCAACGCCGAGCGTCAAGCCAAGGACGAGAGAGCTGACTGAGCCGTTCATCGGGTCTGGGTGGCCGCGTGCGGTAGCCAGAGGGTGAACTGTGCGCCCGCTCCGGGAGCGTTGCGGGCGTAGATCATGCCGCCGTGCTGCTCCGCCGCGTGCTTCACGATCGCCAGGCCGAGACCCGATCCGGGCAGGCTGCGGGCCTCGCTGGACCGGTAGAACCGGTCGAACACGTGTGGCAGGTCCGCCTCGGCGATCCCCGGCCCGGAGTCCGTCACGGTCAGTACGCCGTCCAGCAGCCGGACCGTGACGTGTCCGACGGGCTGCCCGTCGGTGCGCTGCTCCGCGCCGTCCGGAACGCTGTACTTCGCGGCGTTGTCGAGCAGGTTCATCACCGCGCGCCCGAGCAGTCGCTCGTCACCCCAGACCGGGAACGGCGTCAGTTGCACGTCCCACTCCAGTCCGGGCGCACGCCGGCGTACCTTGATGACCGCGTCCTCGACCACGTTGGACAGCTCGATCAGCTCGGCGTTGCGCACCTGCGGGGTGTCGCGGGCGAGCTCGGTCAGGTCGCCGATCAGCTGGGTCAGCTCGTCCATCTGGGCACGTACGTCGTCCAGGAGTTGTTGCCGGTCCTCGGGCCGCAGGCCGCCCCGCTTGTCCGCCTGCGCGAGCAGGTCGAGGTTGGTCCGGACGCTGGTCAGCGGTGTGCGCAGCTCATGTCCCGCATCGCCGACGAGCCGGCGCTGCCGGTCGCGGGACTGTGCCAGCGCATCCAGCATCGCGTTGAACGCGACCGCCAGCCGGGAGATCTCGTCGGTCCCGGTCACCGGGATCGGCTTCAGGTCCTCGGTCGCGGCGACGTGCTCGGCCGCACCCGTCAGCCGCGCCAGCGGCCGCAGACCCGAGCGCGCGACCGCGTTGCCGGCCAGCGCCGCGCCGATGACACCGATCAGCCCGAACGCCCACAGCACGATCCCGAGGTTGTGCAACGTCTGGTCGATCGGGCCCAGCGATTGCGCCACGACCAGCGCGCCCGGCTGAAGGAAGTTGTCCGGATCGGCCTGGCACGCCTGGCTCTGATCCGGCGGGCAGTAGCGAGCCGAGACGGCGATCACCCGGAAATGCGAGCTGCCGTTGCGAACACCCGCCGTACGGAAGCTGGGCTGGCTGCTCTGCTCGCGCGCGACCTGGAGTTCGTCCGCGCCCATCGGCGGCAGCAGGCTGCTGCGGGCACCGAACCGCTGACCGTCGGCGCCGATCACCCCGACCCGGATGTCGCTCAGGCCGAGCGCGTCGACGGGCACGTTCTGCAGGATCGTGAGGTCGGTCAGCACGCCCTTCTGCGCAGCCTGGGTCGCACGCTGCCCCAGGCTGTTGTCGAGGTTCTGATACATCTGCTGGCGCACAGTGATGTACGCCGCCACACTCACGATCGCGACCGCCAGACCGACGGCGACGGCGGCGAGCAGCGTTACGCGTGCGTGCAGGGTGAGCTTGTGGAGCGTCTCGTTCCACCAGGTCTGCGTCCGCGCCGCAGTCGCCGCCACCCGGTTCCCGTTGCCGTTGGCAACAGGCTCCGCGGGGCCCGGGGCCGGCTGCGGCTGCTGTTGCGGACCCCCGGCGTACGACGGGAAGTCCTGAGGGTGCTGCTGACTCACGGCGGTGTGTCTCTCAGCACGTACCCGATGCCGCGGACGGTGTGGATCAGCCGCGGCAGACCGTTCACCTCGGTCTTGCGGCGCAGGTAGCCGACGTACACCTCGAGCGAGTTCGCGGTGGTGGGGAAGTCGTAGCCCCAGACCGCGTCCAGGATGACTGCGCGCTCCAGCACCCGGCGCGGGTTGCGGATCAGCAACTCGAGCAGCGAGAACTCGGTCCGGGTCAGCTGGATCGGTACGTCGCCGCGGTGCACCTCGTGGGCGTCGACGTCGACCACGAGGTCGGCGTACTGCAGCACCTCGCCGCGCTGGCCGCCCTCGCCGGGCGTGGTGCTGCGGCGCAGCAGTGCGCGCAGCCGGGCCAGCAACTCCTCGAGCGCGAACGGCTTGGTCAGGTAGTCGTCGCCGCCGGCGTCGAGGCCGTCGACCCGGTCCGCCACCGCATCCCGCGCGGTCAGCACCAGGATCGGCACATTGTTGCCCGCGGCCCGCAAGGCCTTGGTGGTCTCCAGCCCGTCCAGCCGCGGCATCATCACGTCCATCACGACGACGTCCGGCTCGACGCGGCCGATCACCGCGAGCGCCTCGGCGCCGTCGGCCGCGGTCACCACCTCGAAGTCGTTGAACTCCAGCGAACGGCGCAGCGAGTCCCGGACCGCCCGGTCGTCGTCCACCACCAGTACCCGCATCTGTAGTCCCCGCTCCGCTAGACGTTCCGTGACCGAGAGTAGGTCGCTTCTGTGAGAATCGCCTGAGAACCCGCTGATCCCTCGCGCAACCCCTCACGGACACCTTAAGTTGCCAGTCGTGGACGTCCTCGAATTCACCCCGGAACCCGCTCAGTACGCCTGGACCTTCGGCGGCGTGCCGCCCGTCCGCCGGATCAAGCCGGGGACGGCGCTGCGGTTGTGGACCGAGGACGCCTACTGCGGCACGCTGCGCAGTACGACGGATCTCGCCAGCGCCTCGCTCAAGATGCCGTTCGTGAACCCGCAGACCGGGCCGTTCTACGTCGAAGGTGCCGAGCCGGGGGACACCCTCGTGCTGCACTTCGTCGAACTCACCCCGGCCCGGACCTGGGGTGTCTCCGCCACCATCCCGTACTTCGGCGGCCTGACCAGCACCGACCGGACCGCGACGCTGCAGGACCCGCTGCCGGAGCGGACCTGGATCTACGAGGTCGACTCGGACAAGCAGACGGTGGGGTTCCAGGCGCAGGGCAGCGAGCTGGAGATCGCGCTGCCGATGGAGCCGATGCTCGGGACGGTCGGTGTCGCGCCGGCCGCCGGCGAGGCCCGTTCGTCGCTGGTCCCGGACATGTTCGGCGGCAACATGGACACTCCGGAGATGCGCGCGGGCGCGACCTGCTACCTCAACGTGAACGTCAAGGGCGCGCTGTTCTCGGTCGGCGACGGTCACTACCGGCAGGGCGAGGGCGAGTCCTGCGGGACCGCGGTCGAGGGCGCGATGAACGTCGTCCTGATCGTGGAGTTGCTGAAGACGCCGGGACCCGTCTGGCCCCGGATCGAGAACGACGAGTACCTGGCCGTGGTCGGCTCGAGCCGCCCGCTCGAGGACGCGTGGCGGGCCGGTCAGGTCGACATGGTCCGCTGGCTCGGTGACCTCTACGGCCTCGACAAGCTGGACGCGTACCAGTTGCTGAGCCAGGTCAGCGAGGTCCCGCTGGCCAATGTCGTCGACGTCAACTACAGCGTCGTCACCAAGATCCCGAAGCGCCTGCTACCGACGGTCACGGCGTACGACGGCATCCACCAGCACCTAGCCGAACTGCGGAACGACCTCCTCGGCGAACCGCTCTAGCGGGGCGTGGTCGTAGGCGACGCCGGGGATGTACGAGATCACGTAGTCGATCCCGGCTTCGGCCAGTTGCTCGACGTGCTCGCTCAGCTGCTTCGTCGTGACCACCTCCGCCAGCATGTGCGACGTCCCGCCGGAGCCGATCTCCAGGAACTCCTCCAGGCTGTACCGGCCACGTGCCTTCGCCGTCGCGGCCACCGGGTCGGCGCCCACCTCGATCGGGAACACGTTCAGGCTGGTCGACTTGATGATCTCGTCGTAGTCGCGGCCGACCTCCTCGCAGTGCTGCCGCAGGATCGCCAGCTTGCGTTCGATGACGTCGACACGGCCGGTACCGAAGTTGCAGGCGTCGCCGTACTTCGCAACCAGTCGCAGCGTCACGCGTTCGCCGCCGCCACCGATCCAGAGCTTCGGCCGGCGCCGCGGGACGACGTACGGCTTGTCGACGGTGTGGTGCTGCCCCTGGAACACCACGTCGTCCTCGGTCCACAGGCGGTGAATCAGCTCGACGGACTCGACGAACGAACCCATCCGCTCCTTCTGACTCGTCCAGGGGTACCCGTAGGCCTTCCACTCGTGCTCGGACCAGCCGGCGCCGAGACCGGCGTACATGCGGCCGTGGCTGGCGACGTCGACGGTGGCTGCCATCTTGGCGACCAGGGCCGGGTTGCGGTATCCGTTGCAGCCGACCAGCTGGCCGAGGTTCACGCGCGACGTGTCACGGGCCAGGGCGGCTGTGGTCGTCCACATCTCGAAGACTGTGTCGCGGGTGGGCTCAGGGACCGTGTGGAAGTGGTCGAACAGCCAGATCGAGTCCCATGGACCCGCATCGGCCGCCTTGGCCACAGCGGTCATGGCCTCCCACTGCTCGACCGGGTCCGCCAACTCGACCAGGTCCATCCGCCAGCCCTGCGGGACGAACACACCAAACTTCATACAGCTCTCCTCGAGACAGCGACTCCGGTCAAACACAGCACGCCGCCCGCCAGCGCGGGGCCGAGTGAGGAGCGGCGGGCTTCGGTGGGGGTTGTCACGGTCACTACCGTAGGAACGGAGTCTGCGGGTATCCATGGCAGATCGGAGTTGAGGAGGCTGTTTTGCTTACCGAAATGAGAAGCCGAGTGCTGGATGACCTCAATACCCGGATTCTGGAGGAGTTGACGGCGGACCCGCGGCTGCGGACCACCGAGCTTGCCCGCAGGCTCGGGGTGTCCACGCCGACGGTGCGCGAACGGGTCGCCCGGCTGGAGGAGTCCGGCGTGATCCGCGGGTACCGCCTCGACGTCGACCCGGCCGCGGTCGGCCTGCCGGTCGCGGCCTGGGTGCGGCTGCGCCCGGGGCCGAACCAGATCCCGAAGATCATCGAGCTCGCCGGCCGTACGCCGGAGGTCGTCGAGTGTCACCGGATCTCCGGTGAGGACTGCTTCCTGATGCGCGTCCAGGTCGCCGAGATCGCCGCGCTCGAGGACGTGCTGGACAAGTTCCTGGTGCACGGGCAGACGACCAGCTCGTTCATCGTGTCCACACCGGTGCCGCCACGCAGGGTGCCGTTGTCCGCAGGGTGAACCCCAACCACAGCCAACGGTGGTCTGCATCACTAGTCTGTAGCCGACTTCAGAGACCCTTGGAAGGACCCTGACCATGGCTGCCGACAAGTCTGTCCGCAGAGTTGCCCTGCTCACCGCCGGCGGGCTCGCGCCCTGCCTGTCGTCCGCCGTCGGCGGGCTGATCGAGCGCTACACCGAAGTGGCGCCCGACGTGGAGATCATCGCTTACCTGAACGGGTACCACGGCCTGCTCAGCGGCCGGTTCCTCGAGGTCACGCCGGACGTGCGGGAGAAGGCGTCGCTGCTGCACAAGTTCGGCGGCAGCCCGATCGGCAACAGCCGGGTGAAGCTGACCAACACCGCCGACCTGGTCAAGCGCGGCCTGATCGCGGACGGGCAGAACGCCCTCCAGGTCGCCGCCGAGCGGCTGGTCGCGGACGGTGTCGACGTACTGCACACCATCGGTGGTGACGACACCAACACCACCGCTGCGGACCTCGCGGCGTACCTGCACGAACACGACTACGACCTGACCGTGGTCGGCCTGCCGAAGACCATCGACAACGACGTGATCCCGATCCGGCAGAGCCTGGGCGCGTGGACCGCGGCGGAGCAGGGCGCGCTGTTCGCCCGCAACATCATCGCCGAGCACAGCTCGAACCCGCGGATGCTGATCGTCCACGAGGTGATGGGGCGCAACTGCGGGTGGTTGACCGCGGCAACGGCTCAGGCGTACCAGCAGTGGGTCGACGAGCAGGAGTGGAACCCGGGCATCGGCCTGGACAAGGCCGGCTGGTCGGTGCACGCCGTGTACGTGCCGGAGGCAACGATCGACCTGGACGCCGAGGCGGAGCGGCTGCGCAAGGTGATGGACACCGCGGACTGCGTCAACATCTTCCTGTCCGAGGGTGCCGGCGTACCGTCGATCGTCGCCGAGATGGAGGCCCGTGGCGAGGAGGTCGGCCGGGACCCGTTCGGGCACGTCAAGCTGGACACCATCAACCCCGGGGCCTGGTTCGCGAAGCAGTTCGCGGAGCGGATCGGCGCGGAGAAGACGATGGTGCAGAAGAGCGGGTACTTCAGCCGCTCGGCCGCGGCGAACGACCGCGACCTCGCGCTGATCAAGGAGTGCACCGACTACGCCGTCGACGCCGCGCTGCGCGGTGAGTCCGGCGTCGTCGGCCACGACGAGGAGCGCGGCGACGAGCTGCGCGCGATCGAGTTCCCGCGGATCGCCGGCGGCAAGGAGTTCGACCCGGGCGTGGAGTGGTTCGTGAGCCTCAAGTCGGAGCTCGGCCAGGCCTGAGCCTGGGACAAGAACTGGTGGGTGTGCACAGGCAACAGCCTGTCGCCACCCACCAGTTCCTGTTTTTACGCACCACAACCTGCCGCCGGGGTCAGTGGATTTCGGCCTTCTCCGGCAGGACGGCGTTGATGATCATGCCGACGATGCTGATGATCAGCGCGCCGAACAGGGCGGACCAGAAGCCGGCCACGTGGAACTGGACGTCCAGCTTGCCGGTGATCCAGGACGTCAGCAGCAGCATCACCGCGTTGATCACGAACGTCAGCAGTCCCAGCGTGAGGATCAGCAGCGGGAAGGACAGCACCTTCACCACCGGCTTCACGATCGCGTTCACGATTCCGAAGATCGCCGCGACGATCAGCAGCGTGAGCACCCGCTTACCGGTGGTCGCGCCCTCGAGCGTGATGCCACCGACGATCCAGCTCGCCACCGCCAGCGCGACCGCGTTCGCCAGCAGCCTGATGATCAAGTTCTTCATGGTCTCGATCCTCCCACCTCACCGGTGACACCACCCTCCGTTCGGACCCTGGGACAGCCCTGAGTCTTGACAACGAAAATGACCAAGTGATCTGATCATTTTCATGTCACGCCCCCTGGTCGCGGTTCTCGCGTTGTCCCTCACGGCAGCGGGCCTCGCTGTCCCCGCCGCCGCCGCTCCTTCGAGCTGCAGCGCCGTACAGGCGAATTGGACCGCCAAGGCGACGCCACATGCCGCGCCCGAGGGTCTGCTGAACGCCTACAGCAACACCGGCAAGGGCTGGACGGGTGCGGACAGCACGTACTCCGTCCCGCTGTCCGGTCGCCGTACTGCCTGGATCTTCTCCGACACCTTCCTCGGCCCGGTGAACCCGGACGGCTCCCGACCGAAGACCGCGCCGTTCATCAACAACTCGTTCGTGATCCAGCACGGGTCCGAGTTGACGACAGTCCACGGCGGTACGGCGGCCGAGCAGACCGCGCTCGTGCCGCCGCCGGCCAACGGCTGGTACTGGTTCGGCGCGGCACAGACGAGCCACGCCGGACGTGACCTCGACGTAGTCGCGCTCCGCTTCGAGAAGACCGGTACCGGCCAGTGGGACTGGCGCTGGGCCAGCAACTACCTCGCGCGCTTCGACAGCACGAGCTTCAAACTGCTGTCGCTGAAGCCGCTCCCGTCGGCCGCGAACGTGCAGTGGTCCGGCTGGCTGCTGCGCGACCACGGGTACACGTACATCTACGGAGTCGAGGACCTGGGCGCCTCGAAGTACCAGCATGTTGCTCGCGTCCGTGGCGACGACCTGACCGCGAAGCCGTGGGAGTACTGGACCGGCTCCGGCTGGTCCGCGGACGAGAGCGCGTCGGCCCGGGTGCTCGAAGGTGTGGCGAACGAGCACAGCGTGACCCGCTGGGGTGACGGCTACCTGCTGGTCACGCACAACACCAAGGAGCTGTTCAGCAAGAGCGTCCTCGGGTACTTCGCCTGCTCACCGACCGGCCCGTGGGTGAAGCCGGTGGAGCTGTACCAGACGCCGGAGACCGGCGGGAACATCATCACCTACAACTCCCACGAGCACCCGGATCTGCGGCAGGGCACCTCGCTCCTGGTGAGCTACAACGTCAACAGCCTGGTCAGCGACGAGCTGTACGGCGACGTCAGCATCTACCGTCCGCGCTTCCTCTCGATCAGCCTGGCGGCGGCCGAGTGAGCGCGTCCGGAGGCGTCGTACGGCGGAGTCTGCTGGACGACCTGGCGACGTCGATGCTCGCTCTGATCGCGGAGCGGAAGCTGGCGCCCGGCGACCAGTTCGAGGCAGTCCGGTCGCTGGCCGAGCGGTTCAAGGTCGCCGTACCGACTGTCCGGGAGGCGCTGCGCCGGCTGGAGGCGACCGGGGCTGTGGAGCTCCGGCACGGTTCCGGTGTGTACGTCGGCCCGAACGTCGGCCGGCTGGTCCTGGCCAACCCGCTGGCACTGGAGCCGAGCCCTGACCGTCTGGTGGAGCTCCTGCAGGCCCGTGTGCTGATCGAGCCGCCTGTCGCCGCACTGGCCGCGACGACCCGCGACGAGGCGGCGCTGGAGCAGATGGCGAAGGACCTCGACGCCGCGGCCGAGCTGATCGCCTCCGGGGACCACGCGCAGCTGGCCGAGGTGAACATGGACTTCCACCGCTCGCTGGCACAGGCATCCGGCAACGCGACCCTGGCCGAGGTGGTCGAGTCCGTGACCGTCGTGAACGCCCGTGAGCAGCTGGAGATCCTGCACCTGCACGGCGACCGTCAGGCCGACCTCGACGAACACCGCGCGATCTACGAGGCGGTCCGGTCCGGCGACCCCGACCTTGCCGAACTCCTCACCCGCGAGCACCTCGACGGCGTACTGGCCGTCATCAACGACCGGATTCAGCACCCCTGAGCTGGAAGGACGCATCATGCAACGCACCAAAGGCAAGGCGCTGGCCGCCCTGGTGGTCGCCGGCGCGCTCGCGCTGTCGGCCTGCGGAGGTGGCGGCGGCGCAGCTGCCCCGAAGAAGGGCGACGACAAGCCGGTCGACTCGCTGAAGTTCTACAACGACAAGGGCGGCTGGAAGGACGCGTTCACCCAGGTCGGGGCCGCGAGCAAGAAGGACATCGGCGTCGGCATGGAGCCGGTCGGGTACTCCGACTCGAACACGTACACCGCGTTCATCCGGTCCTCGTTCCGGACCAAGGAGAAGGCCGACCTGTTCACCTGGCACACCGGCAAGGAGCTTCAGGATCTGGTGGACCAGAAGCTCGTCGCCGAGACCACCGACCAGTGGACGAAGGCGGTGGCTGACGGCAACATCCCGGAGCAGCTCAAGCAGTACTTCACCTTCGACGGCAAGCAGTACTGCGTCCCGCTGAACGCCGGCTACTGGGTGATGTACTACAACAAGGCCGTCTTCAAGAAGGCCGGAGTGACCGCGGCGCCGAAGACCTGGGCGGAGATGCTCGCCGCTGCCGACAAGGTGAAGGCGATCGGCGTGAAGCCGTTCTACCAGACCAACATCCTGTTCTCGTTCGTCTGGTTCGAGACGCTGCTGGCCGGCAAAGACCCCGATCTGTACGACGCGCTCGCGACCGGTAAGGCGAAGTACACCGACCCGGGGGTGGTCGAGGTGATGAACGAGTGGAAGAAGATGATCGACGCCGGGTACTTCAGCGACCCGGGCTCGAAGACCGAGCCGCAGGCGCAACTGAAGAACGGCGACGTCGCGATGATCAACTTCGGCACCTGGTTCTCGGGCAACCTGAACACGCTGAAGATGAAGGCCGGCACCGACTACGACTTCTTCGTGATCCCGAACGTGAACCCCTCGCTGCCGAAGACGTCGATGATCTTCGAGACCGGCCCGGTGTGCTCGGCCGCGGCGAGCGACCACGCGTCGACGGTGAAGAAGTGGACCGACTGGTGGGTCACGCCGCAGGCGCAGACCGCCTGGGCGAACTCCCGCGGTGACCTGTCGTTCAACCCGAAGGCTGAGGTCAAGGATCCCGGTCTGGCGCAGCTGAACAAGGACGTCAACGGATACCGCTTGATCAACAGGTGGTTCGAGGCGACGCCGGTACCCGTCGCGAACAAGGCGCTCGAGGTGTTCGGCGCGTTCGTGACCAAGCCGGGTGACCCGATGCCGGGCCTGCAGAAGATCCAGGCCGAGGCGGACGCGTACTGGGCCAAGCAGAAGTGACCTCGACGATCGAGCGCCCGCCGGTCAAGGTCCGGGCGCGCGTGCAGCGCCCGGACCGGACCGGCGCCCGCGTGGCGCCGCTGTTCGGGCTGCCCGCCGCAGGTGTGGTCGCTCTGCTGTTGTACCTGCCGTTCCTGTGGACGACGTACGTCAGCTTCACCGACTACGACGGTCTGGCGTCACCGGTGTGGTCCGGGCTGGCCAACTACAAGGCGATGTTCAGCGACCCCGACCTCGTCGGGGCGCTGGTCAACACGCTGCTGTGGGTGGTCGGCATGGTCACCCTGCCGGTGGCGCTCGGCCTGCTGGTCGCCGTACTGACCTATGGGCACAAGTGGGGCACGTGGTTGCGGCTGCCGTTCCTGCTGCCGTATGCGATCTCCGGTGTGGCCGTTGGTGTCATCTGGGGCTTCGTACTGCAGCCGGACGGCGCACTGGGGCAGGCGCTCGGGTTCTTCGGGCTCCCGGGGGCACACACCGGCTGGCTGCAGTCAGGGCCCGGCAACACGATCATGATGATCGTCGCCACGACCTGGCAGGCCGCCGGCGTCAACGCTCTGCTCTTCGTTGTGGGCCTGCAGTCCATCCCTCATGAGCCTTTGGAGGCCGCCCGGCTCGACGGTGCCGACGGCTTCAAGCTGTTCCGGTTTCACCTGTGGCCACAGCTCAGGGCCATCACCACGGTCGTCATCGGACTGTCGCTGGTGGGAAGCCTGAAAACGTTCGACGTCGTGTGGGTGATGACCCAGGGCGGCCCGGGTACGTCGTCGGAGACCCTCGCGCTCTCCATGTACAAGGAGACGTTCGTGCTGAACGACTACGGCCAGGGTGCGGCGATCGCGTTGTTCCTCAGCCTGGTCACGTTCGCGGCCTCGATCCTCTACCTGCGCTACCAGTTGGGGGATGCCCGTGAGCAGAGTTAAGACAGGCATCCTGATGGTGCTGGGCCTGGTATGGCTCGCGCCCGTGTATCTGCTGATCGTGAACGCTTCCAAGTCCGTCGACGGGTACGACGCCAAGACCGTGTGGAAGCCCGCCGGGTTCTCGTTGTTCACGAACTTCGGGGACGCGTGGAGCAAGGCGGCGCTCGGCGACACGCTGGTGGCGACCACGCTGTACTCCGTGATCGCGCCGGTGCTCGCGGTGCTGATCGGCGCGGCCGCCGGGTACGCGATCGTCGTACTGCGGCTGAAGCGCGGGTTCTTGTGGTTCGTGTTCATCTTCGGCGGGACGATCTTCCCGCTGCAGATGATCCTGATGCCGTTGTTCTCCGGGTACGCTAACTCCGGGCTGTACGACACCCGGGTCGGGATGATCATCGTCTACACCGCGATCAGCGTGCCGTTCTCGGCGTTCGTGATGCGGAACTTCTTCACCGGGATCGCGCGCAGCGTGTTCGAGGCCGCGGTCGTCGACGGCGGCGGGCTGTTCCGGATCTTCCGCAGCATCTACCTGCCGATGGCGGGCTCGGCGCTCGCGGCGATCTTCATCCTGCAGGCGACCTTCGTCTGGAACGACCTGCTGCTCGGCCTGACGCTCAGCCAGTCCGAGTCGGTCCGGCCGATCATGCCCGCCCTGACGGGATTGCAGAGCACGTACGGCGGGGCCGCGCTGCCGACCGTCCTCGCCGGCGGGCTGCTCGTCTCGCTCCCGACCGTGATCCTCTTCCTCGCCGCCCAACGCTTCTTCTCCCGGGGCCTCGCCCTCGGCCAGTTCTGAAAGGACCCACAGATGCGGATCCCCAGGCCATCACAATCGCTCACGCGCGCACGCACTGAGCGCAGGCCACGCGCAAACGGAGGATTGTGATGGCCCTGGCATCCGCCCCTCGCACGGTCGTCGTCACCGGCGGAGCCGCCGGCATAGGTCGCGGCGCCGTAGAGCGCTACCTCGCCGCCGGCGACCGAGTGATCGCCCTGGACCGAGACACCAACGCACTGTCCGCCCTGGAAGCCGACCTCAACCCACCCACCCCGAACCCCCACCACACCCCGGCCGACCCGACCCCACCCACGCTGAACGCCGGCCACACGCCGCCGGTACCGGGTGCCGGCGACGCGCCGGCCGCGCCGGGTGCCGGGCTCGCCCCCGCTGTGCCGGACGCTGGACGCGCCCCGGCCGCGCCGGATGCGGGAGGTGCGTCGGCGGTGCCGGATGCGGGACGTGGGTCGGCGGTGCCGGATGCGGGGCGTGCGTCGGGCGCGCCGGATGCTGGGCTCGTCCCGGCCGGCTACTCCGGGGACGGCTCCGGCTCTTCAACCTCTGCAGTTCTGGGCGGTTGGGTGACCGGCGTTCGGGTAGATGTTTCGGACCGGGCAGCGCTTGCAGCCGTTGCGGAAGAGATCGGCGAAGTGGATGTGTTGGTTTGTGCCGCGGGCGTCCAACGCTACGGAACTGTCGTAGACACGCCCGCGAGCGTGTACGACGAGGTGATGGCGGTGAACGTCGGCGGTGTGTTCTTCGCCTGCCAGGCGTTCGTGCCCAAGCTTCCACGGGGCGGGAGCGTCGTCGTGGTCGCCTCCGTCCAGGCGTACGCCGCCCAGCAGAGCGTCGCGGCGTACAGCATGGGTAAAGGCGCCCTGCTCAGCCTCGTCCGCGCGATGGCGGTGGACCACGCCCCGGACGGGATCCGCGTGAACGCGGTCTGCCCGGGCTCCGTCGACACCCCGATGCTCCGCACCTCCGCGGCGCAGTTCGCGGGAGACAGGTCGACCGACGACGTGGTCGCGGAGTGGGGCCGCTCGCATCCGCTCGGCCGCGTCGCAACCCCGGAAGAAGTTGCCGAGGTCATCTACTTCTTATCGTCCCCGGCCGCGTCGTTCATGACCGGCGCGGACGTGAAGGTCGACGGCGGCCTGACCGCCGGGCTGCCCGTCGTACTGCCGGAGGACCAGAAGTGAAGATCGTCGACGTACGCGCGACCACGGTGACGATGCCGCTGGAGGCGCCGCTGCGGCACAGCAACGGAGCGCACTGGGGACGTTTCGTTCGGACTGTCGTGGAGGTCGAGGCCGACAACGGGCTGATCGGCCTGGGTGAGATGGGCGGCGGCGGGCAGAGCGCCGAGGCCGCGGTCGCCGGGCTGAAGGAGTACCTGGTCGGCCACGACCCGGCGCGTACCGAGGCGCTGCGCTGGATGCTCGCCAACCCGACCGCGAGCCTCTACAACAACCGCACTCAGTTGCTTGCGGCAATCGAGTTCGCCTGTCTGGATCTGCAGGGCCGCGAGCTCGGCGTACCCGTGCACGCACTGCTCGGCGGCAAGGTGCGCAACACAGTGCCGTTCGCCAGCTACCTGTTCTTCCGGCACCCTTCGGACGACGGTACCGGTGAGATTCGCACCGCCGACCAACTGGTGGCGCACGCGCGGGAACTCGTCGACCGGCACGGGTTCAGTGTGCACAAGCTGAAGGGCGGCGTCTTCCCGCCGGACTACGAGCGGGAGTGCTTCCGTGCGTTGGCCGAGGCATTTCCCGGGCACCGTGTGCGCTTCGACCCGAACGGCGCGTTCAGCGTCGAGGAGGCGATCCGGTTCGCGCGCGGCATCGAGGACCTCGACAACGACTACCTCGAGGACCCGACCTGGGGGATGAACGGAATGCGGCGGGTGCGCTCCAAGACCCCGATCCCGCTGGCCACGAACACCGTCGTGGTGAACTTCGAGCAGCTCGCCGCCAACGTCCGCGATCCCGCCGTCGACGTGATCCTGCTGGACACCACGTTCTGGGGCGGCATCCGCCCGTGTATCAAGGCCGCCGGCGTCTGCGAGACGTTCCAGCTCAGTGTCGCGGTGCACTCGTCGGGCGAGCTCGGCATCCAGCTCGCGACGATGCTGCACCTCGGGGCCGTCGTACCGAACCTGTCGTTCGCCGCGGACGCGCACTACCACCACCTGCGCGACGACATCATTGCCGGCGGCAAGCTTCCGTACGTCGACGGTGCGATCGCCGTACCCGATGCGCCGGGCCTCGGCGTCGAGCTGGACCGCGACAAGCTGGCCGAGTACGCCGAACTGTTCCGCGAACTCGGCCCCTACCCCTACGACCGCGATCCGGCCCGCCCGGACTGGTACCCCCTGCTTCCGAACACCGATTGGGCAGACCCATCATGATCCCGCGCAGCGCCGACCTGGCGAGCGACGTCCTGACGCACACGTACGACGACATGTTCAACCCGCCCGGACTGACGAATTTCCTCGGCACCGCGCAGGTCGACCTGGACGTCGTCGCGATCAGGAGCGTGAACTTCCCGCCGTACTCGCACGGCGACACGATCACCGGCCAGCTGTACGTCGACGGGCGGCTGGCACGCTCGTACGGCGGAACGGTCGAGGTCGTGTGGCGCCCGGACCAGGTCGTCCGCTCGACCACCGTCGACGGCCTCGACATCCGCACCACCACTGCCTGTGCCCCCGGTAGACCGGCTGTGGTCGTACAGCTCGACATTGCTGGGCAACAGGGGCGGTCCGTCCAACTGGGACTCTCGCTGGCAAGTACCGCGACCCGTTCGTCTTCCGGGTGGTTGCGTCCCGAGCCCCCGTCCGAGCCGAACACGCTGAGGATTGTCGACGATCGGGTTGTCGGCACCGGCGAGTCCGAATCAGCCGTGAGCCTGCAAGGTCTTGATGTGCCCAGCACTGTGGACAGGGGGATGCTCGAGGCGACGGTCGTACTGGATGCGGACGGGTGTGCGCGGTTGTCGTACGTGCATGTGCTGGCCGGGACGTTGGATGAGGCCTCGGAGCACTTCGACGTGTGCGTGGCCGACGTACCGGCGGTGATCGCGGTCGCGGAGAGTGTGTGGGATGTGGCGATCGCGGACGCGTTCGACCCTGCCGGCGACGGTTTCAGCGGGTCGTTGCCTGTTCTGGAAACGTCCAACGAGGCGCTGCGGAAGCTGTACTGGTGGGGCGTGCTCGGTGTCATCTGGTTCCGCCGGGACAATCCGGCCAGTGTGATCGGCCGGACGTACGACACGCTGATGCCGCGGTACTGGCAGACCACGACGTTCATCTGGGACTACAGCCTCTCGTCGCTCACCCATGCGCTGCTGGATCCGGTGCCGATGCGGAAGCACATCGAGCACTGGATCGACCTGGACATCCACCAGCACTTCGGCACCGAGTGGCTGACCGGCGGACCGGTCGGCTACTGGTACTCCGTCAACGACTTCGCCATGACCCGACTGGTACGCGACTACGTGCGCTTCACCGGCGACGAGGCCTTCCTGGATGCACAGGTCGGTCCGAAGCAGGTGAGGGAGCACGTGCACGACTGGGCGACCGCCTGGCGCGGGCTGCGCGGTGAGCACGCGCTGGCGGACTACGGCGGCATCGACAACCTGCTGGAGTGCGTGAGCAGCTACGTGCACGAGGTGGCCAGCTTCAACGCGGCCAACGTCTGGTGCATGCGTGTGGCGGCCGAGATCGCGGACCGGTCGGGTGACGCGGACCGTGCCGCTCTGCTGCGCAAGGAGGCGTCTGCGCAGGCAGGGCACGTCAACGAGCTGTACGTCGAGGGCAGGGGCTTCTGGCACGCGCGGCAACCGGACGGCACGCTGGTACCGGTACGGCACTGCTACGACTTCAACCTGATCGGTACGACGATCCCTGACGACCTGTCCGAGTCGCAGTGCGCCGAGATGGTCTCGTTCTTCCAGCGGGAGCTGCAGACGCCGACCTGGATGCGCGCGCTGTCGCCGTACGACGCGGATGCCGCGTTCAGCGTCCGCCCGGACCACCAGTGGAACGGCGCGTACCCGGCCTGGCCGGCCGACGCGGGGCGCGCACTGTTCGCGCTAGGGCGCGGCGACGTACTGCTGGACTGGCTGCCGGGCCTGGCGAAGACCGCGAACCAGGGTCCGTGCGGTCAGGCGCACTTCGTCGAGGAGGCACAGCCCGCGATGGCCGGTGGCGCGCAGAAGTCGCCGCCGCAGTTCCCGTACCTGATCGACTGGTCCTGCTCGTCGTCCGGCGCCTGGGTCAGCCTGGTCCTCGAGGGCATCTTCGGCATCGAGGTCGCCCTGGACGGGACCGTCACCGCAAACCCCCAGGTCGCAGACCTCGACCCCACAGCCCGCCTCACCGGCCTCCGAGTCGGCACCACGACGTACGACGTAACCGCCGACGGCCTGGTTGACGGGTCCTGAGGGGTTCTGACGGCGCCGGCGGTCAGCTCGGCGGCATCGCGATGGCTTCGAGGAGGGATTCTTCGGCGCCGGCGAGGTGCCGCCGGAGCTCCTCGACGCATTCGTCGAGCTCGCCGCGCTCGAGCAACCGGACCAGCTTGCGGTGGGACGCGACCTGCTGACGCGCGTCCTGCCGCAGTGCATCCACGCGAGCCAGCGCGAGCCTGGCCTCACCGGTGACCGAATCCGCCGTCGCGATCAAGCGCTCACTCCCGGTGAGCGCGACCAGACTCCGGTGAATCGCGAGATGTGTCTCGGTCAGCGCCTCCGGGTCGGCGCCGTCTTTGGCGGTCGCGGCGAACACCCGCATCGCCTCCCGGACCCGCTCGCGGGCCGCCTCGTCGGCGTCGTACCAGGCCCGGATCCCGGCGGACTCGAGCACGAACCGGGCCCGGCAGATGTCGGCCACCGCGTCGGGGTGCAGGATCGCGACGCTGACGCCCTTGTTCGGCTCCCGGACCGCCAGCCCTTCGGTGACCAGCATCGTCATCGCCTCGCGGATCGTACTCCGGGCGACGCCCAGCGCCTCGGCGAGCGGTTGCTCGCGCAGCGGCGTACCGGGCTCCAGATCGCCGGCGAACAGGGCAGCGCGCAGGGCGTCGACCACCCGGTCCACCGTGGTCGAGCGGTCAACCCGCAGCCGTTCGTACATGGGAGGATTCTCGTTCAGACGCGGCCCGTTGTCGCGCCCGCCCCGCCCTCGCCGCCCGGCCTGTGGATAACTCTCGACACGATGACCCGGTTTTCAGGCACCATTTTCCTCACGTGGCCGCCCCCTTCCGCGGACCGACGCGGAAGTCCACCCGAGCGAGCGAGGAGCAGATAGTGGATGGCAAGAAGCTGCTGCCGCTCATCGCTGCGCCGGCTTTCATCGTCTTCGCCCTGGCGATCGCGATCGTGATGCTGATGGGCTCGCTGTCGAGCGTCAAGGCGGACGCGGCAGCCTGCGCCCTGTCCCCGGCGAGCGGCGCGGACAGCGCCTCGTTCGCCTGGCCGACGGACAAGCACGAGATCTCGCAGGACTGGGCCGACCCCGACCCGAACACCGGAACCAGCCACTCCGGGATGGACTTCAAGGTCGACGAGGGCAGCAAGGTCTACGCGGCGGCCGACGGCACCGTGGCCTCGGCCAAGGACAACGAGATCGTGATCAAGCACGAGCAAGAGGTCCAGACCCACTACAAGTACCTCAAGAGCTTCCTGGTCCATCCCGGCGACAAGGTCAAGAAGGGCCAGCAGATCGCCACCTCCGGCTCCGGCAACGAGGGCGCGCCGGGGCTGTCGGGGGCCCATCTGCACTTCGAGATCTGGATCGACAGGGAATCCAACGGCCACCTCGAGAACGCCCACCTGGACGACAACCCCTTCGTCGCCCAGGACACAGGCGACTCCGAGAACACCTGCGGCTGCCCGGGCGGCGACCTGTCCGGGACGAACAACCAGCAAAAGGTCTTCAACTACCTGGTGCAG
This sequence comes from Kribbella sp., assembly GCA_036503355.1. Taxonomy (GTDB): domain Bacteria; phylum Actinomycetota; class Actinomycetes; order Propionibacteriales; family Kribbellaceae; genus Kribbella. The sequence goes on along the minus strand of DASXXB010000305.1, from coordinate 16,667 downwards.
AACGGCTACAGCAAGGAGCAGGCGGCAGGCATCCTCGGAAACATGATCGCCGAGTCGTTCGTGGAGCCGACGATGAAGCAGGGCGACCACCCGGGCCAGGTGACCAAACCGGCTGACGTCATGGGCTTCGAGGGTGGTTGGGGGCTGGTGCAGTGGACGCCTGCCCGCAAGATGATCCAACCGTCGCGCGCCGCCGGGGCCTCGGACGACCAGATCGCCTCACTCGCGTACCAGTTGGACTTCTTGAAGAAGCAGCTCCTCGGTCAAGGACCGCTTCCCGAGAAGGCAGCCGGAGACATGGTCCGGGCGGCCAAGACCGTAGAGCAAGCTGCTCGTGCCTTTGCCGCCGGCTTCGAGCGGTTCGGTGGCTACGAGAACCCGAATGCGCCTACCTACGCCGAGCGTGAGGCGAACGCCCGGCACATGCTGCAACTGTGGGGCGGCGTGGCGCCGACCACCGATCCGAAGAACCCCAGTGCCGACCCGTGCGGGGCCGGCAGCGGCAACATCGCCGCCGTGGCGAAAAACCTTGCCTGGCCGCAGGGCCCGAAGGCGCACTGGAGTGTCGAGGCGAGCGCCGCCAAGCCGGAGTACGTGGCGGCGATGGCGAAGTACAACGACGGCCCCAACGGTCAGACGCCGTACAGCGACTGTGGCCGGTTCGTCGCGACCGTGCTGCACATGAGCGGAGCCGACCCGAAGTTCCCGAACGTCTACACCCCGACCCAGAGGCAGTACATGCTGGACCACCCGGAGATCTACGATCACTGGGACTCGACGCCACCGGGCGGGATGAAGCCGGGTGACATCCTGAACGGACCGGGCCATACCTACCTGTACGTCGGCCCGTGGGGCGACGGCGGTGGGTACAACTCGGCGGCCGGGTCGCTCGGCCAGCACGTCCCGACGGCGGACAACCTGTACGACGTGGGACCGAGCGGGTTCTGGGTCTTCCGGGTCAAGGGCTCGACCAAACCGACGACCACACCGTCGCCGACGGCGACGACGTCGAAGTGAGCAAGGACGGGAGCAGCGATGCTTGAGGAGAACCGCGGGCTGTTGAAGTTCGGCGGTGTCGCGCTGGTGATAGTCCTCGTCCTCATCGGCGGCATGCTGCTGTTCCGCGGCGGTTCGGACACCAAGCTCATGGTGCGGTCGATCCCCGGCGACCTCACGCTGCGGCTGGACGGGCACGAGATCCCGGCCAACGGCGAGGTCAAGGTCAAGTCCGGCAAGCACACGCTCGAGGGCTCACGGCGCGGCTTCCAGAGCTACACCCAGACGATCGATGTCAGCGGCAAAGAGCTCAACTACAGGATGTACCTCTACGCCAACGGCGCCGAGGGTCGCGAATGGGCGCAGAACAACCCTGAGCAGGAGCTCGAGTTGGAGCGCGAGGCCGGCAAGCACTTCGACGAGATGAATGCCAGACTGCGCGCCAAGTACCCGGTCCTGGCCTACCTCCCGTACGTCGGCGACGGCTTCGAAGCCACTCAGGCCCCGTCCAAGACCGACCCGAAGAACCCCGAGGCGATCTCACTCGCCATCGAGGTCTTCGGCCCGCAAGGTAAGACCAGGGCCATGGAGTGGATCCACGGGTACGGCTGGGATCCGGACACGCTCGACATCATCTGGACTACCGGCAAGTAAGCCGGTCAGGCGGGTAGCGTCAGGTCTCCGCCCGGGACGGTGATGGCGGTCAGCGGGAAGTCCAGAGGATTCGTGAGGCAGCGGGCCGAGCCGCCGCCCTTGTGGAACTCGGACAGGTCCAGGACCACGACCCGCAGCCCGAGGCCGGTGAAGATCTCTCGCAGCCGTGGCGAGCAGGCCGGCATGATGATCGTCTCGCCGACCACGATCGAGTTCGCCGAGAACGCGAACGCCTCCTCGTCGGTGAGCACGATCGGGTCCGGCACGATCCCGGACAGCTCCGCCTGGCTCGCGGCGTCGAACGCCGGCGGGTAGACCATCGCGTGCGTGCTGTCGACCGGACAGAACGGCAGGTCGAGGTGGTACATGCCCTCGTGCGCGATCCGCAGCCCGCGAACCCGGATGTTCCACCCGGTCGCCAGGTGCTTGAGCGCGTCGGCCTCCGTCCGCGGCCCGTACCCGACGACCAGGCTGTCGCCGAACACGAACGCGTCCCCGGACTCGAAGTGCGGTCCGACCCCCTCGCCACCGATCCGGTCCAGCCGGAACCCGTGCCCGGTGAACCACTCAGCCGCGCTCAGCGACTCCTTCCGGCGGGGCTCGAACCGCATGTGGGAGAGCATCGCGCGACCGTCCGCGGCGGCCAGCCCGAGGTTCATCGCGTACACCATGTCGGGCGAGTCGGCGCGCTGTTCGAGCACCTCGACCTCGCCGCCGGCATCCAGGATCGCCTGCCGTAGCGCGTCCCACTGCTTCAGCGTCAGGGCCGGGTCCGGCTGGTCCTGCGTCGACATGTACGGGTTGATCACGTAGTCGATCCGGAAGTGGTCCGGCCGGACCACGAGATAGCGCCGACCCCACTCGAGTGGCTGCCCCATGAACACCCTCCCTGACCGTTGAGATCTCACTGTAAGATCCCCTGATTGTCCGACAATCAGTCAGTTTGAGGCTCGCCGCATCCGGAGTCAAACGCTGTGCGCGACCTCGCTCCGGGGAGGCTGGTTCCGGGGTGGGGTAAGGACTAACCTGCGGGCATGACCCCTGACAACGAGGTTCGCTTTCGCGCCTGTCTGGACGACGTGCCGGCTTACAAGCCCGGTCGTCCGCCGGAGCGCTCGGACGGCCGGCCGACGTACAAGCTGTCCAGCAACGAGAACCCGTACCCGCCGCTTCCCGGGGTGCTCGCCGCCGCGACCGAGGCCGCTGCGCAGATGAACCGCTACCCGGACATGGGCGCCGTCGAGCTGCTCGAGGCGTTGTCGGCGCGGTTCGGCGTACCGGTCAGCGATCTCGCGGTCGGGACCGGCTCGGTCGCGCTGCTCTACCACCTGCTCCAGGCGACGGTCGCGGACGGTGACGAGGTCGTGTACGCCTGGCGCTCGTTCGAGGCGTACCCGATCGCGGTGCAGCTGACCGGCGCGACGTCGGTCCAGGTCCCGCTGACCGCCGACGCCCGCCACGACTTCAAGGCGATGGAGGCCGCGATCACCGATCGCACCAAGGTCGTCCTGGTCTGTACGCCGAACAACCCGACCGGCCCGGTGGTGCACCGTGACGAGCTGGTCGCGTTCCTGGACGCCGTACCCTCGAATGTGCTGGTCGTCGTGGACGAGGCGTACCGCGAGTTCGTCCGGGACACCGACGTGGTGGACGGCGTCGAGCTGTACCGCGACCGGCCGAACGTGCTGGTCCTGCGGACGTTCTCGAAGGCGTACGGGCTGGCCGGTTTCCGGGTCGGGTACGCCGTCGGGCACCAGCCGGTCGTTGCCGCGATCCGCAAGTGCGCGCTGCCGTTCGGGGTCAGCTACGTCGCGCAGGCGGCCGCGATCGCGTCGCTCGCCGTCGAGGACGAGCTGCTGGAGCGCGTCGACGTCCTGGTCGAGGAGCGTCAGCGGGTGGTCGGTGAACTGCGCGCCGCGGGCTGGAACGTTCCGGAGTCGGAGACGAACTTCGTCTGGCTCGAACTCGGCGACGAGACGGTGAAGTTCGCCGAAGCCGTCCAGGCCGAGGGCGTGTCCGTACGCCCCTTCCCCGGCGACGGCGTCCGCGTCACCATCGGCGAACGCGAAGCCAACGACCTCTTCCTCGGCGTCGCCCGCACCTGGCGCCAGTGACCACTCTCGTCTGGATCACAGGAGCCTCGTCCGGAATCGGCGCCGCCCTGGCCGCCGCAGTACCGTTCCCGGACGCCCGCACGATCAACATCTCCCGCCGCAGTGGGGTGGGAGGTGCTGAGTGGGAGCACTTCAAGGCCGATCTTGCGGAGCCCGCGGACTGGGCGCGGGTGGCGGAGCGGTTCGACGACGAGTTGGCGTCGTACGGCGGGGAGCGGGTGGTGTTCATCCACAATGCCGGGACGGTCGCGCCCATCGGGCCTGCGGCGGGAGCTGACTCTGACGCTTACAACCGCGCAGTACTGCTGAACTCGGCTGCTCCGCAGGTGCTCGGCGCCGCGTTCCTCCGGGCATCGGCGCAGCTGACCTGCGAACGTCACCTGATCATGCTCTCCTCAGGGGCCGCGAAGACGGCGTACGCCGGTTGGTCGTCGTACAACGCCGGCAAGGCTGCCGTTGACCACTGGGTCCGTACGGTCGGCCAGGAGCAACCGCCCAACGGCTGCCGAATCATCTCCGTCGCACCCGGCGTGGTCGACACCGCCATGCAGTCCGAGATCCGCGCCACCGACGAGGCCGACTTCCCGTCCGTCGCCCGCTTCCGCACTCTGAAGCAGACCGGAGCCCTCACCACCCCTGAGGCTGCCGCCGCCGGCATCTGGTCCCTCCTCGACCGCGACCTCCCGAACGGCTCCTCCGTAGACCTCCGCGACCTGTAGTCGTCCCCTCGCCACGTTTGGCGGACAGGTGTTGCCCGGGGACAAAGACGCGGCGCCGGGAGAGTGAGGCTTTCTCCCGGCGCCGCGGTGTTGCGGGTGTTGCGGGTGTTGCGCCGAATCAGTCACCCCACCGAGGTGGCTCTTTCGGGTCCTGCATCACTGACCAGGGAGGGTCAGTTGTTCTGCTCGTTGCTCTGCTCGCAGGTCTTCAGCGAGTCGATCGAGTTGCCGTTGTTGTCGAAGCCGAGGATGCCCGTCGGGTTCGTCAGCGGAACGGTGCCACCGATGCCGGTCGCGTCGATCTCGTTGTGGCAAACCTGCCACGGGCCGACCTTGTTGTCGCTCACGGAGACGACACCGTTGCCGTCGGCCTTGTACCACTTGCGGTTCTGCTCGTTGCTCTGCTCGCAGGTCTTGACCGCGGTGATGCTGTTGCCGTTGTTGCCCCAGCCGATGATGCCGGTGATGTCGTTGGCCGGCACGGTGCCGCCGATGCCGGTGCCGGCGCCGAAGTTGTGGCAGGCCTGGACCGCACCGAGGTCGTTACGGTCGATGGCGACCAGCGAGCCGTCCTTGTGGACGCCCCACCAGCGAGCGTGGTCCATGTCGTAGCCACCCTTGCTGGCGGCGGACACAGCGTCGGCCAGACCGGTGCCCTGGGCCTTCTGCTGGGCGTCGTCGAGAACGTTGGCGCTCACGACGGTGGCCAGACCGAGGGTGGCGACCGTCGCCACCGCCGCGGCCGCGACGATCTTACGAGTTACCTGCATTATGCCAGGTTTCCTTTCGGGTTTGACGGATTCGTCTTAGTGCTAACGACACCTGGCAGGGGCGGTTACAAACTTTTTTGTCAACTATTTTCGGGTCCGGACCGATGGGCCCCGGATCGGTGACGACTCCCTGACAATGCAACAAAATCGCGCTGACCAGGCAACTTGCCGGTAACGGCGCCGCCGGGAGAGCGAGCGGAAGTTGAGATGGAACCACCCGTAACCGGGCCGGAGGTACGTCGTTGAGTCAGCGCGGGTGACGGATCGTGAAATTGTTTCGGTGGACTCGGTGGCTGCCGAATTGGCAATAGCACGATTCGTCGGAACAATTTGAACCATTGCCGGAGTTTCGTGCCGTGTTTTTTCGGGGCAGGGCGCGACCGGCAGCCAGACCCGCTGCCGCGCGCATCGGCAGCGGTGGGAGACCCGGGTCCGCAAGGGCCCGGGTCTTTCCCATTCCACGAGGCGCCGAGGCTCAGCGCCGGCGGCGCTCCGCGGTGACCACCAGCGCCACCCCGACGATGATCACCGCACCGCCGAGCAGGATCTGCCACGTCAGCGGCTCGCTCAGGATCAGCCAGCCGAGAAACACCGCGACCGCCGGGTTCACGTACGCATACGTCCCCACGAGTGAGATCGGCGCGTTCGCGAGCAGATACGAGTACGCCGTGTACGCGAGCAGCGACCCGAACCCCACCAGGTACGCCAGCCCGATCCACCCGGAGCCGTGGATCCGGTCCAGGTGCAGCCGACCCGGCTCACCCCGCAGTACGCCGAGCAGCACCATCGCCGTACCGCCGAAGAGCATCTCGTAGAGCGCTGTCACCAGCGGATCCCGCGGCAGGCCGAGCCGGGGCGCGTACCGCGAGCCGGTCGCCCAGCAGATCGTGCCGACGACGAGGATCGCGACCGACAGCGGCTTCGCGCTCGTGTTGCCACCTGACAACGCGAGTAGTGCCGCTCCGGCGAACCCGATCAGTACGCCGATCCAGGTCAGCGCCCGCGGGCGCTCCCCGCCGCCGACCCGCAGCAGCATCAGCCACAGCGGGATCGCGGCGACCAGCAGCGCCGCCAGGCCGGAGGGGACGGTCTGTTCCGCGACGGCCACCGCGCCGTTGCCGAAGGCAAGCAGCAGGACGCCGACGGTAGCCGCGCCGGCCGCCTCCCGGCGGGTGATCCGCAAACGCTGCCATCCCGACTTGAGGGCCAGGCCGGCGGCCATCAGGACGCCCGCGGTGAGGAACCGGGTGGCCATCCCGAGCATCGGCGGGATCTCGGCCTCGACCACGACCCGGATCGCCAGGTACGTCGAACCCCAGACGACGTACACGACCGTGAGCGCGGTCCAGATCATCGCGCCGGAGGCCGGCCGGGAACCGGTCTCGGCCACGCCGGCCGGGGCAGCAGCGGCCATCGCAACCTTCCTCGGGGGTGTCAGGGGTGTCATGCGGGAACGATGCTTACGTTAGGTCTCGCCGGGACAACCGCACAAGGCGATATCCGGCCAGACGGGCGCGGTTTCCCGCCAATCGGCGGACGTCGAGATGAAGTTGTGACACTTGCCGTCGAGGCGCACGATCTCTGTAATATGAGCGTGCGGATGGGACCAGTGAGTGGACTGGTGTCTCACCGCAGGACCGATTTCGGTACCGCCGTACCCGCCGGAGTCCAGACAGTTAGCGGATCAGGCACCTGGTCGGTACGGTGAGCGGCAAGATGGGAGTGAGACCAGTGAGGAGGTCCACTGCCAGCAGTGCATCAACCCCTGGAATCACGCGGACCAGCCTGCGAAAGCCTCATCCGGCACACCGGGCCGGCCCCGTGCAACGTTGCGGTCGCGGCGATCCCGCGCTCGAACCCGAGGAGTGCATGTGAGTGAGTCGGTGCCGGGCCCTGCCCCGGAAGTGTTTGCGCCCCACAAGGCGCCGGTCAGTCCGCCCCAGGCCTCCGAGGAGGTCGAGTTCGTCCAGCTCCTGACGCCCGAAGGTGAGCGCGTCGAGCATCCGGACTACTCGTTCGATCTGGACGACGAGGCGATCAAGGGCTTCTACCGGGACATGGTCCTGGTCCGCCGGATCGATTCCGAGGCGACCGCCCTGCAGCGCCAGGGCGAGCTCGGGCTCTGGGCGTCGCTGCTCGGCCAGGAGGCTGCGCAGATCGGCTCCGGCCGCGCCCTGAACAGCAAGGACATGGTCTTCCCGACCTACCGCGAGCACGGCGTCGCGTTCTGCCAGGGGGTCAACCCGCTGAACCTGCTCGGCCTGTTCCGCGGTGTCGACCAGGGCGCGTGGGACCCGAAGGACAACAACTTCCACCTGTACACGATCGTGATCGGCGCCCAGACGCTGCACGCGACCGGGTACGCGATGGGCCAGCAGCGCGACCATGCGATCGGCGACGCCGACGACGGCGAGGCGACGATCGCGTACTTCGGTGACGGGGCCAGCTCCCAGGGTGACGTGAACGAGGCCTTCATCTGGTCCTCGGTGTTCAACGCGCCGGTGGTGTTCTTCTGCCAGAACAACCAGTGGGCGATCTCGGAGCCGATCGACCGGCAGACCCGGATCCCGCTGTACCAGCGCGCCGCCGGCTTCGGGTTCCCGGGCGTCCGCGTCGACGGCAACGACGTCCTCGCGACGTACGCCGTGACGCAGCAGGCACTGAAGCGGGCCCGCGAGGGCAGCGGGCCGTCGCTGATCGAGGCGTACACGTACCGGATGGGCGCGCACACCACCTCCGACGATCCGACGAAGTACCGGCTCAGCGAGGACCTCGAGCACTGGAAGCTCAAGGACCCGATCGAGCGCGTGCACGCCTACCTCGCCCGGCACGCCGGCGTCGAGCACGACTTCTTCGACGAGGTAGAGGCCGAGGCGGACAAGGTCGCCGCGGAGCTGCGGGCCGGCTGCCTCGCACTCCCGGAGCCGCAGCTGACCGACTTCTTCCAGCACGTGTACGTCGAGGAAACGCCGCAACTGGCCGAACAGCGCGAGCAGTACGCCGCGTACGCCGCTTCGTTCGAAGGCGAGGGCTGAGCGATGACCAAGATCACTCTCGGCAAGGCCATCAACGCCGGTCTGCGGGCCGCGATGGAGAAGGACCCGAAGGTCGTCGTGATGGGCGAGGACATCGGCAAGCTCGGCGGGGTCTTCCGGGTCACCGAAGGCCTGCAGAAGGACTTCGGCGAGGACCGGGTGATCGACACCCCGCTGGCCGAGTCCGGGATCATCGGCACCGCGGTCGGGCTCGCGCTGCGCGGGTACCGGCCGGTCTGCGAGATCCAGTTCGACGGGTTCGTGTTCCCGGCGTACGACCAGATCGTCAGCCAGGTCGCGAAGATGCACTACCGGTCGGCGGGCAAGATCAAGATGCCGATCGTCATCCGGATCCCGTACGGCGGCGGCATCGGCGCGGTCGAGCACCACTCGGAGTCGCCGGAGACGCTGTTCGCGCACGTCCCGGGACTCAAGGTGATCTCCTGCGGCGACCCGGTCGACGCGTACTGGATGATCCAGCAGGCGATCGCGTCCGACGACCCGATCGTGTTCTTCGAGCCGAAGCGCCGGTACCACGAGAAGGCCGAGTTGGACGAGTCCACGCCGCCGACGCTGCCGCTGCACCAGGCGAAGGTGGTCCGCGAGGGCACCGACGCGACGCTGCTCTGCTACGGGCCGATGGTGAAGACGTGCCTGCAGGCGGCCGAGGCCGCGGTCGAGGACGGGCGCAACCTGGAGGTCGTGGACCTGCGGACGATCGCGCCGTTCGACCTCGCGACGATCTTCGCGTCCGTTCGCAAGACTCGGCGCGCCGTCGTGGTGCACGAGGCGCCGTACTCGTTCGGGCCGGGGTCGGAGATCGCGGCGCGGGTCACCGAGGAGTGCTTCTACCACCTCGAGGCGCCGGTACTGCGTGTGACCGGGTACGACACGCCGTACCCGCCGTCGCGGATGGAGGACGACTACCTGCCGGACCTGGACCGGGTTCTGGACGGTGTCGACAAGGTGATGGGGTACTGATGGGCATCCAGCAGTTCCGCCTCCCCGATGTGGGTGAAGGGCTCGTCGAGGCCGAGATCGTCAGCTGGAAGGTCAAGCCCGGCGACACCGTCAAGCTCAACGACACGATCGTCGAGATCGAGACCGCGAAGTCGCTGGTCGAGCTGCCGGTGCCGTTCGCCGGCGTGGTCACCGACCTCCTGGTCCCCGAGGGCGAGACCGTCCCGGTCGGTACGCCGATCATCTCCGTACAAACCGAATCCGCCGGTGACGAACCCCTCGCCGACGACATGGTCCCGTCCGTTCCCGAACCGGAAGAGTCCGGCGGCCGTACCGCGGTCCTCGTCGGCTACGGCCCCCGCACAACCGAAGCCAAACGCCGCGCTCGCAAACCCGCGACCTCCACCGGCTCATCACCGGCTCCGGCCGGTACCGCGCCGGCCGCGGCTCCTGCGGCCACCGTGGCCCCCGCAGCACCGGCCGCCCCGGCCCCGGCAGCACCGGCCACCCCGGCAGCACCCGCCGCCCACGCTGGCTCCGCGGGGCAAGCTGGCTCCGCGGGGCAAGCTGGCTCCGCTGGGCAGGCTGGCTCCGCCGGGCAAGTCGGCTCCACCGGCACATCGGCCGCAACCTCCCTCCCCCCGGCGCCGCAGGTGCCGGTTGCTGGGGGCAACGGGTCGGTGCATGTGCTGGCGAAGCCTCCGGTGCGGAAGCTGGCGAAGGATCTGGGGATTGATCTGGGTGCGGTGACCGCGACCGGTGCGGGTGGCGTGATCACCCGGGCGGACGTGGAAGCGCACGCGGCGGCTCCGGCTGTTCCGGCGGAGGCCCCGGGCGCAGCGGCGTACGAACCGTCCCCCGTGATCAGTGGTCGTGAGGACACTCGCGTGCCGGTGAAGGGTGTGCAGAAGGTGATGGCGCAGGCGATGGTCGCCAGTGCGTTCACCGCGCCGCATGTGACCGAATGGATCACCGTCGACGTCAGCGCCACCATGGAGCTGGTCGAGCGCCTGAAGTCGGACAGGGCGTTCAAGGATCTGCGTGTCTCGCCGTTGCTGATCGTCGCGAAGGCGGTCACGCTGGCGGCCCGCCGTACGCCGATCGTCAACGCCGCCTGGGACGAACAGGCCCAGGAGATCGTGTACAAGGGCGCGGTCAACCTCGGGATCGCCGCGGCCACCCCGCGCGGGCTGATCGTCCCGAACATCAAGGGCGCCGACTCGCTCACCCTGCCCGACCTGTGCAAGGCGCTGAACGACCTGGTCGCCACCGCCCGCGAGGGCAAGACGCAACCGGCCGATCAGGCGGGCGGCTCGTTCACGATCACCAACGTCGGCGTGTTCGGCGTCGACGCCGGTACGCCGATCATCAACCCGGGCGAGGCCGCGATCCTCGCGTTCGGCGCGGTCCGCAAGCAGCCGTGGGTGGTGGACGACGAGATCGTCCCACGCTGGATCACCACGCTCGCGCTGTCCTTCGACCACCGCCTGATCGACGGCGAGAAAGGCTCCACCTTCCTCGCCGACGTAGCAAGCATCCTCGAGGACCCGGCCCGCGCCCTGATGTTCTGAGCGTGACCTGCGAGGGCCCGGGGGGACCAACCCCGGGCCTTTCGCCTGCTTTTGCGGAAACAATTGTGCGTGGGCCGGCAATTTTGTTCCGCAAAGCCGGGCAGTTGACCTCAAGCGCTTGAAGTGTGTGAGCGTGGAGGGCATGACGAGCTTCACCATTCAAGAGGTCTCGCGGCGGAGCGGCCTGAGCGAGCCGACGCTGCGGTACTACGAAGAAGTCGGACTGGTCGGACCTGTCGGTCGCGACGCGAGCAGCGGGCATCGCCGGTACGGCGCTGCGGACGTGGACACGCTCGAGGCACTGTCTTGTCTGCGAGCGGCCGGGGTCGGCATCGACGACATGCGTACGTACCTCGCCAACCGAGCCCGCGGCCGGGAGGCAGCCGCCGAACAGCGCGATCTGCTGCTCCGCCACGCCGAGCGGATCGAGGCCGAGATCGCCGCACAGCACGCCCGTCTCGCCTATCTCCGCGAGAAGGCCGCCCTGTGGGACGCCCGCGACCGCGGTGACGAGGCGGCGGAGGCTGCAACGATCGAGCGTCTGGTCGGCGTGATCGACGGCCTTGGAGCACTCCGATGAGCCGCTCTGGTCCGGTACTGGTGACAGGCGGCTCGGGCTACCTGGCTACCCACCTGATCGCACGGCTCCTGCGCGACGGTCGTGACGTGCGTACGACGGTGCGCTCGACGGCCCGCTCCGCCTCGGTGCGTGCCGCCGTACGCCGTGGTGGCGCCGACGACACCCGCCTGGAGATCGTCGAGGCGGACCTGATCACGGACGACGGCTGGCCGGCCGCGGTCGATGGCTGCGCCGAGATCCATCACACCGCGTCGCCGATTCCCGTCGTACAGCCGGAGGATCCCGACGAACTGATCGTCCCGGCTCGCGAAGGCACGGTCCGGGTACTGCGGGCGGCACGGGCGGCGGGCGCGCGGCGCGTCGTACTGACGTCGTCGTTCGCCGCGGTCGGGTACACGCCGAAGCCGGTTGCCGAGTACACCGAGGAGGACTGGACGGATCCCGATACGCCCGGTCTAGCGCCGTACCCACGTTCGAAAGCGATCGCCGAGCGGGCGGCCTGGGACCTCATGCGCGATGCCGACACCGAACTGGTGGTCCTCAACCCGACCGCGATCTTCGGGCCGACGCTCACCACCGAGCTGCGGTCGTCGACCCAGCTGATCAAGATGATGCTCGACGGGACGATGCAGGTCGTACCGCGCGCTCGCTTCGGCGTGGTCGACGTACGCGACGTCGCCGACCTGCACGTCCGCGCCATGTCCACACCAGATGCCGCAGGCAACCGCTTCCTTGCTGTCAGCAACGATCCCGCGACCAGCTTCCTGGAGGTCGCCCAACTCCTGCACCGCCACCTTGGCGTCCGCACCCCGACCGAGGAAGCGCCCGGTCCCGACGTCCCCCGCCCAACGATCCACAACGACCGAGCGCGCAAACTCCTCGACTGGACTCCCCGCCCCGCCGAAACCACCCTCCTCGAAACCGCCCAAAGCCTCCACGGCCTCGGCCTCCTGTAATCCGCCTGACCGGCCGCCGGGGTCGGTGAGAGGGTATGGGGGTGGTGGTGATTCTGGTGGTGCTGGGGGCGGCGGTTCTGCATGCTACGTGGAACGCGATGGCTCATGGGGCGCCGGATCGGGTGGCCGGGTTGGCGTTGTTCGAGCTTGCGGCGGGGGTGATCGGGCTCGTCGCGGTGCTGGTGATGGGGCTGCCGCCGGCCGGGACGTGGGGGTACATCATTGCGTCCGCGTTACTGCACCTTGCGTATCTGGGCGGGCTGCTGGCGTCGTACCAGCTGGGGCAGTTCAGTCAGATGTACCCGTTGGCCCGCGGTACGTCGCCGTGGGTCGTGGCCGTGGTGTCGATCGTCGTACTGCACCAGCACCTGGCCGTACTCGAGCTGGCCGGCGTACTGCTCGTGTCGGCCGGGCTCATGGGGCTCGTGTTCATCGGCCGCCCCGGTCGTAGTCAGGTGCCGGCGCTGTTCGCCGCGATCGGCACCGGGTTGATGATCGCGTCGTACACCGTGGTCGACGGTCTCGCGGTGCACAAGATGCCGGTGGCGACGTACATGGGCTGGGTCTTCATGCTGCAGGGATTCGCGGTGCCCCTCGCAGTCCTGGCGTGGCGCGGGCGTCAGGCGTTCGATCTGCCCCGCGGCGCAGTCCTCTCCGGACTCGCCGGCGGGGTCGTGTCGATGGCGGCGTACGGCCTGGTCCTCTGGGCCCAGACCCGAGGCACCCTCGCCGCCATCGCGGCCCTCCGCGAAACCAGCATCATCTTCGGCGCCATCATCGGCGCCCTCTTCTTCCACGAACGCTTCGGCCCCAAACGAGCCGCCGCCGCAGCCGTAGTAGTAGCCGGCATCCTCCTGATCACAACCGGCTAGCGAAGAACAACCGAGGTACGACGAGACAGCGCGAGCCGGGTACTAGAAGGCCGCCCTACGCGGTGCTACGCGCGGCTCCTCCGTCGCCGTGCTACGCGCCGCCCCACCCGCCCCCGGCTGGCGCCGGCATGCGCGCTGTCGCGCTTGCGACCGCACTGTGGTGCTGCGCAACTGTGGTGGCGACCAGGTGTGTGCAGAGGTCGAGGAACGTCTGTGCGGACACGACTCGCTTCACCCGCCCAGGTGGATCTGCTGTCGCTTAGCATGCTGACCATGCCGACATCAGCGCCGTATGTCGTCGCGGTTGATTCGGGTGGGTCGCGGACCAGGGTTGGCTGTTTCAACCTGGATGGGGTGTTGCTGGCACGGCAGGTCGGTCCGGGCGGATCGCCCACTCACAATCACGCTGCCGCTGAAAACTTCCAGTCCACGATCGCGGCAGCCATGGCCGGCGGAGGGCTCGTCGCCGGCGATGCAGTCGCGGTGACGGCCGGCATGGCGGGCTACGAGACAGCCAGTGACGACGGCTGGGTCAGCACCTTCTTCGACGGCACCAAACTGACCTGCCCGCGGCAGGTGGTCAACGATTCGGTGATCGCCCACCGGGGCGCGCTCGCCGGAGCACCCGGGATCATCGTCGTGGCGGGCACTGGCTCGATGATCGCGACGATCACCGATGGCGACGTCATGATCGACAGCGGCCGGTTCCAGCACTACGCCGGCGGAGCGCGGCACCTGGTCTATGACGTCATGCAGCGCATTTTGATCGGCGATGCCACCGAGGCCGATGCGAAGTTGATCGGGGCTGTGCTGGCCTGGTGGGGAGCACGGGATCTTGGCGACCTTCGCCGCATCGTGCTTGGACTCAGCGGCCGCGACTACAACGAAGTGAAGCAGCGGTACGGCGGTCTCGCGCCTGCGATCACCGCCGCGGTGGCCAGTTCTCCACTGGCCGACGCCGCAGTCAGTCACCTGGCCGAGAAGACTGCTGTCGGCGTCCGGTTGCTGGCGCCGTTGATCGGTGGGAACGCGGTGCCGGTGGCACTGGCTGGGGCGTTGGCCACCTCCGCTGAGTTCGCCGACCGGGTCGCGCGGTGCCTCACTGCCAGTTCCGATCCCTCGATCAGCGTCACAGACGCCGTACTCGACCCGCTCGGCGGCGCAGCCCTAATGGCACTGGCATCCGCCGGCATAGACCCCACAACCCAACTCGTCGAACAACTCCAGGCATCAACCGCCAGCTGATGCGGGGGTGCGGAGCAGGCTGGAGCTGCGGCCTCGCGCGCAACGGCTATCTGGTGTCCCGCGCATCAGCACGCTCTCGGTCGGCATCCCATACTGGAGCTGTGGCAGACGAACCAACCGCGCGAGGACTGGGGCTCGGGGCCGACAGAGGCGACGTGATCATCGGCGTGGTTCTCTTCGGCGTACTGCTTGTCGTCGCGGCGATCACGGCGGACTTTGTGAGGGCCGCCGGTCTACTGCTTGTCGTCGCGGCCGCGTTCGGTTGCCTGGCGCTGATCGTCTCGGCCCTTCGTCGCAGTCTCAAGCGGGGGTTCTCAGACGCTGCGCGGTGGACCTTCGGATTCGTGGGTCGCTGGTTCTCGTTCTGACGGCCCGCCGTCGCTCTGAGCCTCGAGCGGTGACAATGGTGCCGGAAGGGACTAGAGGTCGAGCAGGTAGAGGCTGAACGTTGTCGGGGTTCCGTCGGGGTGTGTGTCCCGGTTGGACGGGAAGTCTCGGACGTAGCTGAATCCGGCCTTCTGTGCTACGCGGACCGATGCCGAGTTGTCCGGCTCCACCCGAATGGCGGCGCGCGTCCCGATCTTGGCGGTTCGAAGGACGTCGCAGATCAGCCGGACGGCTTCGACCGCAACACCTTGCCCGCGAGCCCAGGGGTGTACTGCGTAGGCGAGTGCGACGTCGTCCGGCTCGAGCCCGTCATCCAGATCAGGCGTGTAGTCGATGTACCCGCACAGTCGATCTGACATCCAGATCCCGAACCCGCGCTTGCCGACTCCCTTCTCGGCATTCCCCGCGAGCCACTCGAAGAACTCGACGGTCCCTTCGACGTCGCCGTAGCCCCCGGTCAACCAACGAACGGTCAGCTCATCCTCCCCGGCACAGTGCGCTTCCGCATCCGCTGCCGTGAGAGCCCTGAGTTCGATCGACACCTGCCAGACCGTACGTCGCCCAAATCACCCCGTCCACCTACTTCCTGCGCCAACCACATTCACTCTGGGAGACCACGGGTCTTCTGGAGGTTACGGCGTCTGCTGGGCCGGAGGCGCCTCTGCCGACCTCATCTCTTGCAGACCAAGGACGCGTTCTCCACCCAGGTTGAGCGGACGCAGGTGGTCTGCCGGCCCTGCCACCGAGCATGTGGTGTTCAGCTCGATGCAGGTATCCAGCAAAGGCAGAACGGGTGGCCGGCTGGATCGGCGTAGACCTGGACACCGCGAGCAGCCGTGCGGTCCTCGGCAGCTCGTAGCAATCGGCCACCCAGGCTGAGCACCCGCTCGTGCGCGGCGTCGTGCGCCTCGATGCCCTCGTAGTACAGATCCAGGTGGATCTGCTGCTCAGGTGTTCCGTCGGGCCAATCCGGGGCCACATGGTTCGGAGCCAGTTGGACGCCGAGCGCCCACCCGCCGTCGACCCAGACAGCGCGCCACGTATCGCCCCAATTCTCGACCTTGCCATCCAGGAACGCGGCCCAGAACGCACTCTCCGCGTCAATGTCCGCAGCATCGAAGACGATCATCCGATGTTTGATCTCCATGACAGCCCAGTGTGACAGGGCTTACGGACTCCGCCGCTGTCAGGAAGCGGAGCGCTAGCCCAACCAGCCTGGATTGCGGCGACGTCGGCTGCGGCGGTGTTGTTCGCGGAAATGCTCGGGACATGGGCGATCGGGAACGCCATACTCGTCGGCCATGGAAGCGGTCAGTGTCGTTGTCGCGCACTCCGAGCGTGCGACGCTGCGCGTTGGCGACGTGTACTTGAAGGTGGACTCCGACCAGGCGCGCATCGACCGTGAGGTGGAGGCGATGGCCCTCGCGCCGGTTCCGACCCCGGAGGTCCTGTGGCGCAAGCCGCCTGTGCTCGCGATCTCCGCGGTCCCGGGGACTGTGCTCGGCCGGATCGGTCGGCCGTCGACCGTGTCTACGGCGGCGTGGGTCGCGGCGGGTGCCGCAATCCGGAAGCTGCACGAAGGACGGGTGCCGCCTTGGTACGGCCGGGCGGGCCGGTGCCTCGACGTGTTGAGGGCCGAGCTCGACGTCGAGTGCGAGCGGCTTGTCGCGGACGGCGTACTGCCCGCCGGTCTGGTCGCCCGCAACCGCGAGGTCGCCGAGGCCGCTCTCCGGCCGTGGACTCCGGTGTTCACCCATGGCGACCTGCACATTGCTCACGTGTTCGTCGACGGTGACGAGGTGACGGGA
>DASXXB010000304.1:0-17124 GCA_036503355.1 Kribbella sp. | reverse complement strand
CTTGAGCTGCGCAACGGTGAGACCGCGGTACTCGGTCAGCACGGCGCCGTTGGAGCTACGGAACTCGTCCGTCAGCTCCGCGACAGCGGCTGCCTTGTCCGGCCTCGCCATGGGGGTCTCCTTCTATCGGCTTCCACGCCTAAGACCCCTGACAAAAGGAAAAACGCCCCTGCGCAAGTGCAAGGGCGTGAACATACATGCTTCACTATCCAAGTCACCTGCGCGGGCCGCCCACCTGAGTGGGACCTTCAGCTACCTAGGGCAGCAACCAGCGGTCTTCGGCAGATACAAGGTAACAGTCCGAGGTAACAGCGACCAAATCCGAGGTAACGGTTGCTCAGGCAGGTTGCTCCGCGCGTGGGTGCGGTGGGATCCAGCGGTGCATGGCGGTGGCTGCGGCCCAGCCGGTGCCGGCCATGATGACGATCGCGGGGCCGAGTCCGAGAACGGCGGTCGCGCCGGCGAGCAGCAGCGGGCCGGCGCCGTTGCCGGTGTCGGCGAAGAGGCGGAATGCGCCGAGGAACTGTGCCCGCCCCACGGGTGGTGAGGCGTCGGCGCCGAGCGTCATGATCACCCCGGCGCCCAGGCCGTTCCCGATGCCCATCAGCAGCGCGACTGCGGTCAGCGTCGCGGTGGTGTGTGTCAACGGCAGCAGCAGATGCGCAAGCCCGAGCACGAACATCGACGGTACGGCGACCCACTTCCGCCCGAGCCGGTCCATCACCGAGCCGGCCGGATAGAACAGCAGCATGTCCACCGCACCGGACAGCCCGAAGATCACACTGGTCGTCTGAGCATCCAGCCCGATGTGCAACGCCCACAGCGGGATGACCACCTGGCGCGAGGCCCGTACCGCTCCGACCAAGAGCGCTCCGACACCGAGAGTCCGCAGTACCGGGAGGTGGTCGCGGATGACGGTCCACGTCGACTGGGCTGCGACAGGTCCGCGTCCGCGCCGGTGTTCGACGTCGGGCAGGCTCAGCAGAACGCCGCACGCGAGTACTGCGGCCACCAGGTGCACCCAGTACGCACCGTCCGTACCGAGGAACTTCATGACGCCGGCGCCGAGGAACGGGCCGATGAAGGAGCCGATGCGTTGTACGCCGCCCAGAGTGGACAGCGCCCGCGCCCTGAGCTCGATCGGTACTGCTTCACTCAGGTAGGCCTGCCGCGCAAGGCCCCAGACCGCACCGGCGAGCCCTGTGCAGGCGATGGCGATGGCCAGACCCCAGACGTTCGGAACGATCAGACAGGCTGCCAGCGCGAGCGAAACGAAGACGGTGGCACCCAGCATCGCGCTGCGCTCACCAATGCGGTTCGTGAGCGCGCCGGCCGGGATGTCACCGATCACCTGCCCCAGCCCGGCCGCAGCGACGACCAGACCGGCTACCGCAACCGAGGCACCGAGGTGGGTGGCCGACAGCGCGACTACAGGCGCGATAGCCCCCTGCCCGATCCCGTACAGCAGGGCAGGCAAGTAAACGGCGGGAGCGATCTTCCACAGACTCCGGGCCTGGGACATCACCGGCCGCCGGCCAGCGCCGTACTGCGATCCCGGGCGGCCGGGGTGGCTCCCAGCAACTCCGACACCGACCAGGCACCGTCAGCGACCCGCATCCCGAACTGCTCCATTCGCTCCACCGGCATCCGCATCTCGGGGCCGGACACACTCAGACAGCCGGCGACGCTTCCGGAGTAGCTGAAGACCGGTGCGGCCACGCTGCAGATCCCCGCGGTCCGCTCGGTCCGCGACGTCGCGTAGCCGCGGCGCCGGATCTCCGCGAACTGCTCGGCGAGCACGTCCGGGTCCGTGATGGTTGCCGGCTGCACCCGTTCCAGCGGGCCCTTCAGCACCTCCTGCTGCTGCTCGAACGGCAGGAACGCCAGCAGCGCCTTGCCCGGCGCACCGAGCGGCAACGCGACCGGCAGGCCGAACTCCGTGTAGGTACGGCGCAACTGGTGGAAGCTCTCCACCTGGTCGAGTACGACGCGCTGCCCGGACGGCAGCAGCTCGTGCACGGCCGCGGTCTCCCCTGTGTCATCGCGGAGTGCACGCAGCACCGGCAGGGCGGCGTCACGCAGGCCGGCCGGGATCCCACCGCTGTGCGCGAGCTGCACGACCAGCGGGCCGATCGCGTACCTGCGGTGGGCGGTCTGCCGGACGAGCCCGTTCTCCTGCATGGCCAGGAGCAGCCGGTGCACCGTGCTCGTCGACAGCCCGGTCGCCCGGGCCAGGTCGCTGATTCCGAGGTCCGGCGTCCGGGCGTCGAAGCAGCGCAGGATCGCGACGGCACGGTCGATCGACTGCACCGATCCGCGCTTGGGGTCTTCCTGCATGCCGAGATCTTATCCCGCGATACGGGAAACCGCTCGGGCAGTCCAAAGCCCGGACCATGTCGGCCCGGGCTTCGGAGGAATTCAGCTGATGACGGCGAGCGCGTCGATCTCGACCAGCATGTCCGGCAGCGGCAGGCCGGTGAACACGGTGGTCCGCGACGGCAGCACGCCGCTCGGCGTCCGGGTGGACACGAAGTCGGCGTACGCCTCGTTCATCGCGGCGAAGTCCTCGCGCTGGGTGAGGTAGACACGCAGCATCACCACGTCGTCGATGCTCGCGCCGCCCGCCTTCAGGATCGCCTCGATGTTCTGCAGCACCCGGGTGGTCTGGCCCTTCACGTCACCGGCGAACACGAACTCGCCGCTGGCCGGGTCGACCGAGCCCTGGCCGGACACCTGCAGGATGTTGCCCTTGCGGACGCCCTGCGAGAACACCGGCATCGGCGGCGGCGCGTCGGTGGTGGAGACTGCGCTCTTGTCGGACATCAGGTCTGACACCTCTCAGTTGTAGTCGGCAGTGATGGCTTCAGCGGTGGCGAGCAGGTCAGGCAGCAACTCGAGTACCTGCTCATAGTTCAGCAGTACGTCGGGCACGGACAACGACACGGCCCCCACAACGCGGCCGCTGCCGTCCTTGAGCGGCGCACCGATGCAGTTGATGAACGACTCGTGCTCGGCCTTGTCCTGCGCCCAGCCACGCTCCTGGGTGGTCAGCAACTCGTCCCGCAACCGGTCCGCGTCGGTGATCGTGTTCGGCGTGTAGGCCTTGTAGTCCAGGCTCGCCAGCACCGCATCCCGCTGCCGCTTCGGCTGCGCGGCCAGCAGCACCTTGCCGACAGCGGTGCAGTGCAGCGCCGCAGGTACGCCGACCTGCGAGTACATGCGCACCGAGCGCACACTGTCCAGCTTGTCGACGTAGATGACCTCGCCGTTCTCCCACGCTGCGAGGTGGACCGTCTGCCCGGTCTTCTGGTTCAGCTCCCGCAGGTGCGGTGCAGCGACCTGCCGTACGACGTGTTGCTCGCGTGCGACGTCCGCGAGCGCGAACAGCCGCGACCCCAGGCGGTACTTGTGCGACGCGTCCCGCCGTACGAACCTGTCAGCCTCCATGGTGCGCAGCAGCCGCAGCACGGTCGTCTTGTGTACGCCGAGCTCACCGGCCAACTGGTCGAGCGACCGCTCCCCCTCACCGAGACTGGTGAGGATCTGTAGCGCCCTGGCCAGGCTCTGACTCATGCCGGCCCGATCTTCGTCGCCGCCCACTCCTCGTCGGTCGCGTTGAGCAGCCGCTCACGCTCAGCCGCTGTCGGAGGCGGCGCGTGGTCCTCGGGCCTCGTGAGCACGGCAGCCGCATTCAGATGCCCCAACCGCAACCGCTGCACCACAGGCAGCCCCTGCAACGTCCCCGCCAAGAACCCAGCCGCGAACGCATCGCCGGCGCCAACAGTCTCCACAACCTCAACAGACAACGCTGGGACCTCAGTGCGACCAGCCGGCTCCAGGACGATCGCGGCGTTCGAATCGTCCTTGACAACCAACGTCTTGGCACCAAGCCGCTCGTACAGGTCGTCCGGATCCCCGGTCCCGGCAAAGACCTCGGCCTCGTCCGCACCGATCAGCACGATGTCAGCAGCCTTCAGCAGCCGCCACAACGGCTCCGGGTCACGCTCCCGCCACAGCACCGGCCGCCAGTTCAGGTCAACGCTCAGTAGAAACTCACGCGGCTCAGACGCCAGCCGCTCCAGCATGTCGGAGCTGGTCGCAGAGATCGCCGCAGTGATGCCTGTGGTGTGTACGAGCTTTGCCTGCGCCAGCCGCTCACGCACCTCCGGTCGGTCCAGGAAAGCGGGCGAGAGAGCAGCAGCCGCCGAGCCTGCCCGGTAGTAGTGCATCCGGGACCGCCCGTCCTCGGACTCCTTCACGTAGAGCGCAGTCGGCCGCACCGGATCCAGCTCGACACCCCCGACGTCCACGCCGCGCGCCTGCAGATCCCGCAGTACGTGCTGACCGAACCCGTCGTCGCCGAGCCGGGAGATCCACCCCGTCGGTACGCCGAGCGCAGCCAACCCGCCGGCCACGTTGCACTCTGCACCGCCGACCGACCGCCGGAACACCTCCACGTCCGCCAGCGGCCCGGGGCCACCCGCGAGCATGATCATCGCCTCACCCAGGCAGATCGCGGTCGTGTCGGGCATCGGCACTCCAAGCTGGCGAAGTGATGGGATAGGGCGTGCGTTGACGCGACTTCGGCCGCGATGCTACAACCGACAAGTCAGAATGCGCAACGCGCGTTGCGTATTCTGCAATCCCGAACCCCAGGGGGTCTGATGCCTGCTTACGATGCCGACGCCGTCGCCGCTCTCGCCGATCAGCCGGTGAGCTGGCAGGACAAGGCGCTGCCGCCCGGCTTCTGGGGCCGATCGGTCGCCGAGGTGCTGGAAGACCGGCCGCGGCTGTCCCAGCTCCCGACGCCGCTGATGACGCTGTCCGCCCCCGGTCTGCGGCACAACGTCGACACCCTCGCCACCTGGTGCACCCGGCACGGCGTCGAGCTCGCGCCGCACGGCAAGACGACGATGGCCCCCGCACTGTGGGCGATGCAGCTCGACGCCGGCGCCTGGGCGATCACGCTCGCCAACGCGTTCCAGCTCGGGGTCGCCCGCCAGTACGGCGTACAACGGGTCCTGGTCGCGAACGCGGTGATCTCCCCGCTGCAACTGCGCTGGATCGCCGACGAGCTCGCGGCCGACCCGGCGTTCGAGGTCTCGGTCTGGGCGGACTCGATCCGTACCGTCGAGCTGATGGAGGCAGCGCGATCGGCGTACGTCGGCCCGAACGCGCGGCCGCTCGACGTGATGGTCGAGGTCGGCGGCATCGGCGGCCGCACCGGCGCGCGGGACGCCGAAACCGCACTGGCTGTCGGCCACGCGATCGCCGATGCGTCGACGCTGCGGCTCGCCGGGGTGGCCGGGTACGAGGGCGCGATCGGGCACGGCGTCGACGAGGCCAACCTCGAGGAGGTCCGCGCGTACCTGCGTGACCTCGCGGCCGTCCATCACCGGCTGCGCCCGCTGTACGACGCTGACGTCGTGCCGGTGGTCAGCGCGGGCGGAAGCCAGTACTTCGAGCAGGTCGCGAAGGTCCTCGCCGCGGAAGCCGGCGAAGGTGCCCGGGTGGTACTGCGGTCCGGTGCGTACATCTCCCACGACGACGGCCTGTACCGCCGGGTCTCGCCGCTCGGCGAGCACCCACGGACAGACGGCGAGCAACTCGTGGCCGCGATGCACGGCTGGGTGCGGATCACCTCGCAGCCGGAGCCCGGCCTGGCGATCTTCGACGCCGGGCGTCGCGACTTCCCCTTCGACCAGGACTACCCAGAGCCGCAGCTGATCCGGCCGCGGTCCGAGGGCTCGCCGATCCTGCCTGCGGCCGGGATGCAGGTCACCAACCTGAACGATCAGCACGGCTTCCTGCGCTTCGACGACGCCGAGCCGGTCGTGATCGGCGACGAGCTGCGCGTCGGGCTGTCCCATCCGTGCACCGCGTTCGACAAGTGGGGGCTGATCCCGGTCGTCGACGACGCAGACGCCGCCGACCCCGTCGTCGTCGACCTGATCCGGACGTTCTTCTGAGATGCTGAACATCACCGGGGCGCTGATCGTCGACGGTTCCGGTGCACCCGGGTACCACGCGGACGTCGCCGTCGACGGCGGGCGGATCGCTGCGATCGGCAACAATCTGCCCACTGCGCACCGCACGATCGACGCCGACGGGCTGGTGCTGTCGCCCGGGTTCATCGACATGCACTCGCACTCGGACCTGCAGATCCTGGTGAATCCCGACCACACCGCGAAGGTCAGTCAGGGTGTCACGCTCGAGGTCCTCGGCCAGGACGGCCTGTCCTTCGCGCCGATCGACGAGCCGACGCGTGCCGTCGTACGCCGGCAGATCGCGGGCTGGAACGGCGAGCCGGACGACTTCGACTTCTCCTGGTCGACGGTCGCCGAGTACCTCGACCGGCTCGACCGGGGCATCGCGTGCAATGCGGCGTACCTGGTCCCGCAGGGAACGCTGCGCATGATGGTCGTTGGGACGTCCAACCGTCCGGCGACGCCTGCGGAGCTGGAGCGGATGAAGCAGCTGCTCGCCGACGGTCTGCGGGACGGGGCGGTCGGGATGAGCAGCGGGCTGACGTACACGCCCGGGATGTTCGCGAGCACCGACGAGCTGGTCGAGCTGTGCAAGGTCGTGGCCTCGTATGGCGGGTACTACGCGCCGCATCAGCGCTCGTACGGCAAGGGTGCTCTCGAGGCGTACGGCGAGATGGTCGACGTGGCGCGCCGTTCGGGGTGTGCGTTGCACCTGACCCACGCGGTGATGAACTTCGCGCCGAACGCCGGCCGCGGCGCCGACCTGGTCGCGATGATCGACGACGCACTGGCGTCCGGCGTCGACGTCACCACCGACACCTACCCGTACTTGCCCGGGGCAACCACCCTGTCCGCGGTACTGCCGAGCTGGACCGCCGAGGGTGGACCCGACGCCCAGCTCGCCCGGCTCCGCGATCCGGCCGCCCGCGAACGGATCACGTACGAACTCGAGCAGGTCGGCACCGACGGCTGCCACGGCTGCGTCGTCGAATGGGACACGATCGAGATCGGCGGCGTCCGCAACCCGGCGCTGTCCGGGACGGTCGGCAGCACCGTCGCGGCGCTCGCGGACCGCGCCGGGCGGCCGGCCGCGGACGTGTTCTACGAGATCCTGCTCGCCGACGATCTCGCCACGTCGATCCTGCAGCACGTCGGCCACGAGGAGAACGTGCGCACGATCATGCGGCACCGGTCGCACACCGGCGGCTCGGACGGGATCCTGGTCGGCGGCAAACCGCATCCGCGCTCGTGGGGCACCTTCCCGCGGTATCTCGCGCACTACGTCCGCGAACTCGGCGTACTCGACCTCGCCGACTGCATCCACCACCTCACCGGCCGGCCCGCCCGCCGGCTGCGCCTCGCCGACCGCGGCCTGATCCGCACGGGGTACGCCGCGGACCTGGTCCTGTTCGACCCGGACACGGTCCGCGACGCGGCCACGTTCCCCGAACCCCGGCAACCGGCCGAAGGGATCCCGTACGTGCTGGTCAACGGGGTCCCGGTCATCGACAACCATCACCGCACCGAGGCCAGTCCCGGCCACGCCGTACGCCGTACCACCTGAGAGGAAGCTGTTGTGAACACCCTGGACCTGCTCCGCGCCGACCGGGTGCTGACGGTCGTCCGCGCCCCGGAGATCTCCGACGCCCGCGACCTGTGCGCCGCGCTGGTTGCCGGCGGCATCCATGTCGTCGAGCTCACCTACACCACCCCGGACCTCCCCCGGCACCTGGAACGTGCGGCGTCCACCGCCGCCGAGACCGGAGCCGTCGTCGGCGCCGGTACCGTCCAGACCGCTGACCAGGCCGGCCGGGCGATCGACGCCGGCGCCCAGTTCCTCGTCACCCCCGGCCAAGGCCCCGAGGCCGCCGCGATCGCCGACGCCGCGGTGGCCGCCGGCATCCCGGTCGTTCTGGGCGCGTTCACGCCGTCCGAGGTGATGACCGCGCTCGCGCTCGGCTCCACCGCGGTGAAGATCTTCCCGGCGCATCACCTCGGTCCGAAGTACTTCAAGGACCTCAACGGCCCGTTCCCCGGCGTACCGCTGATCCCGTCCGGTGGTGTCAACGCGACCAACGCCCACGACTTCCTGGCCGCGGGTGCCCTCGCCGTCAGCGCGGGCACCGACGTCGTCTCCCCCGCCGACGTGGCCGCGGCCAACTGGGAGTCGATCACCGCGAAGGCAAAGACTTTCTGCGCTGCCCTCTAGGCGACGTCGGGCCGTGTCATCAGCGGCGCTCGCAGGTGGAGCACCAGATCCGGACCGGTGAGGGGTACTCCGTTCCAGGTTGCCGTCGCGGTCCCCGCATCGACGGTCAGCCGGACGCGGTGCGGGGTGGTGATGACGACGAGGTCGGCGACGAACGTGTCGCCCTGCCAGGCGCCGGCAGCGACGACGGGTCGGCCGAGCGGCGAGCTCTCCCGCCATTCACCATGGCCGACCGGGACCTCCAGGACAGGCCCGAGCCGCACAAGCCAACCGCCATCTACGGGATCGACGCGTACCTCGCTTCCGTCGGGCAGCGGCGAATCCTCTGCGGACGCGTCGATCCGCGCCACAGCGGAGCCGCCGGCGGCGCCTGCCACGGGAGCGAACGACAGCCGCCGCAGCCGATCGGCGAGAACCTCGTCGTACTCGGCGCTGTCCTCCCCCAACCCAGGCAGCAGGTAGTCCCAGAAGAGACCAGGCACCTCGTCTGTCTGCTCGATGGCTGCGGTCACGGCCACGACGAGGTCGTGGGACGGGACGACGATGCAGTGCTGACCGAAGGCTCCGTGACCGTGGTAGCCGTGACGCGACATCCAGAACTGGTACCCGTACCCGCACAGGAAGTCCGGATTCGGCGACCAGTTCGGAAGCGGCAAGGTCTCGATGTGCCGGCTGGTTGCGAGCTCCAGCCACTCCCGCGGCACGAGCTGGCGCTTACCCCAGACCCCGCCGCGACGGAGGAGTTCACCGAAGGCAGCCACGGCCTCGGTCGTCAGGTGCAGCCCGTGGAATCCGAAGGCAGCTCCGCTCGCGACCCGGTCCCACTCCGCGCCCTCGATGCCCATCGGTTCGAAGAGGCGCTCCTCGAGCAGCTCCGGCAGACCACGCCCCGTGACTCGCTCCACCATCCGCGCCAGGACGAAGGTGGTCGCGTTGTCGTACATGTGCCGGGTGCCCTCGGGCTCGGAGAACGGAACGCGCAGGAAGCCCTTCACCAGGTCGTCGGGTTCCAGCTGCCAGGCCTCGGCGAGGCTGTCCTCGGGATGCCCGACGGTCATGGACAGCAGGTGGTGAACAGTGAGCCGGCGCGCCTGCCCCGAGACATCTGCCGAGACATCGGCCGGGACATGCTCGGGCAGAACGTCCACCACGCGGTCGTCCAGGGAGAGCAGCCCGTCGGCGATCGTGAGGCCCACTGCGACCGAGGTGAACGACTTGGTCAGCGAGTAGAGCAGGTGCGGACGTTCGGCCGAGTACGGCGCCCACCAGCCTTCGGCGACGACGTGTCCGCGGTGCACGATCATGAGCGAGTGCAGCTCGATGGATCGCTCCTCGAGCGCGTCCAGCAGCGCCGCGACCGCGCGCGACGAAACGCCGGCCGCGGCCGGCGTGGACCGTGGCAGCAAGGCGGGTTGAGGAGACACCCGAGCACCCTAACCAGCAGGCGCCGACGTCCGCTCAGGATTTTGCGCTACTGAACCGTGATGCTGCCGTAGCTGGTGCGCAGGTACAGCCGGTGCGTGGCGGTCGCATCATTCGGTACGTCGACCTGCGTCGAGCCCTGCGCCGCCACAGCGTCGATCGAGTACGTCGTGGTGCGCGGCAGCTGCACCGTGATCGACCCGTTGCTCGCCGTCGCAGCCAACCGGTCCGGCGGATCGTTGAACAGCAGCGAGGCCGAGCCGCCTCGCACATCCGCCGACACCTGCCGGCTCCGCACCCGCGACAGGTCCAACGAACCGTCGCTCACATCCACCGCCAGCGGCGATGACACCCCGGCAACACCGAGCGAGGCCCCTTCGACCTTCGCTCTGACAGCGGCAACGGCCGGCACTTCCACCGTGAGGTCGACGTGACACCCCGAGTCGGGGCACCTCGCCTGCACGACCAACTGCCGGTCGACGGTCCTGATCTGCACGTCCGGCTGCTGCGCCGTGTACGACCCGTCGACGGTGACATGCACCTGACCGTCCAGGCTCGCTTCGACCTGCGTTGCCACGTCGGCCTTGATCTGCACCCCGTCGGCTCCGGGCGCGAACGCCGCCGAATAGCTGTACGGCAGCTTCCCCCGGATCAATCCGACCGTCACCGCCGCACCGCCGGCGACGACCGCGATCAGCGGCAGCAACCCGACGAGCAGCATCGTCCGTTGCGCCCTGGTCAGCTGAGCTCGCGCCGGCATCAGCTCTCCAGGTACTTCAGCACGGCGAGCACCCGTCGATGCTCGCCGTCGGTCGGCGACAACCGGAGCTTGAGGAAGATGTTGCTGATGTGCTTCTCGACAGCGCCTTCGCCGACCACCAGTGCCTGCGCGATCCCGGCGTTCGACTTGCCCTCGGCCATCGCCCGGAGAACGTCCTGTTCCCGCGGACTCAGCATCGCCAGCGGATCCACCTTCCGCGACCGCACCAGCAGCTGTGAGATCACCTCCGGATCCAGCGCCGCGCCGCCGTCGGCGACCCGGCGCAGCCCGTCGATGAACTGATCGACATCCGCCACCCGGTCCTTCAGCAGGTACCCGACACCGCCCGGGTTCCCGCCGATCAGTTCGCTGGCGTACCGCTCCTCGACGTACTGCGAGAGCACCAGCACCCCGACCTCGGCGTACTGGTCCCTGATCACCAGCGCCGCCCGCAGTCCCTCGTCGGTGAACGTCGGCGGCATCCGCACGTCGACCACGCACACGTCCGGCCGATGCGTCTCGACGGCCTTCAGCAGCGCGTCCGCGTCCCCGACGGCGGCGACCACCTGGCAGTCCTGCTCGTCCAGCAACCGCACGATCCCCTCGCGCAGCAGCACCGAGTCCTCGGCGATGACGACCCGCATCCGCTCTGCCTCCTCAGCCACAGGGCTTTCCTCAACCACAGGGCACCTCCGCGATCAGAGTCGTGCCGCCACCGGCTGGACTGTCGACCGTGAGCCGTCCGTCGACACCGCCCACCCGGTCGGTGAGCCCACGCAATCCACTCCCGGCGGCCGCGTCCGCACCGCCCTTGCCGTCGTCGCGCACCTCGATGCGCAGGACGTCACCGTCGCGCTGCACGCGCACGTCAGCGGTCGCCGCCTCGGCATGTTTCGCCACGTTGGTCAGGGCCTCGGTGACCACGAAGTACGCGATCGACTCGATCGTCAGCGACGGTCTCGGCTGTACGTCGACACGCAGCCGGACCGGCACCGGCGACCGGGCCGCAACCGCGGACAGGGCCGCGTCCAGGCCGCGATCGGTCAGTACCGGCGGGTGCAGGCCCCGGGTCAGATCGCGGATCTCCGCAATCGCCTGCATCGCCTCGGAGTGCGCCTCCTCGATCAGCGACCGCACCGTCGGCTCCTTGTCGCCGAGCCGGTTCTTCGCCCGCCCGAGCAGCATCGCCAGCGAGACGAGCCGCTGCTGGGCGCCGTCGTGCAGATCGCGCTCCATCCGCCGGCGCTCGTCCTCGACCGAGTCCACGACCTGCTGCCGGCTCTGGACCAGCTGATGGACCCGCTCGGCCAGCACGCCGGTCTCCGACGGCCCGAGCAGCTCCCTCGCCAGCCAGCCGTCGAACGCCGACGCGGCCCGCACGATCAGCGGCGAGACGAAGACCAGGAACACGCCCGCGAGCACCGCCACGATCGTGGCGGTCTTCATGTTGTCGACGACGAACGGCCCGAGCTGCGCCTGCGAGGCCGTGAACCGCGAGTAGTACGCCGGCAGCGCGATCAGCACCGGCGGGATCGACCAGGCCATCATGACCGCGCAGATCCAGACGGTTGCCAGCAGCAACAAGGCGACGTAGTACGCGAACTGGCGCCAGAGCCCCGGATCGCCGAGCGCCTGCGACGCGTCCTCACTGCGGGAACCGGTCCGCTGCGGCGGCACCAGCGCCGGCACCTCCTGCCCTCGGGTGATCCGGGCCCGGGCCCGCTCCCACCCCGCGACGACATAGACCAGCCGGTTCGCCCACCTGCTGATCGGGATCCCGATCGCCGCGAACGGCAGGCCCAGCAGGACCAGTACGGTCGCGCAGAGCACGACCAGTCCGGACGTCAGCACGACCACCGAGTCACCGAGCAGATGGATCGTTGCCAACCACAAGTACGGCGACCGCCAGAGCCGCCAGGGCGTCCGGGGAACCGGACTCGCGGCAACGGTCATCCGGATCACCTCCCCGTACTGGATGGCCAACGTGTGCGTCTGCCTGCACAACTTACGTGGTCGGCGCGGCCGGGCGGCATCAGGACAACCCACGACTGTGGCCGGGGGTTATCCCCACCCCCGTTCGTGGGCTGGCCGGACTGTGCCGAGCGGCCGCCGCCGGAACGCTTGAAGCCATGACGACGACAGCTCTCGGCAACACTGTGTCCGGTCGGCTCGACCGGGCCATGAACACCAAGCTCGGCGACGCGATCGACGACCGCGTGGCCGACGCGCTGGAGGACTACATCGCCGAAGGACGGCTGGACGGACGCATCCGCGCCCGCCGCTCCCCCGGCGGTCTGGCCGCACTGGTCGCCGCCGGTGTCGCCGCGGTGCTGCTCCCGTGGTGCCTGATCCTCGCGGCCACGCTGCCGAGCAGCTACCAGGCCGGCCATTGGAAGCTCACCTGGATCGGCCTCGACTGCGGCACCGCGATCGCCGCAGGACTCACGGCGTACCTGCTGCACAAACGCAACAGGTACGCCGCCCTGAGCGCGATGGCCGCCGGGACCCTGCTGGCCGCCGACGCCTGGTTCGACGTCAGTACGTCGGCCGCGGGCTTCGACCGCACCTTGTCGCTGACGGAGGCGCTCCTGCTCGAGCTGCCGCTGGCGGTGTGCGCGTTCGTGGTCGCGGCCCGCGA
This sequence comes from Kribbella sp., assembly GCA_036503355.1. Classification (GTDB taxonomy): domain Bacteria; phylum Actinomycetota; class Actinomycetes; order Propionibacteriales; family Kribbellaceae; genus Kribbella. The sequence continues at coordinate 4,108 of DASXXB010000304.1, read as the reverse complement.
GCTCAGGCGCTGATCAGCTCCAGCACCGGGCCCTCGTGCAGCGCGCGGTAGACCTTGTCCCGCAGGACATTCGCCTCCGCGTCGGTGAGCGTACGGTCCACCGGTCGCAGGACCAGCCTGACCAGCAGGTTCCGTTGCCCAGGGGCCATCTGGAGACGCTCACGGGCACGCGTCGGCAAGTCGTCGTACGACGTTTCGCCCAGCACCTCCAGCGACTCCGCGGCATCGGCCTCCGGACCGAGAGCATCGCGGACCTTGTCGCCGAGCACCTCCTCCGACACATCCGCCGTCTCGCCGACCACGACCGACAGATCGCGCCGGACCGGTGGCATCGACGAGACCGCCTTGTACGGCGTCAGATCCAGCAGCTGCGCGGCCACCCGCGGCTCGGTGGATCTGAGCAGCCGGATGTCGCGGATCCCCTTGCGGAGCATCACGAGCCGGTCGAGACCCGGGCCCATCGCGAGCCCGGTCCAGCTGTCGTCCAGCCCGGCGCGGCGCAGGACGTGCGGCGCCGCGACGCCGCATTCACCGATCTCGATCCATTGATCGTCCAGCAGTACGTCGATCTGGCGGCCGTGGATCGTGTACGGGTGGACCGCCGGTACGGTGCGGTAGGTCTGACCGGGCAGGACGGTCCCGACCAGGCGGGCGATCATGTCCTCCAGCTCGGGCTCGCCCAGCGTGACGTTGCGGCTGACCCGCCACAGGTCCAGCTGATGCGGCGTACCCGTGTGCTGCCAGTCGACCGAGTCCCGCCGGTAGCAGATGCCGGCGCAGACCATCAGCACGTCGGAGGCACCGGAGTTCGCCAGCTCGCGCAGGGCGGGCGGAATCATGGCGGTCGTATGGCTGCGCAGCACCTTGGTCTTCGACACGTAGCGCGTGTAGCGGACGTCGCGGCTCACGGCATCGGATGCGAACCCCAGGTTGTCGTAGTTGTCGGCCAGCGGTACGACGGGATGATCGCGGCGGGTCCAGATCTCCGTGTAGGGCCAGGCGTCCGCGAGTGCCGACCGGATCGAGTCGACGACGAGCTGGACGGCGTGCGGGCCCTGGGCCGGATCGCTGAGGTCGCGGAGCGCCAGGGCAGCGTGCAGTTGCTCAACAGTGAGGACAGACATGGGTTTCTCTCCAGGATGACGGTCTCGACGGGGGTCCACCCCGGTCGGCCGCGGTCACCTCAGGAGAGAGCGCAGCAGCAGCTCACCCCGTCGGCACCGTCGTGCCGGCCGGGGCGCAGAAATCGCCGCCCGTACTGCGTCATGTCCACAACTCTACCCTCCAGGGCAACGGAAATTCTTCCCACGCTGCGACGCCCGGGTGCGACGATGGGCCGCATGCGATGGATCGACACGCTGGAGAGCGCGGCCGCCGAGAAGCTGCCCGAGGCGGTGCACCGCTACTTCCGGCAGGGCTCGGCCGGCGGGATCAGCGTCGGCGAGGCCACCGCGGCCTGGTCGGCATACCGGTTCCGTCCGCGCGTGCTGAACGATGTCTCGAGCATCGACCTCGGTACGACGGTGCTCGGCACGCCCGTCGACGCGCCGATCCTGGTCGCACCGTCCACGATGCAGCGGATGGCCGACCCGGACGGCGAGGTCGCGATGGCACGCGGCGTCAGCGCGGCGAACTCCGTGCTCGGCGTCTCCAGCAACGCCGGGACGACATTCGGCGACTTCGCAGCGACCGGTGTGCCGTGGTGGCTGCAGATCTACGTCGTCCGGAACCGGGTGATCACCCGCCGGATGCTCGATGCCGCGGTCGAGGCCGGCGCGCGGGCCATCGTGCTCACCGTCGACACCCCCGTCGTCGGGCGCAAGGAGGACGACGGCGAATCGGTCTGGGACCTCGTGCAGCCCGGGCAACTGCTGGCCAACCTGCCGGACGGCGACTGGACCGACGACGACCTCGGCAAGGCCGACGACCTGAATCCGGACGTCATCGGGTGGCTGCGCGAGCGCAGCGGCCTACCCGTGGTGGTGAAGGGCGTCCTGCGCGGGGACGACGCCAAACGCTGCGCGGACGCGGGCGCCGCCGGCATCATCGTGTCGAACCACGGCGGCCGTCAGCTCGACGCCTCGATCCCGACCGCGCAGGCCCTGCCCGAGGTTGCGGAGGCGGTCGCCGGCAGCACCGTCGAGGTGTACGTAGACGGCGGCATCCGGCGCGGCGAGCACGTCCTCGCCGCTCTGACTCTCGGCGCGCGGGCGGTCTTCGTGGGCCGCCCCGCCCTGTGGGCGCTGACTGTCGGCTCGTCCGGCGGAGTCACCCGGCTGCTCACCGATCTCGGCGCGGAGCTGGACCACGCGATGCGCCTCGTCGGGGTCTCTTCGCCGTCCTCGCTGACACCGGACCTGGTCACCACGCACTCGATCGTGGGTGGACGATGAGCCTGCGGATCGTCGCCCTGAACGCGTTCCTGCCCGGCTTCCGGCTCGTGCACGAGTTCGCCGAACGGAACGGCCACGAGCTCGTGCTGGTCGTGACGTTGCCGGAGACCGGACGGTACGGCACGTCGGATCCGATGACCGCGGGCCTCCCGGACGGGACGAACGTCCTCATCACCCGCAAGCTCAAGACCGTCGCCGCGCCGGTGATCGCCGCGCTGCGTCCCGACGTACTGATCTCGGCCGCCTTCCCGCGGCTGATCCCGGACGAGATTCTCGGCATCCCGGCGTACGGCGCGATCAACTGCCACCCGTCGCCGTTGCCTGCCGGTCGCGGGCCGACACCACAACGGCTGATCTACGAAGGCGACGAGCGGGTCGGGGCGACCGTGCATCGCACCGCAGCGGAGTTCGACACGGGCGCGATCCTCGCGCAACGGATCGCCCCGCTACCCGACGACCTGAACGGCACGGGCCTCATGCAAGCGTGGGGCACCCTCCTCGGTGAATGCCTCGACGAGGCCGTACCGCGACTCGTCGCCGGCGATCCGGGCGAGCCGCAGGACCCGGCGGCAGCCTCCGAGGCCCCGTTCTTCACCGACGCCGAACGCCTCCTCGACCTCACCGAACCGTCGCACACGATCCGCCGCAAGGCTGCCGCGCTCAACGTCACCGCCCCGAGCGCCCAGCTCGAACTCGACGGCGCCACCCACCTCATCACCCGCACGGACCCGTCCACCGCCACCAGCACCGCGCCCCCGGGCACAGTTCTGCATCACCACCCCGACGGCTGGACGATCCAAACCGCCGACCGTCCCCTCCGCCTGAGCCACGATGGCGGGAAATGAGAAAACCCCCGGCGAGGCCGGGGGTTTCCTTGAGCGAGGGCTGATCAGGCTTCGACCTGGTCCTCGGCGAGGTTGCGGGTCAGGTTGGGGTCAACCTGGACACCCGGACCCATCGTGGTCGAGAAGACCGTCTTCTTGATGTAGCGGCCCTTGGAGCTGGCCGGCTTCAGCCGCAGGATCTCCTCGAGCGCGGCGCCGTAGTTCTCCACCAGCTGGGCCTCGTCGAACGACGCCTTGCCGATGATGAAGTGCAGGTTCGCGTGCCGGTCGACCCGGAACTCGATCTTGCCGCCCTTGATGTCGGACACGGCCTTGGTCACGTCCGGCGTGACCGTGCCGGTCTTCGGGTTCGGCATCAGACCACGCGGGCCGAGAACCCGGCCGAGGCGGCCGACCTTGCCCATCAGGTCAGGGGTGGCGACGACCGCGTCGAAGTCGAGCCAGCCGTCGGTCACCTTCTTGATCATGTCGTCGTCGCCCACGAAGTCGGCGCCGGCCGCCTTCGCCTGCTCGGCCTTCTCACCGGTGGCGAAGACGAGGACCCGTGCCGTCTTGCCGGTACCGTGCGGAAGGTTGACGGTGCCACGCACCATCTGGTCGGCCTTGCGAGGGTCGACGCCGAGACGCATCGCGACGTCCACCGTGGAGTTGAATTTCTTGCTGCCGGCGGCCTGCTTGGCCAGCCGGATCGCCTCGAGCGGCGTGTACAGGTGATCGAAGTCGATCTTCTCCGCGGCGGCGCGGTAAGCCTTGCTGCGCTGTGCCATTACTGCTGTTCCTCTCTGGGGTGTGGTCTCCGGGCGGCACTTCGCCCTGCCACTACTGCGTGAAGTTGGGGTGCGATCAGCCGTCGACGGTGACGCCCATGGA
>DASXXB010000303.1:0-34982 GCA_036503355.1 Kribbella sp. | reverse complement strand
CCGTTGGTCGACCCTGAGTCGGGCGTGGTCGTCCGCCCCGGGCTGATGACGGCGCTGGTTGGTGCCCGGCCGGCGGAGACGATGACGGTGATCGAGCGGCTGGGGCAGGTCGGCATCGGCTCCGACGACGGTGTGACCTGGGCAGGTGTCCGGCTCGATCACCTTGGCCGCGAGGAGTTCAGGCGGCGGTTGGTTGTTGCCGACAACGATGCCGAGGTGTTCGCCGGCACGGTTCGTGAGGTCGTTTCGGGACGTCTGGATGCGGACGACGATCAGATCCGTACGGCGCTGCGTGTCGCTGTTGCCGACGACATCGTGGAAGCGCTGCCCGACGGCCTGGACTCGGTGCTCGCCGCGGGCGGTACGGATCTGTCCGGTGGGCAACGACAGCGGATCCGGCTCGCGCGCGCCGTCTACGCGGTACCCGACGTACTGCTCGCTGTCGACCCGACCTCGGCGCTCGACGCGAACACCGAGTCAGCGGTGATCGACCGGATCCGCGAGGCGCGGCGTGGTACGACGACGGTGATCACGTCGATGTCGCCGCTCGTGCTGGATCGCGCCGACGAGGTCGTCGTCCTGGTCAACGGCAAGGCATCCTCGGCCGGCACGCACCAGGAACTCCTCCGCACCGATCCCTGCTACCGCGACCTCGTGTCCCGAGCCCAGGACGACGAGCGGGGCCCGCGATGAGTGGGCAGTTGCCGGTGGCAGGGCCGGGCGAGGTTCGTGCGGCGGCGATCCGCGATCTGGGTTCCGACCGTCGCGCCGTCGGTGCCGTCATCGTCGTCAACGCGCTGGCATCGGCAGCAGGGCTGATAGCTCCGTGGCTGCTCGGCCGAATCATCGACACCATCCGCGCCGGCTCCGGCGACGTGCTCGGCGCGGTCGATCGCCTCGCGTTCGGCGCGCTGGTCTTCACCGTCGTGCAGACGGTGCTGGCGTGGTGGGCGCTGACGATCGGCTATCGGTTCGGCGAACGTACGGCGGCACGTGTGCGCGAACGCTTCCTGGCCCGCACCCTGGCGCTCCCGCCGCGCACCGCAGATCATCTTCCGGCCGGCGATCTGATCTCCCGCGGCAGCACCGACGCCTCCCTGGTCGCGACCACGCTGCGATCCGCCGTACCCGAGGTTCTCGTGGCGATCGTCCACGCCCTCTTCCTGATTGTCGCGGTGCTCGTCCTGGATCCACGGCTCGGGGTTTGCGGTCTCGTGAGCGTGATCGGCGTGGGCGTCGCGGTCCGGTGGTACCTGCGCCGCGCGCGACCGGCGTACCTGGCAGTCGCAGCGACCGGGGCCGACCTCGCCGACGTCGTCGCCGGCACCGCCAAAGGGGCGCGCACGGTAGAGCTTCTCGGCCTGGAGCACCGCCGTACGGAGGCGACGGAAGCCGCCATCGGCCAGGCGCGGACCGCACGACTCAGGGCGCTGTGGCTGCGGACCGTACTGTTCCCCTGGTCCGAAATCTCGCTCGCGCTCCCGGTCGTCGGCGTCCTGCTGGTCGGCGGCGCCCTCTACGCGAACGAACTGGTCACCCTCGGCGCCGTGGTGACAGCAACCGTCTACCTGCGCCAACTCGTCGGCCCGCTCGACACCCTGATGCTCTGGATCGAGCAACTGCAAGGCGCCGGAGCCTCCTATGCGCGCGTCGAAGGCCTCGCGGACATCTCCCAGACCGAGCCACAGCGGCCGCCGTCGACCCAGAACGTCGGTGACCGTATCCAGGTCAGCAACGCGCACTACAGCTACACAGGTGCCCGTGACGTACTGCGTGGCGTCGAGCTGCAGGTGCAACCCGGGGAACGCCTCGCCATCGTCGGTACCTCCGGAGCGGGAAAGTCCACCCTCGCCCGTCTTCTCGCCGGTCTCGACCGCCCGCACACCGGGTCGGTGACCATCGGCGGCACGCCCGTCGCCGATCTCCCGCCCGATCAACTCCGCGAACACGTCGTACTGATCACTCAGGACCAGCACGTCTTCCACGACACCGTGCGCGGCAACTTGCTCCTCGCGAAGCCGAACGCAACGGACGAGGAGTTGTACGCCGCCTTGGACGCAGTCGGTGCCACCTGGTGGAACGACCTGCCGCAGGGCCTGGACACGGAGGTCGGCCGCGACACGACCCTGGACGACGCCAGTGCCCAGCAACTCTCCCTCGCCCGAGTCGTCCTCGCCGATCCCCACACCCTGATCCTTGACGAAGCCACCGCGCTCCTGGATCCCAAGACCGCGCGACAGACCGAGCAGTCCTTGGCCGCTGTCCTGCGCGGTCGAACCGTGATCGCGATCGCCCATCGCCTGCAGACGGCGCACGACGCGGACAGGATCGCCGTCATGGAAGCCGGAGCGCTCGTCGAGCTCGGCACCCACGACGAGCTGGTCAGCGCAGGAGGGGTTTACGGGCAACTCTGGCGAGCGTGGCACGCGGAGCCTGGCCCTCCCGGCGGGTAGAAGAGGACTGTGGCCGTGTCGAGCGAGCGTGTGGTGGCGGACTTGGAGGAGCGTGTACCGGCGCTGCTCGCGGAGCATGATCTGCCCGGGATGGCGATCGGGATCTGTGATGCGGACTCGGTGCTGTGGTCGGCAGGGTTCGGGTCTACCCGCGCCGGCGGCGACGATCCGGTCGGCGTCGCGACGACGTTCAGCGTGCAGTCCTGTTCCAAGATGTACACCGCGACCGCCGTCCTGCTCGCCGTACAGCAAGGGCTCGTCGATCTCGACGTACCGATCCCCCGGTATCTGCCTGACTTCACGGTCAACAGTTCGTTCGAGGATCATCCGGAACGCCGGATCACGCTGCGGCACCTGCTGAGCCATACGGCCGGATTCACTCATGAGGCACCGGTCGGGTCAAATTATCTGGTTGGCAACGAGTCTTTCGACGCACATTGCCGAAGCATTTCCGATACCTGGTTGAGGTTTCCGGTCGGGCATCACTTCCAGTATTCGAATCTGGGCATCGATCTCGCCGGTTATATTCTCCAGCAGTGCAGCGGTTTGCCGTTTCACGAGTTCGTACGGCGGACATTGTTCGGCCCGCTCGGGCTGGAGCGGACGACCTTCGATGCTCGGGTGATCGCGCGCGACGCGGGGCGGGCGATCGGACATTCGGCAGGGTACAAGCGGTTGCCGGTCCGGGTGCCGATGGTTGCCGCGGGCGGTCTGTACACGACCGTCGACGACGCGTGCCGTTACCTCCAGTTCCACCTGAATGGTGGTGAGTCGCTCCTTTCCTCCGAACTGCTGGCAGAGATGCACCAAGGGCGCGAGGAGGGATATGGGTTGGGTCTCGCGCTCCTCCGTGCGCACGACATTCAGCTTCGTGGGCACGGTGGTGGCGGATTCGGCTTTCTGTCCGACATGTATTGGGCCCCGGAAGCCGGCATCGGCGTCGTGGTCCTGACCAATTCGACGGCGCATCCGCTCCAGTGGAAACTCGCCGGTGAAATCCTGCGGGACGTCATCGGGCCCGGGAAGCCACGTAAATCACCGGCCGTCCGGGGCACAGGTCGAGCGGGGAGTGCCACTCCCCCGGACGGCGACTATGACGGCGACTATGTCGGTGGTGGCCAGGACCAGGTGACGTTCGATCAGGGCTTCCTCGTTGCCGATGGTGCGCGGAAGCAGGCTGAGTTCGTCGGCGAGAACGAGTTCCGCGCCGACGGCAAGCTGTACCGGTTCCGCGACCTCGACGGCGACGGGCGTCCGGCGTACCTCGAGACCGTTGACGACGGCTCCGTCCGGTACCGCAACGACGTACCGGAGCCGCAGCCGGCGGAGGCCGACGGGCCGTGGAACCGGGATTATGCGATCCGCGTCTGCGGGGTCCGTGACGGGACGGCCAGGCTGCGGCAGGAGAACGGCGTCCACCTGTTCGACCACTGGGCGGGAGTCACGGTCCGCCTGCAGGAACACAGGCCCGGGCTGTACATCTCCGCGACGGGAGAAGCGCTCGATCTCGCGCGTACGCCACCGACGTACGCGAACGTCCGCCTCCACGCGCAGTAAACCTGGTCCGCAGTAGTTTGGCGGGAGTGTCGGATCCGGAGGTCCGGCTTCGTTGGGTGGGTGTAAGGGGCGAGTGGAGTTGCGGATGCGGGAGACCACAGTCGAGGAAGCGATCATCCAGGCTCATCGCGACGAGTGGGCACGGGTCGTCGCCTCGTTGGCGAAGCGGTTCGGCGACCTCGACATCGCGGAGGAGTCGGCCGCGGAGGCCTACGCGACGGCGGTCGAGCGGTGGGCCGAGGACGGCGTACCGCCGAATCCGGGCGCCTGGCTGACCACGACCGCGAACCGCAAGGCGATCGACCGGATCCGCCGGGAGAAGAAGCGGGACGACAAGCAGAAGGAGGCTCAGATGTCGTACGACGAACCACCCGAGCCTCTCGGGGTGATCGACGACGAGCGGCTCCGGCTGATCTTCACCTGCTGTCACCCGGCGCTCGCGATGGAGACCCGGGTCGCGCTGACGCTCCGGCTGGTCGGCGGCCTGACCGTGCCCGAGATCGCCCGCGCACTGCTGGTCCAGGAGACCGCGATGGGCCAGCGGATCACCCGCGCGAAGGCGAAGATCAAGGCCGCGCGGATCCCCTACCGGGTCCCCAGCGCGGAGGATCTGCCGCAGCGTGTTTCCGGTGTACTCGCGGTGTTGTTCCTGGTGTTCAACGAGGGCTACCTGGCGACGAGCTCCGACACCGATCCGGTGCGGCACGAGCTGATCGCCGAGGCGATCCGTCTCACCCGCCTGATCCGCGCACTGCTCCCGGACGACGGCGAGGTCGCCGGGCTGCTCGCGCTCATGCTCCTCACCGAGGCACGCCGTACCGCACGGGTCTCCCAGACCGGCGAGCTCGTCCCCCTCGACCAGCAGGACCGCGGCGCCTGGGACCGGACGATGATTGCTGAGGGCCACCAACTGGTCCGCGAGCGGCTCGCGACGCGGATCCCTCCCGGCCGCTACCAGATCCTCGCCGCGGTCAACGCCGTCCACACGTCGGCGACCGACGCGCGGGACACCGACTGGTCGCAGATCGTCGCGCTGTACGACCAACTCGCGCGGATCGACCCGTCTCCGATCGTCGCGCTCAACCGGGCGATCGCGGTCGCCGAACTGGACGGCCCAGAGGTGGCGCTCGCGATCGTCGACGGCCTCGCCGGCAAGTTGTCGGGCTATCACCCGTACCACGCGACGCGCGCCGACCTGTTGCGCAGGCTGGGGCGGAGCCAGGAGTCGCGGGCGGCGTACGACGCTGCGATCGAGCACGCCGCGAACACCGCCGAGGTCGCGTACCTCACCCGCCGGCGCGACCAGCTGGTCTGAGGGCTTGCGCCAGAACGTCTTACTATGAGGTAATGCATTACCAAATAGTAAGGAGTTGCTCATGCCGCAAGTGACCCGTCGCCTCACGATCCCCCGGCCGCCGAGTGTCGTCTGGCAGCAGTTCGGGACCGAGGAAGCGCTGCGCCGCTGGCTCTCGCCGGACCTGACGATCGAGTTGTCCGAGGGAGGCCGCTACCGGATGCTCGGCGCCGACGGGGTGACCTGGATCAGCGGCGTCGTACTCGAACTCGTGGCCGAGGGACGGCTCGTGCTGTCGTGGATGGAGGAGGACGCCGGCTGGGAGCATCCCGGGCGGCTGGTGATCGAGCTGCGCGCGGCCGACGAGGGTACGGAGGTTTCGCTGACGCACGACGGCTTCGCCGGCATCGGTACGTCGACGTGGCAGCGGACCCGCGACGCCTATGAGCGGGGCGCGGACAAGCACCTGGTGCTCGAGCGGCTCGCGGACGTGGTGAGCGGCGTTGGCTGACGAGTCGGCCGATCCGTTCCGGGCGATCGCGGATCCGACCCGCCGGCGGATGCTGGAGCTGCTCATGGATCGGGGCAGTCTGACCGTCGGCGAACTCGCCGCGGAATTCCCCGAGCTGGTGACTTCGGGCATTTCCAAACATCTGATGACGCTGCGCGCCGCCGGGTTGGTCAGTGCTCTCAAGTCGGGGCGGCATCAGCATTACCAGATCGACGACGACGGTTTGAATTCGGCATTCGGAGCTTGGGTCTCGCGGTACGACGCGTATTGGGCGACCGCTTTGGACAAGCTTCGTGAGTTGTCGGAGGAATCGTGACTACTGCCGGCCGAAACGGGCCAGGCAATGCCAGACGTACTTGATCTGTTGCGCCGGATGCCGGCGAGCCGCGGCGCCGAGGACGTGTGGTGTCAGCTCGTCGCCGAGCTTCCGGGCGAGGGCTACGGTCTCGGCGCCGCGGTACGCCGGATCGAAGTCGGCCGGTGTCGCGCGGAAGCCGGGGTGGTACTCGATCGGGCAGCCGAGCTCGCGGGCCGCTGCCTCGACTGCGGTGCCGGCGAAGGACGGGTCGAGGACGAGAGCTTCGACGTCGGTGGCGAACCGGACCGGGCCGTGGATGTGGGCCTCGATGTAGTCGTCGAGCGGATCGAGTGCGGCGGCGTCGGCGAGTTGGCACAGGTACGGCAGAGCGTGCTGGTCGCCGAAGTCGGCTGGGTCGCGGGCCGAGTCCGGGAAGCAGAACGTCGCCCGTTCGACCGTCTCCGGTCTCAGCCGCAGGTACGACGACCCGAACCGGATCGCTCCGCCGTACACGTCGGCGTACCGGTTCCACACGCCGTACACCGGACGAGCCGTCCCGGACTGTTCGTCGTACCGTCCTGAAAACAGGCGACTCTCCCACAGCCAGCGATCACCACCGGGAAATGCCGTCAGCCCACCGTTAGAAATCCCCGTGACGAACTGCGACCTGTACACCCCGTCCACCGCCATCGCCTCAATCACCGTCCCCCCACCAAACGGCCAATCAGGCTGAAACTGCAACCCGATCACGAGCCCGGTCCCATGGTCAGACGTTGATGGTGAAGCCGAGGTCCAGGTCGCTGGCTGCTTGGCCGGCGCGGAGGCCCCAGTTGGTGGTGGGGTGGTCGCGGACCAGGATCGTGACGTGGTCCGGCGGGATGTTGAACGCCTTGAGGTTCGTGACGATCTCGGAGTACAGCATGCGCTTGGCGTTGATGGAGCGGCCGGCGAAGCAATCGATGGTGACGAGCGTGAAGAACTCGGGCTGAGCGAGACGCGGTGAGCACGCGAACCGGTGCGGCGCATGCACCAGCAACCGGATATCCTTGTCCTCGGGCGGGATCCGGAACGCGGTGACCAGCGCGGCGTGGACCGCCTCGATCAACCCGGCTTCGTCCGCCTCGGAGTACTCCCGGCGAACCTCGATCATCGCATTCGGCATCAGCCCGGCTCCTCTCCCGTTCGATCGCTCCTCCCCCGACCCCATCACGAAGCGCCCGCTCCGGCGACCGAATATGTCGGCGGCGACCGCCACACTCGTCTGCCATGAGCATTCCGCGCGGAGCAGCAGTCGTCATCCGATCCGGCAAGGTCCTCGTGATCAAGCGCTACCTGCGGCACCAGACCGCGGCCGAGTGCGTGATGTGCGAGTACGCCGGGGTGAGTGGGCCGGAGTGCGACGGCCATCGGTACGCCGTGCTTCCGGGCGGACATGTGGAACCAGGCGAGACGGCCGCCGCTGCGGCGCTGCGGGAACTCGAGGAGGAGACGACGTTGACGGGGACGATCGGCCGCCTGCTGTGGACCGGTACGCACAACGGACGCCCGGCGTACTACTTCCGGATCAACGACCTCGACGGCGTACCGGAGCTGTCCGGCGACGAGGCGATCGAGCACTCCCCGACGAACCATTTCGAGCTGCACTGGGCGGGTCCGCAGGAGCTCGAGGACTTCGGGATCTACCCGCCGGACCTCCTGCCGAAGCTGGTTCAGGTGAGCTCATAGCCCCTCACAATCGGAGCTCCGCGATCATCCGGTGCCCCTGCTGCTCGAAGGCCTCCTCGCCGACCTCGTGCGCCCAGACTGCGGTGGCGACGGCTTCGCGAACGCGCGTGCGGTGCCAGGCGTCCGGGTCCCGCGGGTCCGAGCCGTACCCGGCAAGGAACGCAGGCTCGAGCGACGGGTCGGTCCGGAACTGCTGGGCGGCGAGACGGGCAAGGTCGGTGTACGCCGGGCGCAGGTCCGCGCGGCCGAAGTCGATGACGCGGACGGTGCCGTTGTCGATCAGCCAGTTGCGCGGTTGCCAGTCCCCGTGGGTCGGGACGAGCGTTGCGGGCGGGGTCGGCCAGGCTTCGACGATCGAACGCAGCCGTGCGGCGACATCGGGCGCGATCCGGTGCGGTTTGCTCAGGTCCCGCAGGGTGCTCTCGTTCTCGCGGAGCTCGTAGGTGTCGTCCAGTACGCCGGATTGCTGGTGGAAGGCCGCGAGCAGCTCGCCGGCCTGCTGGTAGGTGCCGGGCTTCCATTCGTACGGCGTACCTTCGACCAGATTGCCTGGGAGGTACCGGGTGACGAGCAGCTTGGCGTCCTCGTCGGCGGCGACCAGCTCGGCCGCCCTGCCCTGCGTGGTCCACGGCCGCAACCAGTTGCGGTGGGCCCGTAGTTCCCGGACGAGGTGGTGGTCGGAGTCGTCGCCGGCCTTCGCGATGTAGCGCGCACCGTCGTGCTCGAGCTCCAGGACGAGCGTGCCGATGATTCCCCAGCTGTGGTCCCGCACGATCGTCGCGTCCGGCAACCACTCGTCCAGCAACGCCTGCTGCCGCTCGGTCAGTCTCACGCACCCGAGATTAACCAGACACCCGGTCGAGACGCCAAGGATGACAAGAAAGATGCTGGGAAAGATGCTGGGAAAGGTGGACGAAATTCCCGGAAGGATTTATCCTGACCAAATGCAGAATTCACACGGAAATGTCTCTCTACCAATTAACCTATCATCAGAAATTGCGGGAAGCAAGTCCGGGGAATTCTGGCAGCTCGGCGAGCACCGGGTCCGGCGGATCGGGTTCGGGGCGAAGCGGCTCGCGGGGTCCCGGCCCGCTGCCGGCGGGGACGCGCAGGAGCAGGCGATCGCGTTGCTGCGGCGGGTCGTCGAGCTCGGCGTCAACCACATCGACACCGCCGCGTTCTACCCGAGCCACGGCGGCGCCGGCGAGACGCAGTTCGAGAGCCTGGACTGGGCGAACGACGTGATCCGCCGCGCGCTCGCGCCGTACCCGAAGGATCTGGTGATCGCGACCAAGGTCGGCCCGACCAGGCACGGGCTGGCCCGGCCGGACGAACTGCGAGGGCTCGTGGAGGCGGACCTGCGCGCGCTCGGCGTGGATTCGCTGGACCTCGTGTACTTGCGGCAAATGCGGCTGGAGTCCATCGCGGAGCATTTCGGGGCGCTGGCCGAACTGCAGGCGAAGGGGATGATTCGCCAGCTCGGGATTTCGAATGTCCGGGTGCCGCACCTGCACGAGGCCCGCGAGATCGCGCCGGTCGTGGCGGTGCAGAACAGGTACAGCGTCGGGTTCGGGCGGGCGAACGACGAACTGCTGCAGCTGTGCGGTGAGCTGGGGATCGCGTTCATCCCGTTCTTCGCGGTCACTGCGGAGTCGCGCGAAGCCGGCGGGGTCCCGGAGTCCGGTCCTGTCCAGGAGATCGCGGCCCGGCACGGCGCGACCGCGGCACAGGTCCGGCTCGCGTGGACGCTGAGCCGCGGCCCGCATGTGCTGGCGATCCCCGGCACGTCCAGCGAGCACCACCTCCGCGAGAACCTGCGTGCCGGCGACCTCAACTTGTCCCCCGAGGACCTGGCGGCACTCGATTCCCTCACCGACTGACACGGCGGGTGCCGGAGCGGGGCGACCCGCCTCGGCACCTACCATCTTCGAATGCTGAGGACTGTGCTGTTCGACCTTGACGGGACGCTGGTGGACCATCAGCTGGCCGCGGCCGCGGCGGTCGTGGCGTGGGCAGCGGAGTACGGCGTGGTCGGCGCGGAGGTTGCCGCGGACTGGGCTGCGGTGTCGGAGAAGCATTACCGGCGTTATCAGTTGCGCGAGCTGACGTTCCCCGAGCAGCGGCGGTTGCGGGTGCGCGAGTTCCTGGGCGTTGACGTGAGTGACGCTGAAGCAGACGAGATGTTCGAGAGTTATGGACGGCGGTACGAGGCGGGCTGGACGGTGTACGACGACGTGGTGCCGGCCTTGAGGGCTGTGCGCGCGGCCGGGCTGGGCGTGGTGGTGCTGACGAACGGCAACGGCGATCACCAGCGGTACAAGCTCGAGCGGATGGGGTTGACCGGCGAGATCGACGAGCTGATCACCGGCGACACCCTGCCTGCGGCGAAGCCCGATCCGCGCGCGTTCACGCACTCGCTCGAACGACTCGGTGCGGGTTCCGACAACGTGGTGATGGTCGGTGACTCGGTCGAGAACGACATCCGTGGTGCGCAGGCCGCCGGGATTCAGGCCGTGCTGATCGACCGCGCCGACGTGCACGCGCAGGTCGACGTACCCCGGATCCGGTCGTTGGGGCAGGTACTGGACGTCGTCAGAAGGTCAGCTCCTCGGTCTTCTTGACGGTCGCGGTGCGGCCCGGGGCCCGGTGGTTGTCCCAGTAGAGGTTGGTGTGGGCTATCACCTTGTCGGGGCTCGGCGCGCCCCACTCCGACAGGTCCTCCGTCGTGTGGGCGTCGCCGACCAGCGTCACGTCGTACCCACGGACCATCGCGCCGTGGATCGTCGAGCGGATGCACTCGTCGGTCTGGGCGCCGCTGACGATCAGGTGGCCGATGCCGGCGCTCGCGAGCACGTCCTCCAGATCGGTCGCCTCGAACGAGTCGGGGTACCGCTTGTGGACCAGCGCCTCCGAGCCGTCGCGGGACAGCTCCGGGACCAGCTGCCACTCGTCACTGTCCTTCGCGAGGTTGTCACTGGAATGCTGCACCCAGACCACCGGAACTCCCCCGGCGCGCGCCTTGCCGACCAGCGTGCTGATGTTGGCGACGACCTGGTCGCGCTCGTGCGCCTCGCCGACGACACCGTTCTGTACGTCGACGACCAGCACAGCCGTGTTCGGCCGATCAGACAGCGTGGACATGTCCGTTCCTCCTTCACCTCGCCGTACGACCAAACGCTAGACCTGCCCTCGGACAGTTCTTGTCAGCCTGTCAGCTCGTCAGCTCTCGTCACGTCCGCAGCCGGAGCCGCACGGTCGGTACGTCGCCGTCGTCGAGATCCTCCGCCCGCCGTACGGACGCCTTCACCGGCAGCAGGTACCGCCCGTCCTTGGGGAACATCGACGTCTCCCACACGGTCTCCCCGATCTCCGCCGTCACCGGGATCATCCCCCACCCGTACGACACAAAGCCCGACTCCGCCTCGAAGTACCCGCACTCCTCCTCCGGCACGGTGATGAAGTACCAGGGCGCCGGCCCCCGCCAGTACCAAATCTCCCCCACAAACTCGACGTCGCTCATCGCCCCACATCACCACGGCGCCAGCCAGCCGTCCAGGGCTTTCAGGAAGGCGTCCAGGTGTCCGTACCAGACGCAGTGGCCTGCGCCTGGGATCGATCGCACGTGGTATCCGAGGGTCTGTAGCTCTCGCGCGCGTGCCGGGGACACGTAGCGGCTCGGGTCGGCGTGGATCACGAGGGACGGTACCGGCGGCTCTGCGACAGCGTGTCCGACGTACGAGGACTCCAGCGCGACTGCGGTCGCCACGTCGAACTGCTCGGCTGCCTGAGCCTCGAGGCGGCAGTCTTCGGCGGTCCAATCGGCACGGGTGGCACGCAGCCGCGCCTCGGTGCGTGCGGCTTGCGACTCGGTGAACCGTGCCTTGAGTTCGTCCGGTGAGGCCGGCGGACCGCCGGCATCGAGTGGTACGTCGACGTACACCACGCGCTCCGGTCGCAGCCGAGGCAGCGCGTTGGACAAGACGATCGCGCCCAGCGAGTGACCGATCGCCAGTGCCGGGCCCGGCGCCACGGCCGCGAGTACCGCGTTGACGAAGACGTCCATCGTCGCTCGAGGCGCAGGCGGCGAGCTGCCGTGGCCGGGAAGATCGATCGCGATCGCACGGTATCCGCGTGCTGCAAGGGCCGGGCCGACTTGGTGGTACTGCGTGGCGGCGCCGAGCATGCCGTGGATCAGCACGGCGACCCGGTCGCCGGTGCCCCAGGTGAGCATCAGGCGAGGGTGCTTGCAGCGAGGAGTCGGTGGGCTAGTTCTTGGGAGGCGGTTTGGAGTTCGGGGCCGCCGAGGATGCGGTACGGGGCGCAGATGGCGGTCAGTTGGGTGGCGTACCAGTGGGGGTCGTCGGTGCTCGCGAGGAGGCGGGTGTGGGTGTCGTCGATGGGCTCGAGGCGGCCCATGCTGCGAGGGATCCAGCAGGCCGCGTCCTCGCGCGGTGCGTCGATCTCGACCTCGATCGGGTAGCGCCAGCCCATCGCGAGGTGCTCTTCGACAGCGGCCAGCGGGTCGAGGTCGGCCGGTGGTGTGAAGGTGCCGTCCTGGGGTTCCACGTGGGTGATCTTGTCGACCCGGAGGACGCGCTGGGCGTTCTTGGTGTGGGACCAGCACAGCAGGTACCAGCGGCCGCGGCGTACGACGACCGCCCACGGGTCGACGTCCATCGGCCATTCGTTCTGGTGGCGGCGGTACTGGATGGTGATGCGGCGGCAGCCGGTGCTGTGCGAGACGAGCGCCGCGGTGATCTCGGGATCGGGAGTGCGTACGCCGGGATCGGGGCCGCGGGCGCTGACGCGGCGGATCGCGTCGGTGGAGCGGGCGACCGGTTCGGGCAGGACGCGGATGATCTTGCCGAGCGCGGTCTCGACGGGGTCGGCGGTGCCGCGCGGTCCTTCGAGGACTGCCATCACGAGTCCGAGTGCCTCGGTCGTGCTGAACATCAGTGGCGGCAGCCGCAACCCCCGCCCGACGCGATAACCGCCGTACGGCCCACGCACCGACTCGATCGGGATGTCCGCCTCGCGCAGGATCGCGACGTACCGGCGGGCGGCGCGCTCGGACACCCCGAGCTTGTCCCCCAGTTGCTCCGCGGTGATGCCGGGGCTGTTCTGGATCAGCTCCAGGACCATCAAGGTCCGCGCGGTCGGGCTCACGTCGTACGCCATCGTTCACCATTCCGGAAGAAGTCCGTCCGGTTCCGAGGGTAGCCCACCGGAAGTGCTCACCAGGTGAGCGATTTGTCTGCGACGATCGGCGGGTGCGGGCGGATCGGTTGGTCGCGGTGCTGTTGCTGATGCAGGCCCGCGGCCGGGTGACGGCGGCCGAGGTCGCGGAGGAGCTGGAGATCTCGGTCGCGACCGCGCGCCGTGATCTCGAGGCGTTGTCGACGGCCGGCATCCCGGTCTATCCGCAGCCGGGGCGCAACGGCGGCTGGCAGCTGGTCGGCGGCGCCCGTACCGACCTGAGCGGACTCACCGCGACCGAGGCGCAGGCGCTGTTCCTTCTCGTCGGCCCCGCCGCCTCGATCGCCCCGGACGCGAAAGCCGCGCTCCGCAAGCTGGTCCGCGCGCTCCCGGACACCTTCCGCGAGCACGCGCAGGCCGCGGCCGAGGCGGTCGTCATCGACCCGGCCCGCTGGGGCGAACACCCCAAGGAGCGACCAGAGCTGGTACGCCGCCTGCAGGACGCCGTCGTACGCCGCCAGAGCATCCGACTGGTCTACGCAGGACGCAACAGCTCGGACGGCGGTACGTCGGAACGCGTCGTCGAGCCGCTCGGGCTGGTCGACAAGGACGACGTCTGGTACCTGATCGCGGGGACCGCCAACGGTCGGCGGACGTTCCGGATCGACCGGGTGCTCGAGGCGGAGCCCACCGGCGACTCCTTCGAGCGACCGGACGACTTCGAACTGTCATCGGCGTGGGCCGGGATCGTCGAGCGGATGGAGGAACGCCGATCGGGGCTGACGGCAACGGTCCTGCTGGACGAGCGGTTCGTGTGGGTGATGCAGGACCGGCTCGGCCGCAACTGCACGGTGGACGGGACGGTCGGCGACCGGGTCCGGATCAGAGTGACCGCGCCGTCACCGTTGATGATCGCGCAGCACCTGGCCGGCTGGGGCGGATCGATCGAGGTGCTGGACCCGCCGTCGGTCCGGGCCGAGCTCGCGCGTCTTGGCCGGGAATTGACCGACCGTTACGCCTCGATGGACCATCCGGGTGAGTAAGGTGCGATGGTTCATCGTGTCCCGACGAAGCCTCAGGAACCATTCGTGACCACATCCCCTCCCCAGCCGCCGCAGAACCCGCAGTCCGGTCAGCCGGGCGGCTACGGTCCGCCGCAGCAGCAGTTCCCGCAGTACAGCCAGCCCAGCCAGCCCGGCCAGCAGCCGCCGTACCCCGGCCAGCAGGACCAGCCGGGCCAGCAGCAGTACGGTCAGCCCGGTCAGCAGCACGGCCAGCAGTACGGTCAGCCGGGTCAGCAGCAGTACGGCCAGCAGTTCCAGGCCCAGCCGGGGCAGCAGTACCAGCAGCAGTACGCCGGCCAGCAGGCCCCGCAGTACGGGCAGTACCAGCAGTCGTTCCCGCAGCAGGGTCAGGCGCCGCAGGGCCAGATGGTCTGCCGCTTCTGTGGTGGCTACCCGGCCGTCGAGGCCACCGTCCGCGGCCACCAGGGCCTCATCATCCTGATGCGGTTCCTCAAGCTGCAAGGCCCGTTCTGCCGTACCTGCGGTGTCGCGTCGGTCCGGGACATGACCTCGAAGAGCCTGTGGCAGGGCTGGTGGGGTATCGGTTCGTCGATCATCAACCCGATCACGATGCTGATGAACATCGGGCCGATGCAGAAGTTCAAGGGCCTCCCGGAGCCGACGCCGGGTCCGGGCCGGCCGATGAATCCGGGCAAGCCGCTGTTCCAGCGCCCGGCGATCCTCGGCCTGCTGCTGCCGATCGCCCTGATCGCGCTGATCGTGGTCGCGAACCTGAACTCGACCGAGTCGAAGGCCAAGATCGGTGCGTGTGTCGTGAACAACGGCACCTCGGCGAACCCGGACGTCAAGGTCGTCGACTGCGGTTCGTCCGAGGCGGCGTACAAGATCGTGGACAAGATCGACGACTCCACGGACGACAGCCAGTGCGGTGACGACGCCGACGCGTCGTACGTCTACGAGCACCGCTCGACGAAGTACGTGCTCTGTCTGACAAAGCTCCGCTGACCGAAGTGGGGCCCCGGTGGCGGGGCCCCACTCAGCTGTAGAAGCCCTCCACGGGCACCCGGGCCTCGTCGTACAGGGCGGGGCCTTCCTGCGGTACGGCGGGGAAGTCGCCGGTCGTCTTGAGTCCGTTGAGCTGCTCTCCGGACAGCGCGAACACCACCTTGCCGAGCCCGGATCGCGCCAGCGCCCCGGTGCACATCTCGCACGGCTGGCAGCTGGTGTACATCGTCGTACCGGCTGCGACTTCCGGTGTCAGGTTCTGCGCGGCCCACACCGCGAGCTTCAGCTCGGGGTGGAAGCTGATGTTGCCCTCGCTGTGGGTGGTGTTGTGGTCCTCGGCCAGCACGTTCCCGTCCGGCCCGACCAGCAGCGAGCCGAACGGCGCGTCGCCGTCCGCCCGCGAGGCCGCGGCCAGCGCGATCGCGCGGCGCAGGAATCCTTCTGCCTCAGGTGTCACGTCTTCTCCAGTTCTCCATGGTCGTCGCCAGCGCCTGCCAGGCGGCCTCTGGCCGTTCCGTCTCGGCGGGGTCACCGACGAACGGATCGAGTACGACGCTCTCGGCGCCCAGATCACGCAGTACGCCGAGATCGGCCAGCACCTGGTCGACCGATCCTTCGCCCGCGATCCGATCATCGTCCGGCAACGGGTCGCCGGTCAGCCGCAGCAGGATCCGCGGCGCGAACCCCGGCATCGGCCTGCCGAGCGAGTCCGCGATCGTCCGCATCCGCGCCAGACCGTCCCGCAGTTGCGGAAGCGTCTGGCGCAAGGGGTGCCACGCATCGCCGTACTGGACGGTCCGCCGGAGTCCCGCCGTCGCGCTGCCGCCGACCCAGATCGGGATCGCAGCGCCGTCGGTCCGCTGCCGCCGCAACTCCGCGAGCACCTCGTCGGTCAGCCGGCCACGTGCGGCGTGGTCCGCGCCGAGTGCCTCGAACTCCTGCCGCGCCCAGCCGACGCCCACGCCCAGCACCAGGCGGCCGCCGCTCAGCGCGTTCAGGTTCGTCGCCATCCTTGCCGTGAGCAACGGATGCCGGTACGGCGCGATCAGCACCGTCGTCCCGAGCCGTACCCGGTCCGTGATCCCGGCCAGCCAGCTGAGCGTCGTGAACGGCTCGTAGAACGGCTCCGGGTACTGCTCCGCCACGTCCGGCGTGATCACCACATGATCCGACACCATCAGCAGGTCGTAGCCGAGTCCTTCGACGACCCGCGCCCAGTCCCGCAGCCGCGCCGGGTTCGTCCCCGGCCCGAAGTTCGGCACATTCACCCCTAGTTCCACGCCGATCAGGCTATCCAGGCGGACACCGCCAGTTGAAGAGACTCCTCACGGTGTGCAGCACTCTCGACCGTGGATTCGCCGGTAGATTGGCCGCATGACCGAGAGTCTCGATCCGACCGACTGGGCGATCATCAACGAGCTGCAGGACGACGCCCGGCTCTCGCTGACCCAGCTCGGCCGGCGGGTGAATCTGAGTGCGTCCGCGACCACCGAGCGGGTACGCCGCCTTGAGTCGATCGGGGTGATCACCGGATACCGCGCCGAGGTGGACCTGACCAAGGTCGGCTACCCGGTGCTCGCCGTCGTACGGCTGAAGTACCCGGGGAACAAGCACGAGCCGTTGCACCGCCTGCTGGCCGAGCGGCGCGAGATCCTCGAGTGCCTGCGGACCACCGGCGACGACTGCTACTCGCTGAAGG
Organism: Kribbella sp.; assembly: GCA_036503355.1. Lineage (GTDB taxonomy): Bacteria > Actinomycetota > Actinomycetes > Propionibacteriales > Kribbellaceae > Kribbella. Next base: position 18,219 of record DASXXB010000303.1, on the reverse strand, counting down.
TCGCCGCGGCGTCGATGCCGCACCTGGAGGAGCTCGTGAACGAGCTGACCGACTTCGGCAGCACGACGACCAACCTCGTCTACTCGCAGACGCAGCGGTATCGCGGTCCGCAAAAGCCGGTGACCGATCCGGCACAGGGATGAGAGCGTGTGCGGATGCTGACCGTCCTCGGTGTCCCCGTCTCCCCCGACCTGCTGGAACGGTGGGTCGACTGGCTCGCTCCTGACGAGCAGCCGTTCTTCGTCACCAGGAAACAGGCGAGGACCTGGAAGCTGGAGGCGGACGAGCGGGAGCCGAGCCGCGAGGACCGCGACACGTACTGGATCTACGCGATCGATCGCAAGGCGGCGCGGACGGTCTGCCTGAGCGAAGCGGCGTACGGCGAGCTGCCCAAGCCGACGCGAGCCGCGCTGGTCCGTGCACAGGTGAACCACGGACGCGGCTCGGTACCGACCGTCCGGCGATGGGTGGGCGAGATCGGGCCCGAGGTGCGGCAGCAGGCCGACGGCCACCGCTTCGTTTGGTGGAAGTCGCTGATCAAGCGGCCGCGCGAGGTTCTGCCGCAGATCGTCATGTCCGGTATGGGCCCGAGCCGGCACCAGGAGGTCCGTGCCTGGCCGAAGCAGTTCCCGCGCGTCCGCGAGCTGGCCGGTACGTTCGCGGACGGCAGCGGCCCGAACTGCTTCGGCACCGTGATGGCCGCATCCGGGGTCGAGGGCGCCGAGCAGGTGTGGATGGTGCGCGAACCGTTCGAAGAATGGCTTGCCGGCCACACCGAGCCCGGCGGGACGGACGACGTACCGGGGACCGTGTTCGTGTGGCGCGATTCCGCTGCCCTCGTTCAGCACGCCGCGTTGACCATTGGCGACGGCTGGATGCTGCACAAGCCGTCGCAGTCGTGGATGTCACCGCGGAAGGTGCGCACGGTGGCCGAGGTGAAGCGCGCCACGCGGACTGCCGGCTGGCGGCTCGAACGGCATAGAGTTCTCGTGTGAGGCTTCTCGTCACGGGAGCCGCAGGACTCCTGGGGCGTGAACTCCTGCGTCTGGCCAAGCACGACGTCGTACCGGCGTACCACTCGCAGACCGTGCCGGGCGGAGTCCAGCTCGACGTGCGGCAGCGCGACCAGGTCCGCGACGTGATCCGTCAAGTGCGGCCGGACGGCATCATCCACACCGCGTACAGACAAGACGACTGGGCGACGACCGCCGAAGGCGCGGTCAACGTCGCGCTCGCGGCCGACCGCGCGAGGCTGGTGTTCGTGTCGAGCGACGCGGTCTTCGGCTCACGCGGTACGGCGTACTCCGAGCACGAGCCGCCCTGCCCGACAACGCCGTACGGTGCAGCCAAGGCCGCCGCCGAGACCACCATCCGCACGCTCCGGCCCGACGCCGTCATCGCCCGTACGTCGATCATCGTCGGATCGGACGGCGTGTCGGGCGAGGAACAGCGGGTACGGCGCTTGGCGAGCGGCGAGCCCGGGGCCTTCTTCACCGGGAACATCCGCTGCCCGGTCCATGTCACCGACCTGGCCTCGGCACTGCTCGAGCTCCTCGCGTCCGACCTCGCCGGCGTCGCGCACGTGGCCGGCCCGCAGGCGCTCAGCCGTCACGGACTCGGGCGCCTGATCGCGATCCGCGACGGCCTCGACCCCGACGAACTGCCGTCCACCACCGGTGCCCCGTCGGACATCCGGCTCGACTGCCGTCGTACCCAGACGCTGCTGACGACTCGCCTGCGCCCGGCCTCCGAATTCCTCCAGGCCCAGCCGGGCGAAGTGCTCAGTCGTTGACCGTGGTCGTCACCGGGGTGCCGAGTTCGACGGTGCGGCTGACGGTGCAGAGACGGTCGTGGGACATCTTGACCGCGCGCGGCAGCGCCTCGCGGGCCTTGTCGCCGTCCTCGCCCTCGGGGAAGTGCACGGTGAATTCGACCGCGAGGTTCTCCATCCGGTTCCCCTCGTCGGCGTCGCGGACCTTGTCGCCGCGGACCACGGCCGAGAACTCGGTCGGCTCGGCCCGGCGGCTGACCACGATGTCGACGTCGATCGCCGAGCAGGTCCCGATCGCGGCCAGCAGCAGCTCGACCGGCGTGAAGTCGGTGTCCTCGCCACCCGAGCCGACGCGGATGCTGCCGCCGCGGGCGTTGCGCACCTCGTAGCTGCTGTTCGCCAGGCGCTCGAAGCTGATCTGGCGCAGTGTGTCTGCCATCGTCCCGTCACATTCTGTTGCTTGTGGCAACTTAAAGGTTGTCGAGGGCCTCGCGGACCGGAGTGTTTCCAGCCACGAGTTCGAGGGTTCGGCCGATCGCGGCCGGAGTCTCACAGAGGCCTGCCAGTACCAGCGCGACGTCGTCGCGGCTGATCCGGCCGTTGCCGGTCTTGTCCGCCAGGTTCACCTTGCCGGTACCGGGGTCGTCGGTCAGGCCGCCGGGCCGGAGCACGGTCCAGTCCAGGTCGCGGGCACGCAGGTCCTCCTCGGCGGCCCACTTGGCCTTCAGGTACACCGTGAACGTGGCGTCGTCGGTGAGCGAGTCGGCCCGGTCCGCGCCCATCGATCCGACCTGGAGGTGCCGACGTACGCCGGCCTGCTCGGCAGCGTCCGCGAACAGCGCCGCCGCTCCACGATCGACCGTGTCCTTGCGCGCGTTCCCGCTGCCCGGCCCGGCACCGGCCGCGAAGATCCCCACGTCCGCACCCGTGAGCACCTCAGCCACCGCGGAGACATCGGCCTGCTCGAGATCGAGTACGGCGGCCGCACCGCCCGCGGCCGCGATGTCGGCCTCGTGCGCCGGGTTCCGCACCACCCCGACCACCTGATGCCCGTCAGCGCTCAGCAACCGCGTCAGCCGCAGCGCGATCTGCCCGCGTCCACCCGCAATCACGACTCGCATACCCCGAGCCTATCCTCGGGCCCGCGATGACCTGGAGACCGCTACCCGCGCAGGACAGGGCGGAGCGCGTCGAGTACGGCGGGGTCCTCGATGGTGGAGGGGACCGGCTCGTCGCGGCCGTCGGCGATGCCGCGCATGGTGCGGCGCAGGATCTTGCCGGAGCGGGTCTTCGGCAGCGCATCGACGACCGACACGTCCCGGAACGCGGCGACCGGCCCGATCTCCCGGCGTACTGCGGCCACCAGCTCGTCCCGCAGTACGTCCTCGGCCACCGAAGCGCCGGCCTTGAGGACGACGAGCGCCCGCGGAAGCTGCCCCTTCAGCGCGTCGTGCACGCCGATCACGGCACACTCGGCAACGGCCGGGTTCGCCGCCACCACCGCCTCGATCGAGCCGGTCGACAGCCGGTGACCGGCCACGTTGATCACGTCGTCGGTGCGGCCCATCACGAAGATGTAGCCGTCGTCGTCGATGTACCCGCCGTCCCCGGTCAGGTAGTAGCCGTCGTACTCCTTGAGGTAGCTGTCGATGTAGCGCTGGTCGTCTCCCCACAGCGTCGGCAGCGCCCCCGGCGGCAGCGGCAGCTTGATCGCGATCGAACCCTCCTCGTGCGGGAGCAGCTCCTTGCCGTTCGGGTCGAGGATCTGCACGTTCCACCCCGGCATCGGCACGGTCGCCGAGCCCGGCTTGGTCGGCAGCGGCTCCAGCCCGCGCGGGTTCGCGGCGATCGGCCAGCCGGTCTCCGTCTGCCACCAGTGGTCGACCACGGGTACGCCGAGATGCTCGTGCGCCCAGTGGTACGTCTCCGGGTCGAGTCGCTCGCCCGCGAGGAACAGCGTCCGGAACGTGGCAAGAGGGTACTTCGCCAGTTCGCCGGCCTCGGGATCCACCTTCTTGATCGCGCGGATCGCCGTCGGCGCGGTGAACAGCGCCTTGGCTCCGTGCTCGGAGATCACCCGCCAGAACGCTCCGGCGTCCGGCGTGCCGACCGGCTTGCCCTCGTACAGCACGGTCGTCGCGCCGACCAGGAGCGGCGCGTAGACGATGTACGAGTGGCCGACGACCCAGCCGACGTCGGACGCGGTCCACCACACGTCGCCCGCGCCGATGTCGTACACGTTCCGCATGGTCCAGGCGAGCGCGACCGCGTGGCCGCCGTTGTCGCGGACCACTCCCTTCGGGCGTCCCGTCGTACCGGAGGTGTAGAGGATGTAGAGCGGGTCGGTCGCCGCGACCTGCACCGGGTCCACCGGAGACGCTCCGGCCACCAACGCGTTCCAGTCGAGGTCGGCCGAGCCCAGGGAAGCCTCTGCCTGCGGGCGCTGCAGTACGACGGTGTGAGCCGGCTGGTGCGACGAGATCTTCAGCGCCTCGTCGATGATCGGCTTGTACTCGACGACCCGCGACGGCTCCACACCGCACGACGCGGCGACGATCACCTTCGGGCCGGCGTCCTCGATGCGGGCCGCGAGCTCGCGCGGCGCGAACCCGCCGAAGACCACCGAGTGGATCGCGCCGAGCCGCGCGCAGGCCAGCATCGCGACCACTGCCTCCGGGATCATCGGCATGTAGACGACCACCCGGTCGCCCTTGCCGACGCCGAGCGACGCCAGCGCGCCCGCGAACGTCGCCACCTCGTCGCGCAACTGCTGATAGGTGTAGCTGCGCGCGGAACCAGTCACCGGCGAGTCGTAGATCAGCGCGGTCCGCTCACCGTGACCGGCGTCGACATGCCGGTCGAGGGCGTTGTACGACGTGTTCAGCACGCCGTCCGGGAACCAGCGGAAGATCGGGGCGCCGGTCGCGTCGAGGGCCCGGGTCGGAGGCCGCGTCCAGGAGATCGCCTCTGCCGCCTCCAGCCAGAACCCGTGCGGGTCGTCCAGGCTCCGTCGGTAGCTCTCGTCGTACGCGCCCATCGCATGGCCTCCATCCGTTGCCTGTTCCCCATCGTGGCAGGGTTGAGGGCATGACGGTAAGTGTCGACGACGTACGGCGGGCCGCGGAGCGGATCGGTGGACGGGTCCGGCGTACTCCGGTGATCGAGGTCGCGCCGGGGCTCACGTTCAAGCTCGAGTTGCTCCAGCACACGGGATCGTTCAAGCCGCGCGGCGCCTTCAACCGGCTGCTGTCGGCGAAGGAGAGCGGCGAGCTGACCGGTCAGGGCATCGTCGCCGCGTCCGGTGGTAACCACGGTCTCGCGGCCGCGTACGCCGCCCGCGAACTCGGCGTACCGGCGCGGATCTTCGTGCCGGAGACCACGCCCGCCGCGAAACTCGGCAAGCTGCGGACGCTCGACGCGGACATCGTGCAGATCGGGAGCGAGTACGCCGAGGCGTACCAGGCCGCGCTGCTGGCGCAGGAGCAGTCCGGCGCCTTGCTCGTGCACGCCTACGACCAGCCGGAGGTCGTGGCCGGTCAGGGCACGGTCGGCCTGGAAATCCTCGAGCAGGTCGACGGCTTCGACACGGTGCTCGTGGCGGTCGGAGGTGGCGGACTGATCGCCGGCATCGCGACCGCGATCGGCGACACCGCGCAAGTCATCGGCGTGGAGCCGGCGCTGGCGCCCACCATGAACCGTGCACTGGCCGCCGGGACACCGACGGACGGACCGGTCGGTGGCGTGGCAGCCGACTCCCTCGGAGCCCGGCGCCTCGGCGACCTGGCCTTCACCGCGGTACAGGCCCATCAAGTCCGGTCCGTACTCGTCGACGACGACGCGATCGTTGCCGCACGCAAGCAGCTTTGGAACACGCACCACCTGGCGACCGAGCACGGCGGAGCAGTCGCCTGGGCGGCGTTCGCCTCCGGCGCCTACGAACCAGCCGACGGCGAGCGCGTCGTAGTGGTCGTCTGCGGAGCCAACACCGACCCTGGGACCCTCACTTAGAACGCGGTTGCTTGTCGTCGGCGAGCAACCATGCCGCGAGCAGACCGGCGATGCCGCCGCACAGGTGCCCCTGCCAGGAGATCCCGTCCTGCGGCAGCAGACTCGTCAGCAGGGCACTCCCCCACACCATCACCACGACGATGCCGACCAGGACCTGGCCGATCCTGCGGTTGAACAGCCCCCGCAGGATCAGGTACGTCGCGTACCCGAAGACCAGGCCGCTGGCGCCGATCGTGATCATGTTCGGCGGTGAGATGAGCCAGGTCCCGAACCCGCCGATCACGGTGACGATCGCGGTCACCGCGAACAGCCGGGCCGCGCCGCTGATCGCGATCAGGGCGCCGAGCGTGACCAGTGGCAGCGTGTTCGAGATCAGGTGCCCGAACCCGAGGTGCAGGAACGGCGCGGTCAGGATGCCGATCAGGCCGCGCGGCTCGCGCGAGATGATCCCGTACTGATCCAGCGCGCCGTTCGTGGCCGTGTCGACGACCTCGACCAGCCACATCACGCCGACCAGTGCGACGAGCAACTTCAGTCCGGACCCGATCCTGGCAGTGTCCACACTCCGCCCGGTCCGCTTCGCCGGCATCTGCGAACTCATGCCTCAACTGTGCCGCACTCGCCCAACTCTCAACCGGTGACAGGCGCGTCAACAGCAGAACGTGACGTCTGCGATACTGCGAGTGGCACTCGTCGAGTGAGGGGGAAACGATGCCGATCGCTGTCTATGTTCTCGGGCTGAGCATCTTCGCGCAGGGGACGTCGGAGTTGATGCTCGCCGGGCTGCTGCCGGAGCTGTCCGCGGACCTGCACGTCTCGATCCCCCAGGCCGGGCTGCTGATCTCCGCCTTCGCGGCCGGGATGCTCGTCGGCGCGCCGGTGCTCGCCGTCGTCACGCTCACCTGGTCCCGCCGTACGGCGCTGCTCGTCTTCCTCGCGATCTTCGCGCTCACGCACGTCGCGGGCGCCCTCACTACCAACTACGCCGTACTGCTCGCCACCCGGATCGTCGGCGCCTTCGTGTACGCCGGGTTCTGGTCGGTCGCGGCCGTCACGGTCATGACGCTGGTCCGCGCCGACGCCCGGGCGCGGGCGATGAGCATCGTCACCGGCGGCCTGACCGTCGCCACGATCGTCGGGCTGCCGCTCGGGACCGTCCTGGGCCAGCATCTCGGCTGGCAGTCGGCGTTCTGGACCGTCGCCGGCCTGTGCGTGCTCGCGATGGCCGGCGTCGTCACGACCGTGCCCGCCGGCCGTCCCGATCCGGCACAGTCTCCCCGGTTGCGCGACGAGTTCCGCGCACTCCGCAGTACCCGCCTGTGGCTCGCATTCGGCACCACGGCACTGGTCACCGCCACCATCCTCGTGATCTTCAGCTACCTCGCACCGCTCCTCACCCAGACCACCGGCCTGGCGAACGGTGCCGTGCCCGGCGTTCTGGCTCTGTACGGTCTGGGGTCCTTCGTCGGGATCAACCTCGGCGGCCGATTCGCCGATGCGCTGCCTTTCCGTACGTTGTTCATCAGCATCAGCGGGCTGATCGGCCTGTCGGCAGTGCTCGCCCTCACGGCCACTGTCCCGGTGCTCGCGATCACCGCGATCGTCCTGCTCGGCGGCTTCGGCTTCGGTGCGAACCCAGCGCTCAACGCCCGCGTGTTCAGTCTGGCCGGCGACCGCTCCACCCTCGCGACCGCGACCAACTTCTCGGCGTTCAACGTCGGCATCACGGCCGGGCCCTGGCTCGGTGGTCTCGCACTCGACGCCGGAGCGGCCTACCCCGCACTCGGCTGGATCGCGGTCGGCACCGGCCTCGCGGCGCTCGCGACCGTGCTGTTCGCCGTACTGCGTCCGCTGCCGGTCCCGATCAGTTCACCGGGCCCTGCGGATCGAGGTGCGACGGGTCGAAGTCGGCCTGCCTCTTGAACACGTACTTGTTCAGCAGCCAGGTCAGTGCCCACAGCCCGACGCCGACGACCATCAGCCAGCCGGCGATCTTGTAGTCCGCCGAATCGCGGCCCGACAACGGGCTGGCCAGGTACACGCACAGTACGACGCCCAGCACTGGCAGCGCTGTCGGCGCGTGGAAGTGCTTGTGCTCGACCCGGTCCCGCCGCAGCACCAGCACCGCGACATTCACGATCGCGAAGACGCACAGCAGCAGGAACGCCGTCGTACCGCCGAGCGCCGCCAGGTCGGCGTACCCGATCAGCGCGAACGCGAGCAGCGTGGTGAACAGGATCGCGATGTACGGCGTACGGCGCCTGCGCAGCACCCGGCCGAGCGGACCGGGCAGCACCCGCTCGTGCGACATCCCGTACAGCAGCCGGCTCGCCATCAGCATGTTGATCAGCGCCGAGTTCGCCACCGCGAACATCGTGATCCAGGCGAACACCTCGAGCGGGAAACCGGGCGCGCCGGCCTGGACGACCTTGAGCAGCGGCGTCGCGCCCTTGTTCAGCTCGTCCGGCGTGACGAGTGCGACCGCCGAGATCGCGACCAGCACGTAGATGACGCCGGTGATGCTCAGCCCGATCAGCATCATCCGCGGGAAGATCCGGACGGGGTCCTTGGTCTCCTCGGCCATGTTCACCGAGTCCTCGAACCCGACCATCGCGAAAAACGCCAGCGCGGTCGCCGCGGTCACCGCCCCGAACCCCGACTCGCCCTCGGGCACGTGGAACTGCGTCAGTCGCGAGGTGTCGCCCTCGCCGCCGAGCAGCGCCCAGGCGCCGATACCGATCACGATCAGCAGACCGCTGAGCTCGACGCAGGTCAGCACGACGTTGGCCTTGACGCTCTCGCCGACGCCGCGCAGGTTCACCAGCGCGATCAGCGTCATGAACCCGAGCGCGGTGATCATCAGCAACGACCCGCGGCCGGGATCGATGTGCGCGGCAGAGAAGAAGTTCGCCGCGAACGCCTTCGACGCACTCGACGCCGACGTCAGCCCCGAACACATCACGGCGAACGTCAGCAGGAAAGTGAGGAAGTGGATCCCGAACGCCTTGTGCGTGTAGACCGCCGCGCCACCGGCCTTCGGGTACTTCGTGACGAGCTCGAGGTAACTGGTCGCGGTCAGCATCGCGACCACGAACGCGCACAGGAACGGCAGCCAGACCGCGCCGCCGACCTCACCGGCGACCTTCCCGGTCAGCGCGTAGACACCGGTCCCGAGGATGTCCCCGACGACGAACAGCAGCAGCAGACCGGGGCCCATGACCCGCTTGAGCTCCGGACGCTCGCCGGCCGGCGCCACGGTGGATTCACTCATCGTGCCTCCCTCACATCGGTGCGTCACGAGTACTCCATGGTCGCATCTGAGAGGCCGCTGAGAAGCGCGGACGCGCGTTGCGTCTGTGTGCCACACCCAGCGCAGACCCATCGCCGGACCCAGCACCAGACCCAGCGCCTGAGAGCATGTCGCTCGTGATGCACCTTCGACTGATCGTTCCGCCGGATCGCAGCGACCTCGTCCTCAGTACCCTCGTCGCCGACCCGCGGGTCACCAGCATCGTGCGGTTGCCCGGTGCGGCCCGGCGTCCGGAGGGCGACGTCGTCGAGTGCGACGTGACCCGCGAGGCGACGTCGGACATCCTCGCGTTCCTGCGGACCGAGGGCCTGTACGACAACGGCGCCGTGGCACTGAGCAGCGTCGACTCAGCCCCCTCGCGGAACGCCCAGGCCGCGGAGAAGGCCGCTCCGGGCGCACCCGACGACGCCGTGATCTGGGACGCGGTCGTCGACCAGGCGTACAACGAGGCCGGCGGCTCCTGGGTGTACTACGCGTTCCTGACACTGGCGACGATGATCGCCTCCGTCGCGGTGATCACCGACTCGTCGATCCTGGTGGTCGGCGCGATGGTGGTCGGGCCGGAGTTCGGCGTGGTCGCCGCGCTGGCCGTCGGCCTCTTCCTGCGCAAGGGCGGTCTGTCGAAGGCTTCGCTCGCCCTCCTCGTCAAGGGCTTCGTACTCGCGATCCTGCTGACCGCGCTCGCTGCGCTGCTCGCCCGCGCCGCCGGCTGGGTGGATGCCACCGACGTCACGGCCGCCCGCCCACTCACCGGGTTCATCTGGCGGCCGGACAGGTGGTCGGCCGTGGTCGCCGTACTCGCGGGATGTGCCGGCGTGCTGTCACAGACCGCCGGCCGCGGGAACGCACTGGTCGGCGTCTTCATCTCGGTCACCACGGTCCCCGCCGCGGGCGACCTGGCGCTGTCGCTCGCCCTGTGGGCGCCGCACCAGATCGGCGGGTCGGCGGCGCAACTCGGCATCAACCTCGCCGGGATGACCGCCGCCGGTGTCGTGACGCTGATGCTGCAGCGGCTGGTCTGGCGCAGTTATCTACGGGTCAAGCGCAGGGCGGGCGCGCGCGTTGAGGCTTGACCGGGCGTCCCCTGTCCGATCCGCGCGCGCCCAGCACGGACACATTTACCCCACTGCAGCCCGGTGTGCACCTGTCCGGGGACGACCTGTCCCGGACATGGCGCGAAGTCGCCAAACCGGTACAGTCCGTCCAACCCACGAGATAGCCTGTTCGAATGCTGGAGTCGCTGGGGATCGAGCCGTCCGACGAGGAGGCCTATCGGGCACTGCTGTCGGCCCCGGGCTGCGAGATCGGGCAGCTCACCGAGCGTCTCGGGCGCGACATCTCCGCGACCGTCGGCCGGCTGGAGAAGCTCGGCCTGCTGACCACCACCTCCGACGACCCGATCCGGCTGCTCCCGACCCGTCCTGACGTCGCAGTCGACGCGTTGGTCGCCGTACGGCGGGCCGAGCTCGACCGCGTGCGCGCCGAGGCCCGGGTGCTGCTGTCGGAGCTGAGCACCCAGGAGCGGTACCGGCCGGAGAACCTGGTCGAGGTGATCGTCGGCCAGGAGGCGATCGCGGCGCGGTTCGGCCAGTTGCTGACCGGGACGCGCGACGAGCTGCTGGTGATCGACCGTCCGCCGTACGCCTCGAAGACCGGCGAGTCGGAGCCGCGGGTGCGCGGGCTGCTCAGCGAGGGGGTGCTTGTCCACGGCATCTACTCCCCCGACTCGCTCGACATCCCGGGTGCCGTCGACCAGGCCTACAGCGCTGCCGATGCCGGCGAGGTCTCACGAATTCATCCGCAACCTCCGATGAAGCTCGCCGTCTTCGACCGGAAGGCCGCCCTGCTGCCGCTCGTCGTGGACCAGTTGGTCGACAGCGCACTCGTCGTCCATCCCTGTGCGTTGCTCGACGCGCTGACCCAGATGTTCTGGCTGCTGTGGGACCAGGCGGTGCCGGTGGTCCCGACACCGAAGGCGGACCCGACCGACGCGCGGCTGATGACCCTGCTCGCGGCCGGCTTCAAGGACGACGCGATCGCGCGGCAGCTCGCACTGAGCAGCCGCACCGTCGGCCGGCGCGTGGCCGAGCTGATGGAGACGCTGGGCGCCCGGACCCGCTTCCAGGCCGGCATCCACGCCCAACGCCGCCACCTGCTCGAGGACTAGTCGGGGCCTGGGCGGGCCTGGGCGGGCCTGGACGAGCATGGCCGGACCTGGCCACACCTCGGCGTTGACACTGTAGGAACGGCCTTCCTACAGTGACGCGGGAAAAGGTTTACCCGGTCGCCAAGGAGCCGCCATGCGTTCGATCAGGTCCACCGTGCCGACTGTGATCGCCCTCGCCGCGCTCGCCGCGGGATTCGCCGGCACCGGCAGCGCGCAGGCATCCGCGCAGGCATCCGCGCAGGCATCCGGGCAGGCATCCGGACAGGAGCCGGACAGGCCCGTCGGCTGGGCGTCGACCGGTAACGGCGTGACCGGCGGCACCGGTGCGGCCGCCGACTCGGTGTACGTCGTACGAGACCGTCAGGGACTGGTCGACGCCTTCGCGAACCACGGTGACCCGGCCTCGCCCAAGGTGGTGTACGTCGACGGCGTGATCGACGGCAACGCCACGGCCGACGGCAGGCTGCTCGGCGCGCAGGACTACGCCCCCGGCTGGGACATCGGGAAGTACCAGTCCTGCTTCGGGCCCGACGGCACCGAGTGGAGCGATACACGCTTCGACTACTGCAAGACCCAGCGGACCCTGCGGGTCACGGGCTCCAACAACCAGAAGCGGCAGATCCAGCTGACGGTGCCGAGCAACACCACTCTGATCGGCGTGGGATCCGGCGCCTGGCTGCGCGGCGTCTACCTGACCGTCAACCGCGGCACCAACATCGTCGTGCGCAACCTCAACCTCGAGGCGCCGGTGGACCACTTCACCGCCTGGGACCCGGGCGACGGTGCGCAGGGTGCGTGGAACGCACGGTTCGACGCGATGTCGATCGTCACCGGTACGAACATCTGGGTCGACCACTGCACCTTCACCGACGGGCGATACCCCGACGACCAGGCCGAAACCGGCTTCCACGGCGAGCACATCCAGCACCATGACGGCCTCCTCGACATGGAGGACGGCACCGATCTGGTGACCGTCTCGTGGAGCCGGTTCCTCGACCACGACAAGTCGCTGCTGATCGGCTCCGGCGACAGTCACGCCGACAAGGACGCCGGTCACCTGCGGATCACCTTCCAGGGCAACCTGTTCGACGGAGCCGTGCAGCGCAGCCCCCGGGTTCGCTTCGGTGCCGTGCACCTGCTGAACAACTACTACGTGGCCGACGCCGACCGGTCGACGTACGCGATGCGGACCGAGGCGAACGGCGGGCCGGGCTACTTCGTCGGGATGGGCTACGAGTCCCAGATCTACTCCGACCACAACGTCTTCGAGTATGCAGGCCCCGGGGCGAGCGACGACGTGCTGCTGCGGAACTGGAAGGGCTACCGCATCTCTGACGACGGCTCCTGGTACAACGGGGCCCCGGCCCGGCTCGTCGAGGTGGCGCGGAGCAAGTACGAGGCTGCCGCCGCCGCTGCCCGCGACGACGCGGCCGCGAACGGTACGACGCCGCCGGCGTGGGCAACGGTGGGATTCAGCGCCGACGCGGGCTGGCGGCCCTCCGACGTCTACAGCTACCCGGCGTTGACGAATCCCACCGCGGTGAAATCCGCCGTCCTGGCCCGGTCCGGCACCGGCAAGCTGGACGTCGATCCGCCTCGCTGACGCGGGGGACCTACCACTAACAGGTGCCGAGCATCTGGGTGAGTGCGGTCTTCTCCGCGGACTGCAGCGACAGTTTGTAGGTGTACTTCACCCAGATCCACTCGCGGGCATAGATGCAGTGCACCGACGTGTTCGTCGGCTTCCACTCCGACGGGTCGCTGTCACCCTTCGAGCGGTTGCTCGAGGCCGACACAGCGATCAGCTGCGAGATGGTCAGGTTGTTCGCGAACTCCTGGCGCTTGGCGGTGGTCCAGCCGCTGGCGCCCGACTTCCACGCCTCGGCCAGCGGCACGATGTGGTCGATGTCCACGCCGGACGAGTCGGTGATCCAGGTCGAGTCGTACACGCTGTACCACTTGCCGGCCGTCGGGTGGCAACTGCTGTCGACGGTGACACCGGTCCCGTCGCGCTTCAGGACCTCTTCGCGGGTGTCACAGGTCCCGGACTGGATGATCCAGTGCGGGAACAGGTCCCGGCTGTAGCCCGTCATCGAGCCTTCCGACTTCACGGTCAGACTGGCCAGCTCAGTGGCCGCCGTACTGGCCGAGGGCGGGGTGGGCGGGTAGGCGAGCGCCGGTCCGGCGCTCAGGAACCAGGCCGTGGTCGCGGCCACGGCAGTGATCAGGAACGTGCTGATACGTCGCATTGGTCAGGCCTCCGAAGGGTGGGGCGGATTCCCCCTGACGTTGCTGCCCTTCAGCCTTCCCCGATCACGCTCCGTGGGAAACCACTCACCAGTTACAGTCGGATGAACGTCAGTCCTGTTCCACGACGGTCAACGTCCAGCCGGCCGTCGCGCGGTCCAGCTCGGCGTTCCAGCGCTCGCTCACCAGCTTGTGCAGGGACTTCGCGGTCCCCGGGTCCTTGCCGGACTCCAGCAGGTGCCGCGCGACCAGACCGCGGGTGTGCTTGGCGTTGTGCGAGACGACCGACCGTACTCCGGCACGCTCGCGGACGACGTTCACCGACACCCACTTGTCCGCTTGTGCCCCGCTCGGCCGCCACGCGGCCACGTACGTCGAGGATCGGCAGTCCACGATCACCCCGTCGACGTCCGCGAGCGCGGCGCTCAGCGGGTCGCGCCAGACGGAGGCGAGCGGCCCGTGACCCGGCAGCGTCGTCCCCATCGAGAGCCGGTACGGCGGGACGCGGTCGGACGGACGCAATGCGCCCCAGGCCGCCGAGATCACCAGCAGACGGTTCGCGGCGCGGCGCTTGCTGCCCGCGGAGAGCGTCGCGTAGCCGAGGGCGTCGTACAGGACGCCGGAGTACAGTTCCGAGACCGGGACCGACGGCTCGGTCCGCCAGCGGGTGTTCCGCTCGACCTCGTGCTGCAGCGACGCGCCGACCTCCAGTACGTCGTGCGCGTCGGCCGATGCGGACACCTTCGCCAGCGTTTCGAGCACCTGCTCGCGGACCGGGTTGAGCTCCGGGAACGACAACGCCGAAAAATCCACGGCCCGGCCACGCGACCGCCCGGTCTTTCCTTCGGACGGCGGCAGGAGAATGAGCGTCACGTGAGCTCGTCCAGGATGGCCAGGTCGGCGGCGGTCGGCTCCCAGGTGCCGGCGGCGACGTTCTGCGCGATCTGCTCGGGCTTGGTGGCGCCGGCGATCACCGACGCGACCGCGGGCTGCGCCGCCAGGCCGCCGATCGCGACGTCGATCATCGTCAGGTCGCGCTCGGCCGCGAACGTCTCCAGCGCCTCGATCTTGTCGAAGTCCGCCCCCGCGAGCCGCTCCGGCTGGGTCGCGAGGCGGGTGCCTTCCGGTGCCGACGTACCGCGCTTGTACTTGCCGGACAGCAGCCCGGACGCCAGCGGGAAGAACGGCAGGACGCCGATCCCGAGGTGCTCGCAGGCCGGCACCAGCTCGTCCTCGACGTCGCGCTCGAGCAGCGAGTAGTGGTTCTGCGCGCTGATGAAGTGCTCGAGTCCGTTCGAGCGGGCCGTCCAGTCGGCGTCGACGACCTGCCAGCCGGCGAACTGGGAGCTGCCGATGTAGCGCACCTTGCCCTCGGCAACCAGTTCGGACAGCGCTGCCAGCGTCTCCTCGATCGGGGTCACCGGGTCCGGGAAGTGCAGCTGGTAGAGATCGATCCAGTCGGTGCCGAGCCGCTGCAGGCTCGACTCGACGGCCTTGCGGATGTACCGCCGGGAGCCGCGCACGCCCCAGTCCGGGCCGTTCACGCCGCCCAGGTCACCGCCGAACTTGGTCGCGATCACGACCTCGTCGCGGCGCGATCCGAGCGCCTTGCCGAGCAGCTCCTCGCTGAAACCGTGCTCGCCGCGGTAGATGTCCGCGGTGTCGAACAGCGTGATCCCCGCGTCCACCGCGGCGTTCACGACCGCCTCGGTCCGGCCCGCGTCCAGCCGGCGACCGAAGTTGTTGCACCCCAGCCCGACGACGCTGACAGTCAGGCCCGAGTCACCCAGCTGGCGGTACCTCATATCGCTCATGTGCTCAGCCTAGTCACGGCATACAGTGGCCCTCATGCCGAGTCTCACCGTCGACGGCGCCCGCACCCGGGCCGCCGCGCTTTCCGTCCAGTCGTACGACGTCGACCTCGACCTCACCGGGGGCGAGCGGACGTTCGGGTCCACTACCACGATCCACTTCACCGCCACCGAACCCACCAGCTGGGTGGACGTGAAACCCGAGACGCTGATCTCGGTCACGCTCAACGGTTCGGCGGTCGACGTGGCCGGCCTCAACGACGGACGGCTCGAGCTGACCGGCCTGCAGGCCGCGAACGAGTTGGTCGTGGTCGCCACCATGGCGTACTCGCACGACGGCGAGGGCCTGCACCGCGCGGTCGACGCCGCCGACGGTCTCCCCTACACCTATGCGATGTCGTTCCTGGACGCCGCCCCGCGGATCTTCGCCTGCTTCGACCAGCCCGACCTCAAGGCGCCGTATCGGCTGAAGGTCTCGGCACCGCAGGACTGGATCGTGCTCGGCAACGGCGCCGCCACGCAGGTCTCCCCCGGCCGCTGGGAGCTCGCCGAGACCAAGCCGCTGTCGACGTACTTCGTGACCGTGGTCGCCGGGCCGTACCACCAGATCACCGACACCCACGACGGGATCGCGCTCAGCGTGGTGTCGCGGCAGTCGCTCAAGGAGGCACTGGACCGCGAAGCCGCCGACATCTTCGAGGTCACCAAGCAGTCGTTCGACGCCTACCACCGGATGTTCGGCTACCGGTACCCGTTCGGCGAGTACCACCAGGCGTTCGTACCGGAGTTCAACGCCGGCGCGATGGAGAACCCGGGCTGCGTGACGTTCCGCGACCAGATGGTGTTCCGCTCGGCGGTGACCGACGGCGAGCGCAGCCAGCGCGCGCGGACCATCGTGCACGAGATGGCGCACCAGTGGTTCGGCGACACCGTGACGATGAAGTGGTGGAACGACCTCTGGCTGAACGAGTCGTTCGCGGAGTACATGGCGCACCGAGTCTCGACCGACGCCACCCGCTACACCGACAACTGGATCGACTTCGCGTACATGCGCAAGTGGTGGGGCCTGCAGGCCGACCAGCGCTCGTCGACGCACCCCGTCGCCGCCGACGCGGTCAAGGACGCGCTCGCCTCGCTCGACGACTTCGACGGAATCTCGTACGCGAAGGGCGCCGCGGCCCTGAAGCAACTCGCGGCGTACCTCGGTGACGACGTCTTCCTGGCCGGTGTCAACGCGCACATCGCGGCGAACGAGTTCGGCAACGCCACCTTCGCGGACCTGGTCGCGAAGTGGACCGAGGCCGGCGCCGTCGGTCTGGACGACTGGGCGCAGGCGTGGCTGCGGACGCCCGGTGTCGACACGATCACCGTCTCGCGCACGAGCAGCGGCATCAAGCTGCAGCGGAAGGCACCCGCGGCGTACCCGGCATCACGACCGCACAAGCTCACCGTCGCCGGGTTCGACGCGGACGGCCGCCGTACCGATGTCGCCGTGCTGGTCGACGCCGACGAGGTGGACGTCGACCTCGACCCGTCGGTCGCGGTGGTGATCCCGGACGCCGGCGACGACAGCTGGGCGAAGATCCGGCTCGACGCCGACAGCCTCGCCAACCTCGCGGCGCTGCTGCCGAAGCTCGACGACGGGGTCACGCGTGCCGTCGTACTGAACAGCGTCCGGGACTCGGTGGCCGACGCGGAGCTGGACCCGAAGGCCGGGTTCGACGTGGTGCTCGGGATGCTGCCGACCGAGACCAGCGACATCGCGGTCGGGACCCTGCTGAACTGGTCGAGCACCCACCTGCTCGGCGTCTACCTGCCGTACGAGCCGTACCGCGGGCGGCTGGCCGACGTACTGCGGGATCGCCTGGAGACCGTCGAGGCCGGGAGCAGCGTGCAGCTGTCCGTGGCCCGCGGGTTCGCGCGGTTCAGCGACGACGTGGACCGGCTCAAGGGCTGGCTCGCGGGTGACCCCGCTTCTGCTGTACCCGAGGGCGTCACGATGGACGCCGACCTGCGCTGGATCGTGACGCTGCAGCTCGCCCGGCTCGGCGCGATCGGCGAGGCGGACATCGACGCCGAGCTCGAGCGCGACACCTCCTCCGAGGGCGTTGTGCACGCGACCCGCTGCCGGGCCGCGCTGCCGGCCGCCGAGGCCAAGGAGCGCGCGTGGGCCCAGATCACGACCGACGCGGACCTCGCCAACTACGAGCTGTACGCCGCCTGTGAAGGGTTCTGGCACCCGGCGCAGACCGAGCTCACGGCGCCGTACGTCGATCGGTACTTCGCGGAGATCGCGGGCACCGAGAAGCTGCGGTCCGGATGGGTCGTGGCGACCAGTGCGAAGCTCGCGTTCCCGCGCTACGCGGTCGACCAGCACGTGGTGGACCGCGCCGCCGGCCTGATCGCGGACGAGTCCGTCGCGGCCGGCATCCGGCGCTCGGTCGGGGACAGTGCCGACGATCTGAAGCGTGCCCTCGCGGTGCGTTCGGCCTTCGGTGGCTGAGCTCCTCCGATAGCGGTCACACCGTGTTGTGACTACTGTGACTGGTGTGACCAGGAGGACCCTGGTGACCAGGCAAGATGTGTTTTCGTGACGTAACCTCCACAATGACCGCGCGGCACGGCGCGCCGGTCTTGGTCAGGCCCAGCGTCCGGGAGAGACTGTCTAGAACCGCACAGGAGAACAAGGTCAATGCGCGAGGCGAGGCTCGTCGGTCTGAGCCAGGACGGAACCCAACTCGTCCTGGCGATGGCAGAGACGGGTGAGGAGTTCGCCGTTCCGGTCGACGACCGGTTGCGTGCGGCCCTCCGCGGCGACCGTGCCCGACTCGGCCAGCTGGAGATTCAAATGGAGAGCGCGCTGCGCCCACGAGACATCCAGGCTCGTATCCGCGCCGGCGAAAGT
>DASXXB010000302.1:0-30901 GCA_036503355.1 Kribbella sp. | reverse complement strand
GACCGATCTGCTCGGCAACACGGGCGAGGTCATCGACTACGTGGTGAAGTTCAACGGCGGCAACAACGCCGGCCACACGGTCGTGATCGGGTCCGAGAAGTACGCGCTGCACCTGCTCCCGAGCGGCATCCTCACACCGGGCGTCACCCCGGTGATCGGCAACGGGGTCGTGGTCGACCTCAGTGTGCTGTTCGAGGAGCTCGATGCGCTGCAGGCGCGGGGGCTGGACACGTCACGACTGGTGGTCAGTGCGAGCGCGCACGTGATCCCGCCGTACAACCGGACCCTCGACAAGGTCACCGAGCGGTTCCTCGGCAGCCGCCGGATCGGTACGACGGGCCGTGGCATCGGTCCGACGTACGCCGACAAGATGAACCGGATCGGCATCCGGATCCAGGACCTGTACGACGAGAAGATCCTCGAACAGAAGGTCACCGGCGCGCTGGAGCAGAAGAACCAGTTGCTGGTGAAGGTGTACAACCGGCGCGCGGTCGAGATCCGGGAGGTCCTCGACGAGCTGCTCGGGTACGCCGAGCGCCTGCGGCCGATGGTCGCCGACACGAGCCTGCTGCTGAACAACGCGCTCGACGAGGGCAAGACCGTGCTGATGGAGGCCGGTCAGGCCACGCTGCTCGACGTGGACCACGGCACGTATCCGTTCGTCACCTCCTCGAACGCGATCTCCGCCGGCGCCTGCACCGGCACCGGCATTCCGCCGACCCGGATCGACCGCGTGATCGCCGTCGTCAAGGCGTACACCACCCGCGTCGGTGAGGGCCCGTTCCCGACTGAGCTGCTGGACGCCGACGGCGAGTGGCTGCGGACCCAGGGCGGCGAGTTCGGCGTCACCACCGGTCGTCCGCGCCGCTGCGGTTGGTACGACTCAGTCATCGCCCGGTATGCCGCGCGGGTCAACGGCGTGTCCGACTTCGTGCTGACCAAGGTCGACACGCTCACCGGCCGCGAGAAGATCCCGGTCTGTGTTGCGTACGACGTGAACGGCGTCCGGCACGACGAGATGCCGATGACCCAGACCGACTTCCACCACGCGGTCCCGGTCTACGAGGAGTTCGACGGCTGGTCCGACGACATCACCGGCTGCCGCACCTTCGACGACCTGCCGAAGGAGGCGCAGACCTACGTCCGCGCCGTCGAATCACTCAGCGGAGCCCGCATCTCCGCCATCGGCGTAGGCCCGGAACGCACCCAGATCGTCCAGCTCTGAACGGAGCCCGTGCCTCCCCGTCGTCAGTTGCCGATGATGGGGAGGTCTCGGATGAAGGGGGCGTTGCGGAGGTCGCCGAGGGTTGGGCGCTGGATGTTCGGGGTTTCGATCTGCCGGCGGGCCCAGGCGGCGCCTTCGCCCTGGGTGGCCAGGAAGAACGTGAGGCCGCCGATCGCGAGCAGTACGACGGCGATCAGGCCGGAGAACCAGTGCGCCCGGAAGGTGTTGCGCGCCGTGATGTGTGCGCCGCGGCGCAGCGAGCTCCCGCCCGGACCCCACCAGCTGCAGAAGAGTGCGGTCAGCGTCGCCGTACCGAACCCAACTGCTGACAGCGGAGTCCAGTCGAGCCCGTACGTCGACGCGGCCACGCCGGTGACGACGCCGCCAACGACAACCGCTGTCAGCAGCGGGAGGATCAGACACGGCAGAGTGATCAGGACAGCGGTCGCGAACTGCAGTGGGCTCGCTGCGGCGGCCACCACACCGTCCGACCTGCCCGACCGTCCACGCACCTGACGCCGACGCATCAGCGCCGTACTCGACCGGTCGACCGTCCGTGCCAGCACGAGCAGGATGACGGCGACCATCGTGCCGAGCCCTGGCGTCAACGCGACCAGTCCGGTGAGAGCGAACATGAAGCCGACGATGACCGCAGTACGGCGACCTGTCGGCGGCGCCTTGGTGTGTTGCTGCGCCGGCGGCTGCGCGGGCTGCACAGGCACCGGCTGGGGCGACGGCTGGTACGGAGCGGGAGCGTACGGAGCTGCGGCGTACGGCGCTGGGCCATACGGGGCGCCATAAGGGCCGGGCGCATACTGCTCAGGGCCGTAAGGGGGTGCCTCGGCGACCGGCTTCTTCGCGGCCGCGTCCCGGATCTTGTCCCGGATCGGTGTGAACGCCGACAGCGGCGGGATCACGGGCGGGACCAGCGCGGCCACCTGAGTCGGGGTCGGGCCGGTCGGCTCCGCAGCGGGCGCCTCAGCCTCGGCCGGCGCCTCCGTCGGCATGAGCTTCGTCACGAGCCTAGTTGGCGGTACGGCGGCCACGGTGGGAGTCTCACGAGGCGGGAGCGCGTCGCGGCCCTCGGCGTACCGACTGAGGCCGGTCATGATCTCGTCCTGCGTCGGCCGGTCGGCCTTGTCGGGGGAGAGTGCAGCAGCCAGCAGTGACTTCAGTCGCGGGTCCAGCCCGTCCAGGTCGGCCTGACCGGAGTGCACGCGCGCCAGCACGGCCTCGAACGGTCCCTTGCCGAACGGCCGGCGTCCGGTCGCCGCGAACGCCACGGTGGCGGCCCAGCCCCACCAGTCCGCGGACTGCGACACCATCTCGCCCTCGATGAGCTCCGGCGCCAGGTACCCCGGCGTACCGATGACGAGACCGGTCTGGGTGAGCCGCAGGTCGTCGGCGGCCTGAGCGATGCCGAAGTCGATCATCACCGGCTTGCCGTTGCACATCATCACGTTGCCGGGCTTGAGGTCGCGGTGGATCACCCCGACCGCGTGGATCGCCTGCAGCGACTCCGCCAGGCAGCCGGCCAGCGGGAGCCACTTGCGCGGGGTCAACGGACCCCGGTCGTCCACCTGCTCGTCCAGCGGACGGCCTGGTACGAAGCGGGTCACCAGGTAGGGCTGGTCGCCCTCCAGGTCGTGGTCGAGGATGCCGGCCACTCCAGGGTGGTTGACCTTCTGCAGCGTTGTCGCTTCGCGCTGCAGCCGGGCCCGCGCGATCGGGTCGTGCGCCACGTGCGGACGCAGAACCTTCAGCGCCACCTCCTGGCGCTCGGGTCCCTCGGCCAGGTACACGACACCCATGCCGCCCTGCCCGAGCCGCCGGATCAACCGGTACGGCCCGACCCGCTCCTCCACCTCCTCCTCATGGGTGGAAGGCGGTCCCCCTGTGACTGACATGCCATCTACGGTACGTCCCCGGCAGACCAAGCCATCGCGATGACCTCAGAGGTAATCGTCCGCAATCGGTCCGTGTCCGAAGCTGGAGCCATGGGACAGAAATCGAAGGCTTACGCGATCGCCTACCTGCGCAACGTCCGGATGGGTGACGCCATCGTCGAGTACCTGGAGCGGATCGACGAGACGCTCGCGCCGTACGACGGCCACTTCATCGTGCACGGCGCGACGCCCGAACGGATCGAGGGCGATTGGGAGGGCGCCCCGATCGTCATCGAGTTCCCGGACTACGACCACCTCAAGGACTGGTACGAGTCGCCCGACTACCGGGAGATCCTGCCGCTGCGGACCGAGAACTCCGAAGGCGTGGTGATCTTCGTCGAGGGCGTGGACCGCACGCACAAGGCCACCGACGTACTGGCGTGAGCCTAGTGGCCGGATTCTTGCGAACAGCGGCGTCCCGGCCACTGGCCTGCGACGGTGCGGGTCGGTTGGGTGGTGGGTATGCGGATCGAGATGCTGGTGTTCGACGGTGTGGACGAGATGGATGTGATGGGGCCGTTCGAGGTGTGGAGTCATGCCTCGCGGCGGCCCGGGTTCGAGTTGGCGCTGGTGGGGCTGGACGGGCCGGCCGAGGTGACCGGGCTGCACGGGCTGCAATTCAAGGCGCCGGAAGGGCTGGGGCAGCCGGACGCGCTGTTCGTGCCGGGTGGCGGGTGGATGAACCGCGCGGAGAAGGGTGCCTGGGCCGAGGCGCGGCGGGGTGTGATGACGACGCGGATCGCCGAGCTGGCGCCATCCCTGCAGTGGATCGGCTCGGTCTGCACCGGCTCGATGCTGCTCGCGGAGGCCGGCTTGGTGAAAGGCCGGCCGGCCACGACGAACCGCGGGGCGTGGGCCGAGCTGGAGGCGTTCGGTGCTGAGGTCAAGACCAACCGGGTCGTCGACGACGGCACGCTGATCACCGCGGGCGGCGTCACCTCCGGGATCGACCTCGCGCTGTACGTCGTGGAGCGCGAACTCGGCGCCGACGTCGCCGACGGGATCGCGGGCGCCATGGAATACACGCGCGACCGGGATGTGTGGACCTGACCTGCTGCCGGGCTGTCGATCGGTGCGTCGCTGAGCGTGATTGATGGCGACGCACCGACGTTGGTCAGTGGCTGGAGTCCGCGCGCAGCTCGGGGTAGAGCGCGGTCAGGTCGCCGGACAGGGCCGCCTTGGCGCCGCGGGCGGTGTCGTCGGCGAGGACCTCGTGCGCGCCGGTCTCGATGCCGTCGAGCGCAGCCTTGGCGATGTCCTCGGGGCGTGACTTGGGTGCGGTCACGGCGGTCGTCATGTCGGTGTCGACGTACCCCATGTGCAGGCCGGTGACGCCGATGCCGCGGTTCAGCAGCTCGAGGCGGAGTGCGTTGGTCTGCAGCCAGAACGCGGCCTTGGTTGCGGAGTACGCGCCGTGCCGCGCGACCCAGGACAGCGCCGAGTGCGCGTTCAGGAGGTGGCCGCCGCCGTTGCGCTCGATGATCGGGACGAACGCGCGGGTGAGTTGGAGCGGGCCGAAGAAGTTCGCCTCGAACACCGCGCGGACGTCCTCGATCGAGCTGTCCAGGTAGGTGTCCGGCGAGCCCGCGCCGGCGTTGTTGATCAGCACCGTGACGTCCGGCGCGGCCGCGGCGAGGGCGTCGATCGACGCCTGGTCGGTGACCTCGAGCGGCAGCGGTACGACGCGCGGATCGCTGCTCGGCTTCGGGTCGCGCGCGGTCGCGTAGACCTTCGCCACGCCCCGGGTGAGCAGGTCGTCGACGAGCGCCTTGCCGATCCCGCGCTGCCCGCCGGTGACCAGGACGACCGCGCCTTCGAGTGATGTCATCGAAACTCCTCAATGGAAACTGATCTGTTTCCACCACCGTAAACCGATCGGTTTCTGTTTTCAAATCCAGCCGGTACCCTCGATCACATGACCACCTCGGCGACACCCCGCGAGCGGCTTCTGGACGCCGCGGGCGAGCTCTTCTACCGCGACGGCGTGAACATCGGAGTGGACGCGCTCTGCAAGGCGGCCGGGGTGTCGAAGAAGTCGATGTACCAGCTGTTCCGGTCCAAGGACGAGCTGATCGCGGAGAGCCTCGCGAGCCGCGGTCCGGCGTACCAGACGCTGCTGCAGCCCGGCGTCGAGGACAACGACCTGTCGCCGCGGGAGCGGATTCTGGTCGTGTTCGAGCGCCAGGACGCCATGGTTGCGACAGGCAACTACCTCGGCTGCCCGCTCGTGAGCACGGCGGTCGAGCTGAAGAACCCCGAGCACCCGGGCTCCGTGGTGGCACGGCACTTCAAGCAGCAGCTCACGGACTTCTTCCACCGCGAGCTCGTGAAGGCCGGCGCCGAGGATCCGTCGACGCTGGCCGTCCAGCTGACGATGATCTTCGACGGAGCCAGCGCCCGGGCGGTGGTCCGCGCCCAGCCCCTCGGCGGCATCGGCGCCGCTACCGCCTCTGCGCTCCTCGACGCCGCCGGCATCCACGCCGCCGAGCTGGCACTGCACTGAGCCGTGGAGATTCCACCTGAGTTCAACGACCTGCTCTCGTCGACCGCGGTCGCGATGGTGGGGACGATCGGCAAGCGCGGCGAGCCGCAGGTCACGCCGTTGTGGTTCCTCTGGGACGGTGAGCGGGTGCGCTTCAGCTTGGTGGAGGGGCGGCAGAAGCTCCGGAACCTCCGGCGGAACCCGTTGATCTCGGTGGTGATCGTCGACCCGGCGCGGCCGACGTACTACCTCGAATTGCGCGGCCGGATCGACGACCTGGTGCCGGATCCCGAGCTGGCGCTGGAGCAGGCGGTCGCGCGCAAGTACACCGGCGACTGGTCCGACGTGGAGCCGCCCGGCGCCGCGCGGTACGCGACGAGCATCATCGTCGAACGCATCACCAGCCAACTCGGGCACTAGGGCACGTCTCTCAAGCCGTTTGGGATGGAAACGCCTTTTGTTCCACGGGAAATGGAACAACTCGAGCGGTCTGTTCCAGTGAAGTTCCGGTACCGGTGGGGTCTTGACCGTGGTCGCCGTACGTCGTGAAACTGCCGTGGAAACCGCTGTCCTACCGCCCCCGAAGACAGGACACCGCCCATGCGAAAGATGCCCTTCGTCCTGGCCACCGCGCTGCTGGCCGGGACCCTCGCCGCTCCGGCCGCGCAGGCCGCCGATGCGCCGACGACATTCACCCATCCCGGCGTCGGTGTGAGCCAGGCCCAGCTCGACTTCGTCCGCGCGAAGGTGCAGGCCGGCGCGCAGCCGTGGACCGACGCGTTCAACCAGGCGAAGAACAGCTCGTACGCCTCGCTGTCCCGGACGCCGAAACCGCGCGCGATCGTGGAGTGCGGTTCGTACTCGAACCCGAACTACGGCTGCACCGACGAACGCGAGGACGCGATCGCGGCGTACACCGACGCCCTGCTCTGGTACCTCACCCGCGACGACCGCTACGCGCAGAAGTCGATCCAGTTGATGGACGCGTGGTCGGCGACCATCCAGGACCACACCAACAGCAACGCGCCGCTGCAGACGGCCTGGTCCGCGTCGTCGTGGCCGAAGGCCGCGGAGATCATCAAGTACGAGTACGGTAACTGGCCGAACGCGGGCCGCTTCGCCACCATGCTCCGCAACGTCTACGTGCCCGAGATCATCAACGGCTCCAACTCCAACGGGAACTGGGAGCTGAGTATGACGGAGGCTCTCCAGGGCATCGGTGTGTTCCTGGAGGACAAGGCCATCTACGACAAGGCGATAGCGCTCTACCGGCTGCGCGTGCCGGCGTACGTGTATCTGGAATCGGACGGCGCACTGCCGAAGACCGTGCCGAGCCAGAACCTCAACACCCGCGACAAGATCGTCAGCTACTGGCAGGGCCAGGGGACGTTCGTGACAGGCCTGACGCAGGAGACCTGTCGCGACTTCACCCACACCGGCTACGGCATCTCGTCGATCTCACACGTGCTGGAAACGGCCCGGATCCAGGGCGTCGACATGTACGCCGAGTTCGGCGAGCGGCTCCGGCAGGCGCTGGGGTTCCAGTCCAAGTGGGAGCGCAACCTGGAGCCAGTGCCGTCCTGGCTGTGCAACGGGACGCTCAAGCGCGGCCTCGGCCCGATCACCGAGGTGGGCTTCAACGCGTTGCACACCCGCCTCGGTATCGCGATGACGAACACCCAGGCGCTCACTGAGTCCCGCCGCCCGGCCGGCTCGAACAACCTGTTCGTCGCCTGGGAGACGCTGACGCACGCCGAGAACCCGTCCTAGTGAAGCTTCCGGGAGGGCTGGACTTCTGCCCACCAGCTCTCCCGGATCCTCTCAGCAGTGAGCCTCGCCGCGCTTCCAGTAGCCCTGGAACGAGACCGCGCTCTTCGGCATTCCGACGGCGTTCACCAGGTGCCGACGTACCTCCTTGATCATCGACGACTCACCGGCGACCCAGGCATAGTCCGGGTCGAACGGCAGCCGTGCTGACTTCAGGGCCTCCAGCAGCGAACCCTCTGTGACCCACGTGACGTCAGCAGCGCCCGCCAGTGGCCGTACGTCGGCAGCGTCCGGTACGGCGACGAACACAGTGGCATGTACTGCGGCCGGGAGCTCCTCGAGGATGCCCGCGAGTGCAGGCAGCGCTGTCTCGTCAGCGACGAGCACCCGGCGGACGCTGGTCGTCGGCGGAACGTAGTCGACACCTGAGTGCAGCAGGCCCTTCGTGCTGGTCCTGTCCACCGCGAACGGCAGCAGCAGCCCCACCTGGTCGCCCGGTGTCGCCCCGCTCACCCAGGCCGAGGCAGGTCCGTTCACTCCGTGCAGGACGAATTCGACGTCAAGCTCCGCCACCTCGGGCCGCAGTGCCCGCACGGTGTACGTCCGCATGATGAAACGCTCGTCGACGGGCTGCGCGCACCAGTCGGCGTACCACTCGGGGCCGGACGGCAGCCGGATCTCGCTGCCGTTCGGGGGAGTGAGCAGGACCTTGATGCGCTGGTCGGGGCCGGCGGTGACCGCGTCGGCGATCCGCGGTGCGACGAAGGTCACGCGGCGCAGATGCGGGCTCAGGTCGTCCACGGCCGCCACGGTGGCCAGGAGCGAGTCGAAAACGATCGGCCGCTCGAGCACAGTAGTCATGCGGAGATTTCTCCATCAACGTTCGCAGGGGAGACTCAGATGCGGACCCGTCGGAGCTCGGGTTATTCTGAGGCGTCTAGAGGTTAGCCTTACCTAAGAGGATCCCGAAAGTCCAATGCCCCCGCCCAGTGCGCTGGCCGAAGCCGGCCCGGAGTCCGCCGTCCAGTCGCGCCCACGGCGCGGGCGGCGGACCACTCTCGTCGTGGGACTGGTCGCGTGTGTGGCGCTGCTGGTTCTGGTGTGCCTGCTCAGCATCGCGATCGGGTCCAAGCAGATCCCGCTGTCCACCGTGATCGATGCCCTGCGCCACTACAACGAGGCGGACACGGACCAGGTGATCGTCCGCTCACTGCGGGTGCCGAGGACCCTGATCGGTCTGCTGGTCGGTGCCGCGCTCGGGCTGTCCGGCGCATTGATGCAGGGCGTGACCAGGAACCCGCTGGCCGATCCGGGCATCCTCGGCGTGAACGGCGGCGCCGCGCTGTTCGTTGTCGGCGGCATCTACTGGTTCGGGATGTCGTCGTTGACGTCGTACGTCTGGCTCGCGTTCGTCGGCGCGGCCGCGTCGTCGGTCGCCGTCTACCTGCTCGGGTCACTCGGCCGGGAAGGCGCGACGCCGGTCAAGCTCGCGCTCGCCGGTGCGGCGCTGACCGCGATGCTCGGGTCGCTGACGACGGCGCTGCTGATCGGTGACGTCGACACCTTCGACCAGTTCCGGTTCTGGTCGGTCGGGTCGTTCGCCGGCCGCGGCCCGGACATCGCCGAGCAGGTGGCGCCGTTCATCCTGGTCGGGATCGTGCTGTCGCTGTTCTGCGGGCGGGTGCTGAACGCGTTGTCGCTGGGGGACGACGTGGCCAAGTCGCTCGGGCAGCGGGTGGGGCTCGCGCGGGCGTTCGTCGCGGTGGTCGTCGTACTGCTCTGTGGTGCAGCGACCGCGGCGGCCGGTCCGATCGGATTCGTCGGTTTGACGATCCCGCACGTTGCGCGGCTCGTGACCGGACCGGACTACCGCTGGATCCTCCCGTACTCCGCTCTGCTGGCGCCGATCCTGCTGCTCGGCTCGGACGTGATCGGCCGCGTCGTAGCGCTCCCCGGCGAACTCCAGGTCGGCATCGTGACCGCTGTCCTCGGCGCTCCCTTCTTCATCATGCTGGTACGCCGCCGGAAGCTGGCCGACCTGTGACGGCTGAAGCTGTACACCTCGTCGCGCGGGCGCGTGTGGCCCGGCAGACCCGATCGTTGGTTGTCATCGTCGCGCTCGCCGTTGTGGTGTTCGCGGTCTTCTGTGTCTCGTTGTCGCTGGGTGACTTCAAGATCCCGGTGGTCGACGTGGTGAAGACGCTGTTCGGTGGGGGCGACCGTGCGACCGAGTTCATCGTCAACCGGCTTCGGTTGCCCAGGGCACTGACCGGCCTGCTGGTCGGCACGGCGCTCGGCCTGTCCGGCGCGATCTTCCAGAGCATCGCCCGCAACCCGCTGGCCTCGCCCGACATCATCGGCGTGACGTACGGCGCGAGTGCCTTCGCGGTGTTCGCGATCGTCATCCTCGGGCTCACCGGTGTCGCGGTGTCGGCGCTCGCCGTCCTCGGCGCGGTGCTGACCGCCTTCATCATGTACGTCCTCGCCTGGCGGCACGGGGTTTCGAGCTACCGCCTGATCCTGATCGGGATCGGCATCGGTGCGATCGCCACGAGCATCACGTCGTACCTGCTGACCAAGGCCCGGGTGGAGATCGCGCAGCAGGCGCTGATCTGGCTGACCGGCAGCCTGAACGGGCGGGACTGGTCGAACGTTCGGTCGCTCGCCGTCACGTTGGTCGTACTGCTGCCGTTCATGGTGTTCCTGGTGCAGCAGTTGCGGATCCTGCAGCTCGGCGACGAGACGGCGTACGGCCTGGGGCTGCGGGTCGAGGTGTCGCGGTTGGGATTGATCGTGATCGCGGTACTGCTGGCCGCGGTGGCGACGGCGGCGGCCGGGCCGATCGGGTTCGTGGCGTTCGTGGCGCCGCCGATCGCGCGCCGGCTGACGCGCTCGCCGGGGCCGGCGATGATGACGTCCGGTCTGCTCGGTGCGCTGGTGGTGGCGGTGTCGGATCTGGTGGCACAGCACGCATTCGGCGAGACCCAGTTGCCGGTCGGCGTGGTGACCGGCGTGGTCGGTGCGCCGTACCTGATGTTCCTGCTGGCTCGCGCGAATCGCGTCGGAAGTGGTGGCTGAGATATGGAGGACTCTGTGGAACACAGCTTGGCCGCCGACGGTCTTGCGGTCGGTTACGACCAGCGCGAGATCATCCACGACCTGTCGGTGCGGATCCCGACCGGGAAGATCACGGTCATCGTCGGCGCGAACGCGTGCGGCAAGTCGACGTTACTGAAGACGCTGGCGCGGTTGCTGAAGCCGGCGCGCGGCTCGGTGTTGCTGGACGGGAAGAGCATCCAGCACATCCCGACCCGCGAGGTGGCGACCAAGCTCGGTCTGCTGCCGCAGTCGCCGACCGCGCCGGAGGGGATCACGGTCGCGGACCTGGTGGGTCGTGGGCGGTACCCACGGACGCGGTGGATCCAGCAGTGGTCGCGCGCCGACGACGAGGCGGTCGCGGAGGCGATGACGTCGACCGACGTACTCTCGATCGCGGACCGGCCGATCGACGAGCTGTCCGGCGGGCAGCGGCAGCGGGTGTGGATCGCGATGGCGCTCGCGCAGGAGACGGACATCCTGTTGCTCGACGAGCCGACGACGTTCCTCGATCTGACGCACCAGTTCGAGGTCCTCGATCTGCTGGTCGACCTGAACAAGTCCGAGGACCGGACGATCGTGCTGGTGCTGCACGACCTGAACCAGGCGTGCCGGTTCGGCGACCACCTGATCGCGATGAAGGACGGCGCAATCGTTGCCGAGGGCAACCCATCGGACGTGATCACCGAGGATGTGGTGCAGGACGTGTTCGGGCTGGCCGTGAAGGTTGTCCCGGATCCGGTCGCCGGTACGCCGATGGTGGTCCCGATCGGCCGGCACACGACGCGTCAGGACGTCCAGACCGCCGCCACACCCGCGGCCGCGGCCCTGGCCGCCAGCGCCGCCGCCAACGGAGTCTGCCGTCCTGCAGATCGTTAGAGCCGCATACCGTCGTACGCGACCGTCCACTCGCTGAGGTCTGCGGCCAGAGCGGTCGGCGACAGGTGGGTGAGGACCAGTTGCCGACAGGTGAATCTGTCGCGCTGCCGCCTCAGCGTGGCCAGATCCAGGTGCCAGCGGATCGGAGCCGGGCTGTAGCCCTCGCAGAGGAAGAGGTCGGCGCCGTCTGCGGCTTGCACCAGCGAATCCGTCCACTCGGTGTCACCTGAGTAGACGATCGTCCGGTCCTCCGTCCCGAGTCTCACGGCGTACGCCGGTGCGCCGGAGGCGTGACGTACCTCGTACGGCGTGATTGTCAGCTCGCCGATCCGCTGCGGACGGCGGTCTACGTGGTCGAGGACATGTACGTCGAAGCGCCGCCGGACCTCGGAAGAGCCTGGGTACAGCGTCTCCAGCGCGGCGGTCAGCCGATCCCGGGTGCCGGGCGGGCCGACCACGGTGAGGTCCTCGGTGCGGCGGCGGAACTGGCCGTCCAGGATCAGGAACGGCAGCCCGCCGAAATGATCCCCGTGCAGATGGGTGATCACGATCGTGCGGAGCTCGTTCGGTTCGAAGGACTGCTGCCGGAGTGCGGTCAGGCTGGTGGCACCGCAGTCGACGAGCGTCCGGGTGCCGACCGCGATACAGGTCTGGAACCGGCCGCCCGAGCCGAAGGCGTCCCCGCTGCCGGCGATCGTCACGTCCACTTGTCCACAGTGCCAGAGATCGCCATACGTTTTTGTCGATCGGGGTGGTTAGGGTGGCGGGCATGTTGTCAGCGCTCGGGTATCACCGGTCCGTCCTGGCGGTCGTCCGCCGGGTGGACGCGCGCGCCTGGGCGGCATTGCACGGCGGTCCGGAGGAATCGCTCGACGACGTGCTGCTGCGGAATGCGTACCGCTTGGAGGCCGATGCGCATCCGGTCGTCTTCCGCGCGGGACAGCGCGCGGCGCGGGCGCTCGAGCTGGACGAGAGCATCGACTACTACCAGGTGAACGGCGAGCCCAACGCGGCGTACGTCCATCAGGCAGGTAAGGCGGTCATCCTGTTCCAGGGGGCGTTGCTGGATCGTCTCGACGAGGACGAGCTGACCGCGGTGATCGGGCACGAGCTGGCGCACCGCTTGTTGTGGCAGGCCGACGACGGTGGGTATCTGGCGGTCGACCGACTGCTCGATGCGGCGGCCGGTGATGCGCGCACGCCCTCGCAGTACCTCGAGACGCACCGGCGATGGTCGCTCGCGACCGAGCTCTTCGCGGACAGGGGAGCGCTGACCGCCTGTGGTGAGCTGCGGACGACGGTTCGCGCGCTGCTGAAGCTGGAGACCGGGTTGAGTACGGCGGATCCGGACGCGTACCTGCGGCAGGCGGAAGCACTGGATCTCCGGTCGGGAAGTCGCGGCACGTCGCATCCCGAGGCGGTCGGGCGGGCGTGGGCGTTGAAGAGCTGGGTCGCCGGTGAGGACGTCGAGGGGCTGGTGACGGGGCCGCTCGACGTGGATGCGCCGGACCTCCTCGACGCTGCGCTGCTGCAGGAGATCAGCCGGGACTTCGCCGCGGCGATCGCGCACACCGACGGTTTGCGGACGGACGCGATCGCGACGGCTGCCGCAGGCTTCGCGGATCCGCCCGGGCCGCTCGGTGTGCCAGGAGGAGCCGTTCGGTTCGACGAGCCGTTGGCGGTGCGTCCGGTCGACGGGGCGCCGTTGCCACGACCGCGCCCGCTGGCTGCGGCCACGTTGCGATACCTGTGCTACCTGCTGCTCGATCTCGCCACGGCCGATCCGGAGGTCGGGGAGGACGGCCTGGTCGCGTCGCTGACCGTCGCCCGGCGATCAGGTCTCAGCGGGTACGTCGAGGTGGCCGGCAATGAGCTGGGGTGGAGCGACAAGCAGCGGACGCGGTTCGTCCGGGCTGCTGCGGAGGTGGCCGGATGAGCGCGGAGGATCTCGTCGCACTGGCCGTCTCGCAGGGCGGGCTGGGCAATGATGCGCTGTTGGCGGCGGTGCTGCCCCTGTTCCACGAGACCGCTGCCGTGCACGAGCGCGGGCTGGTCGCGCCGTTGCGCGGGCTGGACCGGATCACCGTCGACGAGCAGAGCCGCCTGGGGTTC
Source organism: Kribbella sp. (assembly GCA_036503355.1). Lineage (GTDB taxonomy): Bacteria > Actinomycetota > Actinomycetes > Propionibacteriales > Kribbellaceae > Kribbella. The sequence continues at coordinate 17,394 of DASXXB010000302.1, read as the reverse complement.
GCGCCCGCGGACGCCGGGAGGCCGATGCTCGCGACGCGCGAGGTCGACGCCCGGCAGGGCAAGCGGCCGACCGCCGTCGAGGTGGTTGCCCATCGGCAGTCCGACCTGGACCTCGGCGCGGACGGTGGCCGGGAGAAGACCGTCGTACCGGAGGCGGTTCAGGATGCGATCAAGGCGCCGACACTGGTGGCCGGCTGGCAGTGCTGGGAGCACGTGGTCGGTCACCACGACCAGCTCACCGACATCTTCAGCCTCGGCCAGTTGCTGCTCGCGCTCGGTTGCGGTCTCGACCTGTCCAGGGCGGCCGATGTCGCAACCTTGATCGATGCCCGAGGCAACTTGTATCAGCTGGACCCGGAGCTGCATCCGGTGATCGTGTCGGTCGCTGCGCAGATGGCCGAGCCCGACCGGCACCGGCGGGCGCAGGACCTGCCTTCGTTGATCGAGCAGCTCGAGAACTATCGCGACCAGCCGCTCGACTTCGACGTCGAGGCGGTCGTGCAGGGCGTGGCGGATCGGCGTACGGCGGTCCTCGGTGCACTCCGCGACCGACTCTTCGATCTCTCCCGCCGGAACCGGCTGATCAACTTCCGGCCGACCGCGCAGACGCTGAACCTCACCGAGGTGTCGGTGCCGCTGATGCTCGACGTCCGGACGATCCGCTCGGAGCAGCTGTTCACGTGGCGCGACGAGCTGGCGGAACAGCTGCTGCGCAAGCCTCAGCCCTTGGGCAAGTGGATCCGGTACGACGAGGCGCCGTACGCCGCGAACACCTTGGACAAGCTGATCTCGACGGCGCGCCGCGACAAGGCCGACTACGGGCAGGACCAGCTGCGGCTGGTGCCCGCGTTCCTGCGCTGGCACGACCTGAAGAACGACCGGGACACGCGGCTCGCCTCGCCGCTGGTGCTGGCGAAGGTGGAGCTGACCAAGAAGCGTGGCGTTCGCGACTCGTACACGTTGCGGGTCACGGATCCGGTGGCCGAGGTGAATCCGACGCTGCGGCACAGTCTGCGGCAGCTCTACGGGATCTCGCTGCCGGAGGCTGTCGACTTGTCGGCACCGGGCGCGCTGCGCGAGTTGCACGACCGGCTGGCGAAGGAGATCCAGGCGACCGAGCCGGGGCTGCAGTTGCACCTGCGGGAGAAGCCGCGGATCGATCTGGTGCGGCAGCGGGCGATGACGCGGCTGCGGACGTACAACCGGCGGCGTGGTGGCCTGGCGACCGGGTTCGGCGGGAAACAGTATCCGTACTCGTACCGGCGGACGGACTATCAGCCGCTCGGCGTGCAGATCTTCCGGACCCAGATCGCGCAGCAGACGCTGCCGCTGGGGATTGCGCTCGGCGAGGAGCCACGGCGGCCGACCGCGCTCGGAGCCGGGACGCAGCAGCAGAGCGCGCTCGAGACCGACGTGTACTCGCTGGACACCGAGGGCGGGCCGTACTCGTGGGACGTCGACCTGTGCGCCGTGTCGCTGGCGAACTTCAACTACCGGACGCTCGGACTGGTGCGCGACTACGACGAGCTGCTGACGAGTGGTGAGTCTGCGGCGTCGTTCGACCAGCTGTTCTCGGACCGTCCGCGGCCGGTGGGGAGCGCGTTGCCGGAGTTGCCGCCCGGCGATCGGCATCTGGTGGTGCCGGCCGACGGGTCGCAGGTGGCGGCGATCGCGCGGGCGCGGCGTGGCGAGAGTTTCGTGATCCAGGGCCCGCCTGGGACCGGGAAGTCGCAGACGATCACCAACCTGATCGCGGACTTCGTGGCGCAGGGGAAGCGGGTGCTGTTCGTCTGCCAGAAGCGAGCGGCGCTGGACGTCGTCCATGCGCGGCTGGCGAGCCGGCGGCTGGACGGGTTGAGCGCGCTGATCCACGACTCGCAGGGCGACAAGAAGGCGTTCGTGCACGGCTTGCGGGACACCTACGAGGCGTGGCTGACGGCCGAGGACGATCTGGACGAGCTGACCGCGCGGCGGGCTGACCTGATCACACGCGTGGACCGCCTGCTGGCGACCGTCGACGACTTCGAGCAGCAGTTGGCGACCGGCAGTCCTCATCTACGCGCCGTGGTCAACCGCTTGGCCGAGCTCCACGAGCAGGCATGGAGTCCTGGTGCCGATGACAATGGACTGCTGCCCGAGGTGGGCGATTGGTGGTCTGCGCAGATAGTCATGCGCGAAGTTGCTCAGGGTTTGGCTGCGGCGGATCCGTCGACTCAGGGGGTGCTCGCTCGGAGTCCGCTGGCGTTCGTGGCCTCCGACCGCTGGGACGCCGACCTGGGTGCTTCGGCCCGAAACGTGCGCACCCGGTGGGACACGATAGCTGCCGCGCTGGCAGAGCTGCAGGTGCCTGTTGCGTCCGTGCGAGATGTGCGTGGGCCGGCTCAGCTCGGGCGGTTGCTCGAGCCGCTGGCGGCCGTGGATCGGGCCGAGGCGATCGTGCCCCGATCGGACGTCGCGCGGGAGCTGGCGGCGGCCGGGGCAGAGCGGAAGAAGCTGGTAGCGGCCGAGCGTGCCGCTTGGAAGGAGGCCACAGGCTGGAAGGACCCGCTCGCACCGGCCGACGCCCGCTCTGCGTTAAAGGTTGCCCAGAGCAAGGAAGGCAGTACGTTCTCGTTCCTCAGTGGCGACTGGCGCCGCGTGAAGAGCCTTGTCCGCAGCCGATTCGACGGTACGGCGCGTGCCGTGCAACCGTCTGTCACCGAGATCCTCACAGACCTGGTCGCTGCGCAGTCCGCGTCGGCCGCCGTACAGGAACACGCCGAACAGACCCGGCGCGAGTGGGCTGCCGACGACCCACGTGAGCTGATCGATCAGCTCGCCGCTGCCCGCAAGAGCGTGCCCGACTGGCGTCTCGCCCTTCGCGACGGCGCCATCGCGGGCCTGTCTCGCCTGGCTGATGCCCTCGACAATGCCACCGAGGTGACCAGCGATCTGCTCGCCGACCATTGGGACACCTTGACGGTGGACGAGCTCCGCGATCTCGCGGATCGCCTGGCCGCCGAGAGTCCCGTCGTACGCGCGATCGGTCCCAAGCTGCGGGAGCTGGCGAGCGTCCCGCCGTCCGTGCTGACCGCTGTCCGTCGGCTCGATGCCACGCCTGACCAGCTCGAGTACGCCGTCTGCGCCACCGAATGGGAGCGCGCCCGCGCCGCCGCACCGCTGCAACTCTCGTCGGCGCGGGTCGACGCGATCGTCGGCGAGTTGAGCATGGTGTACGACGACCTGACCGAGCTCAACGCGCAGGTGGTCGTCGCTCAGGTCAGGCGCCGTTTCCTCGCCGAAGTCGCGCACTCCGAGCGCAGCGTGACCGGCATGTCGCCGGAGGACCGCGAGCGGAAGAAGACGTTCGCAGCCGGGCGGCGGGAGCTCGAGCACGAGTTCGGGAAGGTCATGCGGTACCGGTCGATCCGGGACCTGGCCTCCGGCCCGCCCGGCGAGGTCGTGTCGGTCCTGCGGCCGGTGTGGTTGATGAGCCCGTCGTCGGTCTCGGAGACGTTGCCGTTGACAACTTCTTTCGATGTCGTGGTGTACGACGAGGCGAGTCAGATCCCCGTGGAGGAAGCGATCCCGGCTCTGCATCGGGCGCCGCAGGTGATCGTGGTGGGCGACCAGATGCAGCTGCCGCCGACGCAGTACTTCCGCGTTCGCGGCGAGACCGATGAGGACGACGAGGCGGAGCAGCTCGGGATCGCGCTGACCGAGGACAGTTTCCTCTCGATCAGTGCGCTCAGACTGGCGTCGACGATGCTGACCTGGCATTACCGGAGCAGGTCGGAGGCGCTGATCTCGTTCAGCAACGCCGCGTTCTACCAGGGCAAGCTCGCGACGGTGCCGGACCGGTTGCCGCCCCATACGGCGCCACCTTGGACGCTGCGTTCGGATTCGCCGGCGGCCGAGGTGTGCGACAGCGTTCTCGCCGGAAGCATCACAGCGGTGCGGCTCGTCGACGGTGTCTACGTACGACGTACCAATCCTTCGGAAGCGCGGTGGATCGCGTCGCTGGTGCGGGAGCTGCTGGCGCGCGAGACCGGGAAGAGCATCGGGATCGTCGCGTTCTCCGAGGCACAGCAGGGGGAGATCGAGCGGGCGCTGGACGAGCTGGCCGAGAGCGACCCGGCGTTCGCGGCGCAGTACGAGGCGGAGCAGGTGCGGACGCACGGCGAGCAGGATGCCGGCTTGTTCGTGAAGAACCTGGAGAACGTGCAGGGCGACGAGCGGGACATCGTCTTGATGAGCGTCTGCTACGCGGCCGGCCCGGACGGGCGGATGCTGATGAACTTCGGCCCGATCAACACCTCGGGCGGCGAGAAGCGGTTGAACGTGATCTTCAGCCGCGCCCGCGAACACATGGTCATCGTGAGCAGCATCGAGCCGGACGCGATCACCAATACCTACAACGACGGTGCGAACACGCTGCGGAGGTTCCTCGGGTACGCAGCGGCCATCTCCCGCGGCGACCAGAACGCCGCTAAGTCCGCGCTCGCGTCGTACAACCTGAGATCCACGCCGGCCAGACCGACGCAGTCCAGTGCCGTCGTCGCGCAGCTCGCTGCTGCCCTGGAGGCGCGGGGCGTCGACGTCGACGTCACGGTGGGTGAGTCCGTGTTCCGCTGCGACCTCGCGCTGAAGCTGCCCGCGGACACCGGGTACTGCCTCGCAGTACTCGTCGACACACCTGATCGAGTCGCGGCCGACACGCTGCTCGAGCGCCTGACCACCCACCCGAGCGCCCTGACGACCAGCGGCTGGCGGGTCCACCACGTGCTCAGCACGGACTGGACCCGCTCACCGGAGACGGTCATCTCACAGCTGCTCGATACGCTTCATCGCCCGGTCGACTGAACTGGTGTCGCGCCGTCGAGCAAGAGCTTGGCGGCCACCGTCGCACCGTCGGTCTTGATCGCCTCGCCCACCTTTGCTGCTCGGGTCCGCGTCTCAGCAGCAAGGGCGGTGCGCAGCGCAGTCGACAGGGTGCTGACGGTCGGCGTCGAGCGGTCGTGGGCGGCGCCGATACCGAGCGTGGTGACCCGGGACGCCCAGTACGGCTGGTCCGCGATCAGCGGTACGACGACCTGTGGCACGCCGGCCCGCGCGGCCGTGGTCGTCGTACCCGCGCCGCCGTGGTGCACGACCGCCGCGACCCTCGGGAACAACGCCTGCTGGTTGATCTCGCCGACAACGAAGCAGTCCTTGCCGTCGTCGGCGAGGTCCAGCTCGGCCCAGCCGCGGCTGAGCAGCACGCGGCGCCCGCGCTCGCGGCACGCCTCGATGGCTGTCTGCGCGATGCCCTTCGGTGCGTGCGCGGCCATGCTGCCGAAGCCGACGTACACCGGCGGTTCACCGGCTTCGAGAAACTCCTGCAGTTCGTCCGGCAGCGGACGGTCGTCGCGCAGGATCCAGGCGCCGGTCTGTACGACGTCGAGGTCCGTCATGCCCTGCGACGGGCACAAGGTCGGATCGGCCGCGAGCCAAGGGTGATCGGTGAACACGTAGTCCCTGACGTTCTCGACCGGCGGCAGGCCGATCGCGGCGCGCTCGCTGTTGAGTGAAGGACCGTACAAGGCGTTGACGCGTTGAGCGTCGTGTTCCCACAACACGCGGCGGTCGGTCTCGCCTTCGGGTGACGGCGTACCCGGTCGTGCTCCCGGCGAGAAGTGTTGCGACGGGATCCCGCCGAGGTGAAAGCACGCGAGTACGTAGCCGATGCCGAGGTGTTCGGCCACATCGCGTGCGCCGGCCGGCATCAGACCGGTCGCCACGATCGCATCTGCCCCTTGCGCCACGGTCCCGAGCGTCTCGAAGCGCGCCGCGACGAGACGCGGCGCGAGCTCGAACGCGGCATGTCCCGAGGGCGGTTTCGGCGCCGCGACCACCGACCGTACCGACGGGCCGAGCGGTTCCATCGGTACGCCGGCGCGCTTCAGCAACGCCTCGAAATCCTCGTCCGGTGGCGCGCACACCGTCGCCTCGGCGCCAAGCTCCTGCAGCGCGACCGCCAGGCCGGCCAAGGGCTCCACGTCGCCCCGCGATCCCCATGTTGCCAACACGAAACGCACTGATCAGTCTCCGTTCCCCGAGTTCGTCCGGCCGATTCTCCGCGAACAACCCGGGCTTGCGGCAAGTCCCCCCACCGGCTATAGCTTGGAAGTAGACGGGGAGTGCCGCGCGCGGAACCGGCCGACGATCACGCCGGCGAGGAGGGCGCCGAGAGTGCCGAGAACCAGATCGCCGAGGGTGTCGGTGTAGGCGGTCTGGAGTTCGGGGGAGCTGCGGACGAAGGCGACGTACTCGCCGACCTCCCAGACGACTGCCGCTGTCGTGCCGAAGCCCAGCGCGACGAAGGTCGTGAGCGCCGGCGAGAGGTCGCGCGGCGCGAAGGCGAGCAGTACGCCCCAGGTGAGGAAGGTCCAGAGGACGAAGTGCATGGCGTCGTCCCACCAGCCGACCGTGTCGAACAGATCGAGCCGGTTGCCGAGCAGATCGATCGACCAGGGCAGTGTCATCAGCAGGTCCGCCGCCCACGGGAAGGTGCCCTTGCGGCGGATCCACCACCACAGCGGCAGCACCATCGCGCCGATCGGATAGACGATCAGGCGAGCGGTCGACGCCTTGCCCTTGATCCCGCTGAGGTCCGGCCAGATCAGTGCCGCGAGCAACAATGCGAGGAGCAGCAGCTTCGCGGCCACAGCGGCGTACCGAACGGTCTTCGTCATGCTCCAGAGTCAACCGCACCGACAGCGGTGACGGATGAGTACAACTACCGGAAAACAGTCAGCCGGCGGCGACCACAGGTCACCGCCGGCTGGAAGACTTCAGCTGACGCTGATCAGGTCCACGACGAAGATCAGGGTCTCGCCGGGCTTGATCGCGCCGCCGGCGCCGCGGTCGCCGTACCCGAGGTGCGGCGGGATGACCAGCTTGCGGCGGCCGCCGACCTTCATGCCCTGGACGCCGGTGTCCCAGCCCTGGATGACCTGGCCGACGCCGAGCTGGAAGGCCAGCGGGGCGCCGCGGTTGTACGACGCGTCGAACTCCTCGCCGGTGGAGTGGGCCACGCCCACGTAGTGCACGTTGACGCGGGAACCGGCCTTGGCCTCGTCGCCGTCGCCCACGGTGATGTCGGTGATCTCGAGATCCGCCGGCGGCGGCCCGTCCGGAAAGTCGATCTCAGGCTTCTCAGTCATGTCTTTAGCTAAGCAGAAAGTGCGGGGAAAGTTCCGATCGGGTTCCTGTTGGGGCCGAACGGGACGGTCTAGGCTCTCGAACAAGAGGTCGACCAATGGGGGTGGGCCGAAGGTGCGAGGAGCTTGTGATGCCTGAGCCCGTGACCCGGACGCTCGACGTACCGGGTGCGACCCTGACGTACGACGTCCGCGGCGACCTCGCGAACCGCCCGGTGCTGCTGATCATCGGCTCACCGATGGGCGCGAGCGGATTCCCGACCCTGGCCTCGCACTTCGAGGACCGGACTGTGGTGACGTACGACCCGCGCGGCGTCGAGCGCAGCGTCCGTAGCGGCGAGCTGACCGAGCTCTCGCCGGACGACCACGCCGCCGACCTGGCCGCGCTGATCGACCACCTGGATGCCGGTCCGGTCGACCTGTTCGCCAGCAGCGGCGGCGCGGTGAACGCGCTCGCCCTGACCGCTGCCCGCCCGGACCTGATCCGCAAGCTGGTCGCGCACGAGCCGCCGCTCGCCGGGATCATCCCGGACAGCGAGAACGCGCTGGCCGCGGTCGCGGACATGTACGAGACGTACCAGCGCGACGGCATGGGGGCCGGGATGGCGAAGTTCATCGCGCTCGTCGGGTACGACGGGGAGATCCCCGCCGACTACACCCGGCAGCCTGCGCCGGACCCGGCCATGTTCGGTCTGCCCGCCGAGGACGACGGGAAGCGCGACGACGCCCTGCTCGGGCAGAACCTGCGCGGCTGTACGTCGTACCAGCCGGACTTCGACGCCCTGGACAAGGCGAAGGACCGGATCGTCATCGGTGTCGGCGAGGAGTCCGGCAACCAGCTCGCCGGCCGCGGCGGCAAGGCGGTGGCAGAGCGGCTCGGCCTGACGCCGGTCGTGTTCCCGAGCGGTCATGGTGGCTTCCTCGGCAACGAGTACGGCCAGCCCGGCAAGCCGGTGGAGTTCGCCGCGAAGCTGCGGGAGGTGCTTGGGTAAGCTAGCTCTCTGTGATCAGAGCGCTTGCTTTAGTGATCAGCCTGCTGTCGGCGCCGGCACCGGCCGACACCTACGCGCAGTACTCGATGATGTTCGAGAGGTCCGCCGGGCAGTACTTCGCCGGCGGGACCGCGGCCGGTCAGTGGGCCTGGACTCCGCTGACCGCGACCGAGTCCGACATCTCGTGGGGCGATCCGAAGGCCTGGCCACCGAAGTCCGCGGAGCGCTTCATCCACGACGGCGACTGGGTCCTCCTCGACGGCTACAACGACGGCGCCGGCCGCCCCCTCACCCAGATCCAGCGCGTCACCACCGAGACCCTCGGCGACGCGAACTGCAAGAACCCGCAGCCCATCCCGTCGAACGGCGGCCGCCAGCACTACGTGAAATGGAGCATTCCCGCGGACGGCTACTGCCTCGACGCCACCGGCACCATCAAACCCCCGAACGGCTCCACCACAGTCCACTTCCGCCACGTCCAGCAATGGCTCCCACCCCACCCCTGCACGAACCCGTACTTCTCCCACCAGACCTGCATCACCCAGCACGAACAATGGTGGGACGACAACCACCACCCCTACGCCCTACAACTGGACCGAACCCTCGAACTAGCCAAAAACCTAGGCATGTCCTTCACCAACCACACCACTGTCCCTCTGGAATGGAACGCAGACGGCCGCTACTACTGGCACTACTGACAACGCCTCGGCGCCGGACGTCGAAGTCCCGCGATACCGTTGAGCGTGCCTGAGACTGACAGCTTGTCGACCGAAGACATCGATCGCATCGCGGCGGAGGCGAGTGAGAGCGGGACGCCACAGGCGCTGGCTGCCCTGCTGGTCGACGCGGTGGATCAGGGCCGGTTGGCGGACGCTGCCGACGCCGGGTACGCGCTCACTGTGGCGGCTGAGATCACCACCGACACCGGCGAACCTGAAGTCGCGATCGCGCTTGCCGAGCGTGCAATGGAGGCTTGCGGGCGATCTGGGGACACATCCACCAGCCACCCGGCAGCCATCCGCGCTGACGCGTTGTTCCTCGCCGGCCGTGACGAGGAGGCGATGGCCCAGGTCTCTGCTCTGCGTGAACGGCTGACCGAGGAGCCCGATGCCGCGATGCTGGTCGGTGAGGTGCTCGTCGCGAACGGGCAGGCGGAGGTCGCGGAGGAATGGCTGACCGAGGCGCTGGACGTGGTTCTCCAACGCCAGGAGGAACTCGAGTCGCAGCCTTCGGACCCGGCGTACGACGAGGTCGCGATGGTGTCGTTCGAACTGCTGCAGGCCCGGCACGGTGTGCGGCACGAGCTCGGGGTTCCGCACGACGACTACGACGATCTTGCGGACGAGCTGATGGAACAGCTGGAGCAGTCGCTCGACGACGGCGCGGTGGTGCTGTTCTTCCCGCAGCGTGAGTACGACGGGGCTGTCCGTCGCTGGCCGGAGCTTGCCGCCAGTCACGGCGAGACCTGGGACGAGCATCGAGCTGCCACGGAGGGGGAGCTTCGGCTGCGCGCTGAGTACGGCACGGGTGGGTTGGGCGTGGTTCGCGGCTCAGCCGACGGCCTTGCGGAGTTCGCCAGAGCAGCAGAGATCGATCAGATGAACGGCGCCGTGGTCCAGGCCTACCGTGACTCCCTGATCGAGTCCGACAGCACCCAAACCAGCTGGCCACCAGGCCGCAACGACTCGTGCTGGTGCGGCTCCGCAACCAAATACAAGAAATGCTGCCTCCCCCGCGCGCAATGACCCCACGTAGGCGGGAAGGCCGTGTTTAGCACTGCGTCGGGGTGGACCGCGGCCGCCCGGAGAATGGGTTTCTCGGGCGGCCGTGGTACCAGGAGAGCTACTTCTTGACCGTCTTGTTGTATTGGTCTATTTGGGGCTTGATGGAGTCGGCGGCGGCTTTCATGGCGGTGGCTGGGTCGGTGCCGAGGACTGCTTTCTCGAGGCCGTCTTCGGAGGCTTTGCGGGCCTGGGGCATGACGCCGAGGATGCAGCCGGAGGAGGCGTTCGTCGGCTTGGTGTTGTGGAGCTGGGTGATCGCGGTGGTGAACTGCGGGTACTGCGCCACCCACGCCTTGTCGGCGGGCTCGTCGAGGGCCTTCTTGTTGATCGGGAAGTACCCGGTGCCGGTGTGCCACGCGGCCTGCTGCGCGGGCGACGACGCGAACTTCACGAACTCCCACGCGGCGCGCTTCTCGGCGTCGGAGTGGCCCGGGCCGTCGATCCACAGGGAGGCGCCGCCGATGATCGGGCCGCCGGTGTCGGAGGACGACAGGTGCGGGTACGGCGCGGTCAGCACGGTGAACTTGCCCTTCGCGGCGTCCAGGTAGCCACGCAGTACGCCGGTGGACTCCAGCGACATCGCCGACGTACCGGACTTGAAGACGGCCTGCGCGTCGTCGGTCTTCTTGCCGGTGTTCGGCATCAGGCCCTGCTTGACCATCTGCTGGTACCAGGTGGCGACCTTGACCCCTTCGGCGTCGGCGAAGTTCACCTTGGTCGCGAGGTCCTTGCGGCCGTTGTCGTTGTCGCAGTACGTCGTACCGGACTGCGCGATCAGCTGCTCCAGGAACCACCCGTAGATCGCCGCGTTGAAGCCGTACTGCACGGTCTTCCCGCCCTGCTTGACGGTCAGCTTCTTCGCCGCCGCCATGATCTCGTCGAGGTTCGTCGGGGGCTTCGACGGATCGAGGCCCGCTTTCACGAAGGCTTCCTTGTTGATGTAGAGCAACGGCATCGAGGTGTTGAACGGCATCGAGTTCAACTTGCCGTCGATCGAGTAGTAGTTCGCGATGTTCGGCTCGATCGAGTCCAGCGAGTAGCCGTCCTTGTCGGCGAACTTCTGCACCGGCACGGTCTGCTTGGAGTCGATCATGAACCGCGAGCCGATGTCGTAGATCTGCACGACCGAAGGCGTGTTGCCCTGCTGCACCGACGTCTTGTACTTCGTGATCGTGTCGTCGTAGTCACCCTGGTAGACTGCGGTGACCTCGATCTTGCCCTTGTTCGCGTCGTTGAACGCCTTCACGAGCTTGTCGACGGCCGTGCCGTTGGCACCCTTCATGCCGTGCCAGAAGGTGACCTTGGTGACTCCGGTCGCCTTGTCCAGCGCGCTCGCGTCGGGCGCGTCCTGCCCGCCGCCACCGGAGTCCTTGGAATCGTTGGAGCTGCCACCGCAACCGGCGGCGACCAGAGCCAGCACCGCCAGCAGGGAAGCGGCAGCCGTCGTACGTCGAACAGAACGCATCACTCACCAACCTTTCAGCGAATCGCACCCGCGGTCAGCCCGCGGACGATGAAGCGCTGGCCGAAGATGACGATGGCCAGCGTGGGCAGGATGGACAGCGTGACGCCGGCCAGGATGAGTCCCGGGTCGGCGGCCTCCGCGTCGTTGAGCTGGCTGATCCCGATCTGCAACGTACGGCGGGACGCCGAGTCGCCGATCAGCAACGGCCAGAAGAACTGGTTCCACGCGGACAGGAACACGTACAGCCCGACCGCCATCAGGGCGGGCTTGTTCAGCGGCAACAGGATCCGGCTCAGGAACCGCCAGTGCCCGGCGCCGTCGATCGTTGCCGCGTCGCGCAGTTCCAGCGGGAACTGCAGGAACGACTGGCGGAGCAGGAACACCCCGAAAGCGTTCGCCAGGAACGGCAGCACCAGCGCGATCATCGTCCCGGCGTACGACGCCGTGAGCCGCTCGCCGCCGAGCGACCAGCTCGTGATGGTCAGGTAGTTCGGCAGCACGATCGACTCCCACGGCACCATCAGCGTCGCGAGGAACAACCCGAACAGCACAGTGCGTCCCCACATCTTCATGAAGACGAACGCGTACGCCGCGAGCACGCTGGTGATCAGCTGCGAAACGGTGATCACCGACGTCTGCAGGATCGAGTTGACGTACTGCTGCCCGATCGGCGTCCCCGACGAGGACGCGCTCTTGTAGTTGCCGGTGAAGAGCCCGTGCGGGAAGAGATCCGGCGGGTACGACGAGATCTGGCCGGGCGACATGACCGACCCCGCGATCACGTAGTACACCGGGAAGACCACGAGCAGGGCGGCCCCGATCAGGACCGCGTAGGTGACGAGACGACCAGGCCTCACTTGTAGTGCACCCGCCTCTCCAGGACGCCGAACTGGATCGCCGTGCACAGCAGCAGGATCACCAGCAGCACGATCGCCTGCGCGGACGCGGCGCCGAAGTCGCTGGCGTTGTTCGCGAAGGCGGTGTGGTAGATCGAGTAGACGAGCGTCTTGGTGGACTGCTCCGGACCGCCCTCCGGCGTCAGGATCTTGATCTGCCCGAAGCCCTGCAGGGACTGGATCGTCGAGATCACGACCAGGAAGAACAGTTGCGGGCCGAGCAGCGGGATCGTGATGTACCGCGACGCGCGCCAGCCGCCGGCCCCGTCCAGCGTCGCCGCCTCGTTGAGCTCGGCCGGGATCGCGCCGATGCCCGCGGACAGGACCAGCACGTTGTACCCGATGCTCATCCAGACCGTGGTGATCGCGACGCTGATCAACGCCCAGGACGGGTCGGTCAGCCAGCCGATCCGGTCGACGCCGAACCGGCCGAGCAAGCCGTTCGCCAGCCCGATCGCCGGGTTGTAGATGGTCGCGAAGATCACCGACGCGCTGGCGACCGAGAACGCGAACGGCAGTGCGAACGCGGTCCGGAAGATCCGGATGCCCTTGATGTGCTGCTCGAGCAGCAGCACGATCACCAGGGCGCCGAGGACGCCGGGGATCACGGTGAGCAGGACGAACGCGAACGTCACCCACAGGATGTGCCGGAACTCACCGGAGCCGAGCATGTCCTTGTAGTGCTGCAACCCGACGTACGCGTCGGGCCGGCCGAACAGGTCCGACCCGTGCAGCGACAGCGAGACGGATTTGCCGAGCGGCCAGACGATGAACAGCGCGAACACCACAAGGCACGGCACGAGCATCAGCCAGGACAACAACGACGCCGGGCCCGGGCGGCGCCCCGATACGCTTGATGTAGTCAATCGCTTACCTCCAGTAAGAGCGCAGTCTTACACCGCCCAGGGCCTCCCGAGCCAGGGCACGCTCAGGGCACGCTAGGCTGAGCGCCTGTGAAGGTCTTGGTGATCGGTTCTGGTGGCCGCGAGCATGCTCTGGCCTGGGCGCTGGCCCGGGACCCGGAGGTCGAGCAGGTGGTGGCCGCCCCGGGCAACCCTGGCATCGCGGCGTTGCGTCCGGCGTACGACGGGCAAACGATCGTTTGCCGTTCGGTGGACATCTCCGACCACGACGCCGTGGTGGCGCTCGCGCGGGAGCTGGACGCCGACCTGGTGGTCGTCGGCCCGGAAGCGCCGCTGGTGGCCGGCCTGGCCGACCCGCTGCGGGACGCCGGGATCGCGGTCTTCGGGCCGTCCCGCGAGGCCGCGCAGATCGAGGGCTCGAAGGCGTTCGCCAAGGACGTGATGGCCGCGGCGAGTGTGCCGACCGGGCGCGCGTACGTGTGCACCACGCCGGCTGAGGCAGCGACGGCGATCGACGCGTTCGGTCCGCCGTACGTCGTGAAGGACGACGGGCTCGCCGCGGGCAAGGGGGTGGTGGTGACGTCGGACCGCGAGGCCGCGCTGGCGCACGCGGGCGAATGTGAGCAGGTGCTGATCGAGGAGTTCCTCGACGGCCCCGAGGTGTCGCTGTTCGCGATCACCGACGGTACGACGGTGCTGCCGATGCAGCCGGCGCAGGACTTCAAGCGGCTCGGCGACGACGACGAAGGCCCGAACACCGGCGGTATGGGCGCCTACACCCCGTTGCCGTGGGCACCGGACGACCTGGTTGCCGAGATCACCGAGAAGGTCCTGCAGCCGACGATCGACGAGCTCCGCCACCGCGGGACGCCGTTCAACGGCCTGCTGTACGCCGGTCTCGCGCTGACGTCACGCGGCGTCCGGGTGATCGAGTTCAACTGCCGCTTCGGGGACCCGGAGACGCAGGCGCTGCTGCCGATGCTGAAGACGCCGCTCGGCGGCCTGCTGTACGCCGCCGCGACCGGCAAACTCGCCGACCAGGGCGACCTGAGCTGGCGGAACGCGTCGTCGGTCGCCGTCGTGGTCGCCGCGAAGAAGTACCCGGCCAGCCCGCGCAAGGGCGACGCCATCTCCGGGATCGACCAGGCCGAGAACGACGACGTCCGCGTCTTCCATGCCGGTACGGCGCTGGACGGCGACGAGCTCGTGACGGCCGGCGGGCGTGTGGTCGCGGTCAGCGCGGTCGGCAAGGACCTCGCCGAGGCCCGGCAGCGCGCGTATGCCGCGGTCGGTCAGATCCGGATCAAGGGCTCTCAGCACCGCACCGACATCGCCCTCAAGGCCGAGCGCGGCGAGATCACCGTCTGATCCGGCTACGGCTGACCGGCGGTCCAGGTTCCGGGTGACGGGCCGATGCTGCCGTCGAACGTGTTGTCCCGGACCGGGGTCAGCGGGTCGATCTTGGGCATCGGGGGCAGTGGGTGCTCCAGCATGTCCCGCAGGCGCTCGTCCTCGACGGCCGGTACGCCGAGCACGGCAACCCGCCGTACGCCGGTGCCGGGGTGCTCGAGCAGATCGCGGTACGTCGGGCTGAACCGGCGCAGGACCCGCAGCTGGCCCTTCGCGCGAACCGCCGCGCCGAGGTCGGCGACCGCCGGAGTCGCCGCGATCCGGCGGAGGAACTCGCCGACCGCGAGGCCGCTCTCCGGGACCAGTTCGAGCGCGGCCGCCTCGACCGGGTACGTCGACTCGCTGCGAGCGACCTTCACCCGCTGACGCTTGTGCGCCACGTCCAGCCGCCCGTCGGCGGCCAGCGCGACGAAGACAACCAACGCGGCACGCTCGGCGCCGCCCACCAGCCACGCGATCTCGTACGTCGTCAGTCTCTCCATCTCCTCATCGTGACCACGAACCAGCTCATCCAGGCATCTGATTACATGGCGGTTGTGTTGCGAAGCTGGGGTTCCGGTCTGGTGGTGCTCGCTGCCGGCGTCGTGGTCGCGGTGATCTCGTGGTCGGGCGGCGCCACGGTCGGTGCCGTGCTGCAACTGGCGCTCTTCGCGCTGCTGGCGGCGTTGCTCTCGCCGTTGGCGTTCCCGCGATCGGTCAGCGCCGCGGACGCTGCGCGCGCCGGGAAGCCGATCGTCTACTGGCGGCCGGGGTGCCAGTTCTGTCTGCGGCTGCGGTTCGCCCTGCTCGGCTCGGCCCGCCGCGCATCCTGGGTGAACATCTGGACCGACCCCGAGGCCGCCGCCGCAGTCCGCACGGCGGCCGCCGGAAACGAGACCGTGCCAACGGTCGCGGCACGCGGCGAGACCCGCGTCAATCCAAGCCCTCACTGGGTCCGGGACCAGCTCACAGGCCGGTCGTGACGCGCAGGGGAACCAGATCGGCGGGTCGGGTGTGTCTACGGGTATGGAGACGATCGGCCCGCGGGAGTTCTACGCCGCCTGCCAGCCACGGCTGGTCGGCGTCATCACGCTGCTGACCGGTTCGCGGACCGAGGCGGAGGACATCGTGCAGGAGGCGTTCGTCCGGCTGGTACCGCGGTGGAAGCAGGTCTCGCGGTACGACGCCCCGGAAGCCTGGGTGCGCCTCGTAGCGGTACGCCTGGCCGCGAACCGTCACCGCGACCGGAACCGGCTCACCCAGCTGTTCCGCCGGCTGCCCGCGCAGCACGCGCCAGATCCGGCCGACCGGTACGCCGGTGACCTGGAGCAGGCGCTGGTCGCGTTGCCGATGCCGACCCGGCAGGTCGTCGTACTCCACTACGTCTGCGACCTGAGTGTCGCGCAGGTCGCGGAGACCCTGGGGATCGCCGAGGGGACCGTGAAGTCGCGCCTGTCGCGGGCCCGGGACGCCTTGTCCACGAGGTTGAGGAGTGACGACCATGCCTGAGTTGAAGGACGCGCTACGGTCCCTGGCCGACCAGCACGCCAGCGAAGCGACCCATGAGTTCAGTGTCGTCGTAGCCAGGGCCAAGAGGCGCCGCCGCACCAGGAGCTGGGCAACAGTCGCAGCCGCCGTTGTAGCGGTCGGTGTGGTGGCTGTGGTCGCTCCCTGGCAGCACACGGACCCACCGCCGGTGGCGAAACCGCCCAATCCGATTCTTGTGACACCGGAGACCGCCAAACCGGGTCAGCTGGTCGCGCTGACGTTCCCGCAGTCCAGTCCGCGGGGTATCGCCTTCCAGATCGCTGCGGAGAGCGCTCCGGACAAGGTCCTGTACTACCTGACGTCGGACTGGGGCGACGGGCGTCATCGCCCCACCTGGGGCACGCCGGGCGGGCCGGACGTCGGGATCAGCGGTCCCGGACCGGAGCACGTGATTGTTCCGGACCCGCTGCCGGACGGCAGGTACCGGCTCTGCACGGCGAACGCCCGCGTAGAGGTGTGCGGGCTGCTGATCGTGGCCCGCTGAGGCTCTGGGAGAATGGGGTGTGAGCAAACCCCGGATCCCGAACGTTCTCGCTGCGCGTTATGCCAGTCTGTCGATGGCCGAGTTGTGGTCGCCGGAGCACAAGATCGTGCTCGAGCGGAAGCTCTGGGTTGCCGTCCTGAGAGCCCAGCGCGAGCTCGGCGTGGCGGTTCCGGACGGTGTCGTCGAGGACTACGAGCGGGTGATCGACCAGGTCGACCTGGCCTCGATCGCCGCGCGTGAACGGGTGACGCGGCACGACGTGAAGGCGCGAATCGAGGAGTTCAGCGCGCTCGCCGGGCACGAGCACATCCACAAGGGGATGACCAGCCGGGACCTGACCGAGAACGTCGAGCAGCTGCAGATCCGCGCGGGCCTCGAGCTGGTGCGGGACCGTGCGGTCGCGACCGCCGTACGGCTCGGGCAGCTGGCGGGGGAGCACGCGGCGCTGGTACTGACCGGTCGTTCGCACAACGTGGCCGCGCAGGCGACCACGCTCGGCAAACGGTTCGCGTCCGCGGCGGACGAGCTGCTGGTCGCGATCGCCCGGATCGAGGAGCTGATCGAGCGGTACCCGCTGCGCGGCATCAAGGGCCCGGTCGGTACGTCGCAGGACATGCTCGACCTGTTCGGCGGTGACGCGGAGAAGCTGGCGACGCTCGAGACCACGATCGCCCAGCACCTCGGGTTCAGCCACACGCTGACCAGCGTCGGCCAGGTGTACCCACGGTCCCTCGACTACGAGGTCGTGTCCGCGCTGGTGCAGCTGGCCGCGGGGCCGTCGAGCCTGGCGAC
>DASXXB010000301.1:0-14957 GCA_036503355.1 Kribbella sp. | reverse complement strand
GCGCCGGTGATCGCGCCGGCCATCGACGCGATCGAGTCCGCGTCGCGGCCGTAGTTCGTGCCGCCGAGGACCGCGCGGCGTACATCTCCCTCGGACACCAGCACGAAGCCGAGCGCGACGGGGAGCTCCTCGATCGCCTTGGTGCGGCTCGGGCGGCGGGCGTCCATGGACAGTTCGCGGTAGTTCGGGCCGACCGTGTCGTACGGCTCGATCGCCTTCCGCAGTACCGGAATGGCCTGCTCCCAGTCGGTGATGCCCGCGGCCGCCTCGGCTGCGGCCTCGACGGCGTTCCGAGTGCCGTCCTTGGCCAGCGCCAGGGCGGCTTCCACCGCGGAGGAAGCCGTTGCCCCCGGCACCATCGCGGCGGCGACGGCGGCCGCGAACACGCCGGCCGCCTCCCGCCCGTAGCTCGACTGGTGCGCACCGGCGACGTCCAGCGCCTCGGCGTACGCACCCTGGGGATCGCCCGCATTGGCGATCCCGACCGGCGCCATGTACATCGCCGCACCGCAGTTCACGATGTTGCCGACGCCGGCCTCGCGGGGATCGACGTGCCCGTAGTGCAGGCGCGCGACCAGCCACTTCTCGGCCAGGAACACCCGCTGCAGCAGCAACGCGTCCGCCTCGAGCTCAGGGATCCAGCGGGTCCCGTTCAGCATCTTCGGCACCAGCGACTCGGCCACCGCGTAGGCGTCGAGATGGGTACGGCGTTCGTCGTACACCTCGACCAGCGCGTGCGTCATCAAGGTGTCGTCGGTGATGTGCCCGTCGCCCTTGTGGTACGGCGCGATCGGGCGAGCCGTCCGCCAGTCGTCGTACCACGGGCCGACGATGCCGGTCACCCAGCCGCCGTGCCGTTCCCGGATCGCCTCCGGCGTCCAGCCCTCGACGGCTCCTCCGATCGCGTCACCGACCGCGGAGCCGACGAGGACCCCCGTAGCCTTCTCCTCGATCGCGGTGTTGCTTGTTCTCGGCATCAGTTGTTGACCTGACCCCATCCGTCACTCAGCTTCTTGCCCAACGCCTGCAGATCGGTCTTGTTCGCGAGGAACTCCTGGAACGCCGGCGTCGCGATCTGGTCCTTCCACTTCGGGTAGTTGTCGACGCTCTGGAACGGCGCCTTGGTGAGTTCGGTGCCGGAGGCAAGCGTCTGCTGCCAGCCGTTCTTCCCGCCGGTCGCCTTCTGGATCGCGTCCCGGGCCGCCTGCGTGCTCGGGATCAGCTGGTCGCCCTGACCGACCGCGGCCAGGTTGTCGGCCTTCATGAAGTAGTCGACGAACTTCGCCGCCTGCTCGACGTGCTTGCCCTCGGCCGGCACCGACAGGGTCTGCGGGTTCGCGGCCTGCTTGGTGCTGGTGCCCTTCAGCGGCGACAGCACCTCCCACTGGAAGGTCTTCGGCGCCTCGGCGAGGATCTGCTGCGCGACATAGTTGCCCGCGACGACCATCGCGTACTTGCCGGCGTAGAACCCGGGCAGGACGTCGGTGCCGCCCTGGGTCAGCGAGGTCGGGTCGATCGACTTGTCGTCGTAGGCCATCGCGTGGATCCGCTTCGGGACCTCGAGCTCGGCGTCGCCGACGACCGCCTTCGCGTCCTGGCCGCTGCCGTCGAAGTACTTCGCGTCGAAGTTCAGGCCGAGGTTCAGCATCGTCGCGGTCGGGCTCTTCAGGCCCCAGCCGAGACCGTACTTGCCGCCCGCGGTCAGCTTCTTCGCGTCCGCAGCCAGGTCGTCCCAGCTCAGCGAGTCACCGGTAGCGGTGATCCCGGCCTGCTTGAGCAGCGCGGAGTTCGCGAACACGACGTACGACTGCAGCAGGGTGGGCGCGCCGTAGATCTTGCCGTCCTTGGAGACGGTGTCCCAGACGCCCTGGCTCACGGCGTCCTTGGTTTCCTTGCTCAGGTACGGCGAGAGGTCCGCGAGGTAGCCCTGGTTGATGAAACCGGTGATGTCGGCGGACTCGTCGTGGATGATGTCCGGCGCCGTCCCGCCCTGGAACTGGGTGACCAGCTGGTCGTGCACGGAGTCCCAGCTGCCCTGGACGTACTCGACCTGGATGTTCGGGTTCGCGGCGTTCCAGTCGGCGACGATCTTCTTCGTCGCCGCGACCGTCGTCTTCTGGAAGGCGAGACTCTGGAACTTCAGCGTCACCTTCTCGTCTGGATTGCCCGAGCTCTTGTTGTCGCTGTTGCCCCCGCACGCGGCGAGCGTCACCAGCGCCCCCACCGCGAGCAACGCGGTCAATACCTTCTTCATTACCTCTCCTAACTCGCCCCACTACTTCTTTTCTTTCTTTTCTTTCTTTTCTTTTCTTCTCTTGTCATCCTTTGACCGCACCGCTCAGCAGGCCGGAGGTCAACCTCCGCTGCAAGAAGGCGAAGAACACCAGACTTGGCACGGTCGCGAGGACCGAGGCGGCTGCCAAGGGACCGAACTGCACCTGGCCCTCGGCGCCGACGAAGCGGGCGAGTACCAGCGGAAGCGTCTTGAGCTGCGGGTCCTGCAACAGGACCAGGGCGAAGAAGAACTCGTTCCACGCCGAGATGAACGTGAACATCGCGGTCGCGATCAGGCCGGGCCGCAGCAGCGGCATCACGATCGACACGATGGTGCGGATCCGGCCCGCGCCGTCGACCGAGGCCGCCTCTTCCAGTTCGCGCGGCACCGCGGCGACGTACCCCTGCAGCATCCACAGGGCGAACGGGAGCGACCAGACCATGTACACGATCACCACGCCGGGGATCGTGTTGGTCAGGTGCAACGGACGCAGGATCATGAACAGCGGGATCACGATCAGGATCACCGGGAACACCTGGCTGACCAGGATCCAGCCGTTCGTCAGCGGACGCAGCCGGCTGCGGAAGCGGGCCAGCGCGTACGAGACCGGGAGAGCGACGATCAGCACCAGGATGGTGCTGTAGATCGAGATCTGCAGGCTGTTGCCGAGACCCCGCACCAGGCCCTGCTCGCTCAGCGCGTCGCTGTAGTTCGACAGGTTGAGGTGCTTCGGCAGGATCGAAGGCGAGATGCTGGCGAACTCCTGCGGCGACTTCAGTGAACTGGAGATCAGCCAGAGCAGCGGGAAGCCGAGGAAGACCAAGTACGCGAGGACGGCGACGTACTGGAGCGCGCGGGTGGCGGGTCGGGTTCTCATGCTTCGCTCCGCAGGCGATTCCGCAGGTAGAAGAACAGGAACAGGATGATGATGACCACCATCACGTCACCCATCGCGGCGGCCATTCCGAAGTTGCCGTACCGGAAGGCCTCGTTGTACGCGAACAGCATCGGCAGCATCGTCTTGCCGCCCGGGCCACCGGCGGTCAGCACGTAGACCAGGCCGAACGAGTTGAAGTTCCAGATCATGTCCAGGCTGGTGATCGCGACGATGACGGTCCGCAGCTGCGGGAGCGTGATGTTCCAGAACTGGCTCCACGCGCCGGCGCCGTCCACCGCGGCCGCTTCGTACAGCGTGCGGTCGATGCCTTGCAGTCCGGCCAGCAGGGTGACCGTGGTCATCGGCATACCGACCCAGATCCCCACCACGATCACGGCCGGCAGCGCCGTACCGAAATCGCCGAGGAAGTTGATCGGGTGGTCGGTGAGGTGCAGGTTCTGGAGGATCTCGTTGACCGGGCCGTTGGTCGGGTGCAGCAACAGGCGCCACATGATCGCGACCACCACCGGCGGCATCGCCCACGGGATCAGCGCGAGGGTCCGGGCGACGCCGCGGAACTTCAGGTCGGTATTGAGCAGCAGTGCGAGGCCGAGTGCGGCGACGAACTGCAGGATCGTGACCGACAGCGTCCAGATCACGCCGATCCGGAACGAGTCCCAGAACAGGTTGTTGTGCAGGAGTTTGGTGAAGTTGCCGAAGCCGACGAAGTTCGTCTCGACGTGCAGGCCGGCGCGCGCGTCGGTGAAGCCGAGTGCGATTCCGCGGATGAGCGGGTAGACGCTGAGAATCAGTACCGGCAGCAACGCCGGCAGGAACAACAGGATCGCTTCCCGATTCTGCTTCGGCTTCCCCGCCTTCTTCTTCACGGGCGCCGGCGGCGCGGTCAGAGTAGCCGTCACGGGGTGGACCTCCTGATGCTGAGGGACGGCTGTACGACGATGCGCCGCGGGGTCCGGTCGTTGTCCTCGATCCTTGCCAGCAGCAACTCGGCCGCTCGGCGACCACGCTCCGCGGATCCCAGGTTCACACTCGTCAACGGCGGGAAGCTCTGCTCGGCCAGTTCGCTGTCGTCCATTCCCACCACCGCAACATCCCTGGGCACCTCGAGCCCCACCGCGGCCAACTCATGCATCACCCCGACCGCCAGCAAGTCGTTCGCACAGATCACCGCATCGAACCCACCACCCATGGCCCGCCCTTGTGGGTCGGAGGCGGAGGACCGGCTCCCCGCACGACCTTGCGGGTCGGAGGTGGACGGAGCCGGCACCGCGGACTGCCCGGCGCCGCCCCGCGCCTGGCTCGTCGGTGCCGGCCCCGTCGCCCCGAGCCGGCGGGACCGGCTGGAATCCGGCCCACCGGCGGCCAGCAGCGCAGGGGCTGCGGCGCGGCCGGCTGCGAAGGTGAAGTCGTCCGCTTCCACGACCGCGACAGGTTGGAGGTTGTGGGCCTTCAGCGCCTCGGCGAAACCCTTCGCGCGGGCGGCCCCGGGAACTGTGTCGGCGGGGCCGTTCACGAACGCGATGCGGTTGCGGCCGCGGGCGACCAGGTGGTCTACGGCGAGAAGCATTCCCTTCGGGGAGTTCGCGCGTACGGTGTCTACTCCGGCCTTGGCCGGAACGCTACCGGCGACAACCACCGGCACCTCACACTCGCGGATCGATTTGACCAGATCCTCGTCGACCCGGATCGGGCTGATCAGCAGACCGTCGGCGTACCCGCGCGCCATCCCCCGAACCAGCGCGACCTCGTCCACCACGTCCGGCCCCGTCGTCGTCACCACGAGCCGGTAGCCGGCCGCGGACACGACCTCCTCGACGGCCCGCATCATCGTCACGTACACCGGGTTGCCGACGTCGGCGACCGCCAGCGTCAGCTGGAACGTCCGCCCGACCTTCAGCGACCGCGCCCGCGCATCGGGCACGTAGCCGAGCTCGGCGACCGCCCGCTGCACCCGCTCGGCCATCTCCTCGGTGGCCGGCAGCCCGTTCAGCACGCGCGACACCGACGCCACCGAGACCCCGGCCGCACGGGCCACCCCAGCGATCGTCGGACGACTCACGCCAGCCTCCTGTAATCGTTCTTGTAATCGTTTACAAGCCCGACACTAAGGCGCCGCACAAGCGCCGTCAACCTCCCGTAGATCACATCACCGGGGCGAAACCGTACCGTGACCCACCGTCGGCACAACCTTGAGAACCCACCAACCATTGTCGCGCTGCGCAAACGGTCGGTGGGTTCTCAAAGACGCGTGTCAGCAGCGGGTGCTGAGTTGCGGGTTCGGGAGCACCGGGCTCGTGGACGTCCCGCCGAAGCGGGCCAGGTCCGGTGTGCCGTACTGCGCTGTCCTGCCGAAGTCCTGCACCGTCTTGTCCTTGATCACGTTGCCGAAGTTCCAGGTGCAGATCCCCGACCCCAGCGACGACCGGCCCAGACTCCAGAACGGGTAGAACGCCGCGCCGACCGGTGGCGCCGTACATCCGGCACCGGTGATGGTGTTGCAGAGGATCTCCGACGCGCCGACGTTCGTCTCGAACTGGATCGACGGGTACGGATGACCGCCGCCGGTGAACGGCCCGAGATACTCGAACGAGGTCGGGTGACCGCGCGACCCGTCCGGCCAGTCGGCCTGGTACGACGATCCGTCGAAGTCGAGGTCGCCGTTCTGGAAGACATTCTCCTGGCACCCGGCGATCGGCCAGCGTTCGACCACCGCCTTACCGTTCACCACGGTGATCCGGGGACCGGCGATCATGCAGTTCGCACCGGAGAACTCGCAGTTCTGGCCACTGGCCGAGTTGTTGGTCGGACACGCGGCGCCGGTCTCGGTGGTCGCGTTCTGGCAGAGACCGGTCGCGGGGTCACACGGACCCTCACCGGAACCGTTGCCCTCGGCACCACCGTTGCAGACCTGGTAGACCTCGTGGTCGGAGAAGCTCTGACCGTTGGCGAACGTGTCGTCGACCGGCAACCGGCTGGAGACACTCGAGCACGCCTCGAAGTGGCCGAGTTCGTCCTGCATCAGCACGCCACCCTCGAGCGCCGCCCACGGCACCTGGTTCTGCTGCTGCGCGCTGCTGTACTCCGGATGGAAGTCGAACGGCGTCCCGGTGCAGTCGGCGATGTTGGTGTTCATGAAGCCGTTCGCCGCGCTCGCCACGACCGACCCGCTGCGACCGGTACTGAGATCGTCGACCCGCGCCAGTAGGCCGTGCGCAGTGTCGCGCATCACCACCCGGAGCGCGTCGCCCTGGTGCATCTTCAGGGTCTTGCGGTTGGGGGTCAGCGTCGATACGTCGGTGAGCTGCGGACTCGGCGGACCGGGCGGCACGCCGTCGGTCTGCAGGTACGAGAAGTTCACCGGCTCGATGCAGTTGTTGTTGCAGACCGCGAACCCGAAGGTGCACGCGAGGCTGTCGATGGTCAGTGCCGCGCACCACTGGGTGGCGTCACAGCTCGGCGAGTCGATGAACGGCGCGAACCCCGGCGGATAGAACTGCAACTCCATGAACGCCGACCCGGCCGAGTTGGGGTTGTTGATCTGCGACTGGTTGGCGTCGCTGGTCGGCGTACACGGGTTCTGCGGGTACGACTTCGGGTCGCACAGCGGCAGGCCGAACCACGGTGCCGGGCTGAGTTCGGCGTACTTGCTGACCTTCGGGCTGTCCACGGTCGGCGTCTGGTTCGGATCCTTGGCCAGCCGCATGAAGTACGTGATGTCACTCGCACTCCCCGGCCGGCTGGAGATGAACTTCACCGACGGTTCGTCATGGCCGATGTAGTGCTCGTTGTCCTCGAACCGCCACGGCACACCGTGCGAGTCGACGGTGACCGGATCGGTACACAGCCCGCCCAGTCCGTGCTTGACCGGTTTGTACTTCGGGCTGAACCCGTTGCAGTCCATCATGTTCGTCGCGTTCGGCTTGACCCCGGCGGGCGCCGAGGCCGTTGCCTGCCACCCCAGAGCCGGCATCATCGCGATCGCGAGCGTGATGACCGCGGCCCCTATCCCCCAGCGATTCCTCCACCGATAACTCGATCTGCGCATCGGCGCGCCTCCACCCCGCAGCGGGGGCCCGAGGCTGGGCCGGCGACGGCTCAGGGCCCCCATGTGGACCGCCGTCGGTACAACAAGGCAGGCTTAAGCCTCGCCGTCACCCACTGTCAAGACCTGACCACCGTTCTCAGCGGGCGCTCAGTCTTCGCCCTCCTCGGCGCCCGGGCGTTCGGCCCAGGGGGTTTCCTTGGCGGGGCGTACGACGATGAGCTTGTCGCCGGCGGCAAGCACCGACACGTTCGAGTCGTAGTACCGGTGGACCTTGCCGTCGCGGACGACCGAGACGACGCGGTCCGGTACGGCGGACGGCGGCTTGCCGACCTCACGCCCGAGCACCGGGCGTTCGGCGACCTCGAGACCCTCGCCGTAGGTCAGCAGGTCCTCCATCACCTCACCGAGGTTCGGGCTGACCGAGGTCAGGCCGAGCAGCCGGCCGACCGCCTCGGACGAGGTGACCACCGCATCCGCGCCGCTCTGCCGCAGCAGCGGGACGTTGTCCTCCTCGCGGACCGCGACCACGACATGCGCGTTCGGGTTCAGCTGCCGCACCGCGAGCGTCACCAGGACGGCCGAGTCGTCCCGGTCGGTCGTCACGATCACCTCGCGCGCGGTCCTCACCTCGGCGCGCCGCAGTACCGTCCGGTTGGTGGCGTCGCCGTGGAAGGCGGCCATCTGGTCGTTGCCCGCGTCACCGATCGCCTGCGCCCGCGGGTCGATCACCACGATGCTGTCCCGGGCGACCCCGTTGCTGACCAGTGTCTGCACCGCGGACCGGCCCTTGGTGCCGTAGCCGACGACGATGGTGTGGTCCTTCATCCGTTTCCTCCAGCGCGTGTCGCGCATGATCCGGCGACCCTCGTTGGCCAGTACTTCCAGTGTGGTACCGACCAGAACCACCAGGAACGCGATCCGCAGTGGAGTCACGATGAACGCGTTCACCAGCCGGGCGGTGGGAGTCACCGGCGTGATGTCGCCGTACCCGGTCGTGGTGAGCGTGACGGTTGCGTAGTAGATGCTGTCGATCAGCCCGACTTTGCCGTCGTAGCTGTCCCGGTAGCCGTCACGGTCGACCACCACGATCAGCACCATCACGGTCAGCAGCCCCAGCGCGATCAGGAATCGGCTGAAGAGCTGAAAGAGCGGCGAGCGTGTGCTCGCGGGCAGGTTGACCAGCAGACCGTGAGGGTTCCGACCGGTGGGAAGGGGTGGCACGGTTCTGACGATATTGCACCGGCGGGCGATCCACCGCATGCGACAGGCTTCGGTCGGACAGTGCGACACTCACCATCAGACTGTCGCCGTCGCGCACCACGCGCGATCGCATCCGCAACCGCTCCAGGGTGCGGAGCATGGCGGCGTTCTCGGGCTGCACCAGGCACACCACGCGGTCGGCGCCGAGCGTGCGGGCGCCGTTGACGACCTCGCGCAGCAGCCGCAACCCGAGGCCTTGTCCCTGCCAGCCGTCCTCGACGAGTACGGCGACCTCCATCGTCGTACTGCCCAGCTCCTCCCACGGCGCGGCGGTCGCCATCCCGATCACCGCATCGCCCACGCACGCCACGATCGACACGCCACCGGCGGGCGCGGACAGGTGCCGCGCCGTACGCGCGGTGAGCTTCGGCATCGGCACGTGGTACCGGCGCGTGCGGCTCTCGTACGAGCACCGGTCATGCATCGCGACCACAGCCTCGGCGTCGTCGACGGTCGCTGTCCTGATGGTCGGTACGCCGCTACCGGGCCGCGGACCCTCCGGGGTCTCGAAGCGCTCGGCCAACCGTCCGGCGATCTCCACCAGTACGTCGGCCCGCGCCCACTCGGCCGGCGTGTACTCGTCGAACCCCTGCAGGTTGCCGAGCTCGTCGTCGACGGACACCGGGTCGTCGATCAGCCGCAGTACGGCGCGCAGGTATCGGGTCGGCGCGTCATGCAGTACGTCGGCCTGGCACGGGCGCACCGTCGTACGGACACAACCGGCCTCCGCGACGAGCGCCGTCAGGTCGTCGGCCGTCCAGCCGACACCGGTGGACACGACCAGCTCGTCGATCGCGCCGGTCTCGGCGGTGAAGACCTCCAGGTGCAGGATGTTGATGTCGTCCGCACCACACCGTGCAGCGAGTTCGGCCAGGGCACCGGGCCGGTCGGCGAGTTCGGTCCTGATCTTCCAGAGCATGCGGACGCCCTCCCTCGTGGAAACGTCCTTCCACTCTGCGTGCCGCCTGTTGCCCTGCCGGGTCCGGGATGTTACGCCCGCGTCAACGTTTGCGGAGGTAGAGCTTCGGCCTCCGCGCGGCCAGTACGGCCGAGGGTTCGCGCTTGTCCAGGTCGGCGTGCCGCAGCAGCTCGGGATAGGCGCTCTGCGGTACGGCGGGGTACGTCGTCACGATCGCGTCGCCGGAGAACACGAAGAAGATCGCCCGGCCGTCCTTGATCACCTTCAGCAGGGACCCGTCGCGGACCGTGAGGGTATGCTCGACCGCCTTTCGACGAGCGGTGCGCTTCGCCCAGGCGGCCTGCACGGCCTGCTGGGCGGGCTCGCGGCCGTGCCGGACGGCTTCGACCACCAGCGGGCCGTAGCGCACGCCGTACTTGACCAGGTTCTTGGCCAGCTGACTGTTCTTCCCCGTTCCACCCGGCATGAGACGAGGGTACTCAGGGTTTCCAGATGTACGGGACCGTTACAGCGACCGGCCGCAGCCCGAGGCGGGCGAGGATCCCACGGCTGTCCGGCGACGCGTCGACCTGCAGGTACTTGAAGCCGCGCTCGGCGGCCAGGTTTCGGCGGTAGGCGACCTGTGCGCGGTAGATGCCCTTGCCGCGCCACTCCGGCAGCGTCGAGCCGCCCCATAGCGACGCGAATTCGGTGCCGGTGTGGAACCGGATCCACGACCCGCAGACGATCTTCGGCTCGTCCTCGTCGGTCTCCGCGACGACCACCGTCGCCGGATCCTGGTCCGCGATGGCCTGGCTCAGCGCGTCCGGCAGCCAGTCGTGCGAGAAACCCCACACCTCTTCCTCCATCGCCTGCATCCGCTCCAGGTCGGCGCGCTCGGTGATCTCCCGCAGCCGGATCCCGTCGGGCAGTACGACGTCCGCGGGCAGCTCGGCGATGTCACCGATCAGCAGGCATTCCTCCTCGTCCGGGACGAAGCCGGCCGCGGTCAGCCGCGCAGGCAGGTCGGCCGGCAGGTCGTGCGAGTAGTACTTCCACTCGACCTTGGCGCCGAGCTTCGCGAAGTACTCGACCTGATCGGCGATCAGGCGGTCGAGGTCGGGCCCGTCGAGGCCGCCGAGGTACTGCAGGAAGCCGTCGCCCTCGAAGCCGATCTTGCGGATCACGGCCCCCAGATGCTCCGTGGTGCCACCGTTCGCGCTGCCCGGGCGGGTGCGGATCTGCTGGTCGTACGCGGTCCGGAGGGCGAGCGCCGCCGGCGAACTGTCGAGAGGAATCACGGGATCAGTAGACCAGGGAACGCAACCAGATTTTCGGCGTCGAGCCGCGTCGGCATGCGCGGGCGGGTGCGGTCAGGCACCATGGAGGCCGTGACCACCCCCAATCCGCGTCGGCCGATCATGCCCGGCAACAAGCTGTTCGAGTCGCTGCCCGGCGCCGCCGACCCGGCGACCGTGACGGAAGCCGCGCACCGGACCGCCGAACTGCTGGTCCGCGGGGCGCGGAACTCCGAGGACGCCGACGTCCACGCACGGGTGGTCAAACTCGCCGACGAGTACGGCCTCGACGAACTCGCCGAGCTGTGGTCGGACTCCCCCGCCGACTCGATGCCCGGCGCGCTCTGGCGGCTCTACGTGCTGCGTTCGTGGGTGCACTCGAACGCCGAAGAGGTGTCCCGCGAGTTCGCCACCGGCCGCGAGTACGCCGAAGTGCACGCCGTCGTCGCGGGCGTCGCGGAGCCACCCGGCCCGACCGAGGTACGGGACATGGTGGACGCCGTACTGCGGGGTGTCGCGACCGGTGATTTCGCCACCACCCTGGACCGCGCGGCCGCGTTCGCGCGGATCGTCGCCACCGGCCGCGCCCATCTCGCCGACGACGGCCACGACCGCGTCCTGTCCGCATCGAAACTGGTCGAGACCGCCGACCAGCTGCACACCGCGGCCCGCTCGGAACGCGCCGGACAACTCTGGTAGTTGCACGCCGGCGCAACGGGTGCTATAGCGTCTCGCGCCACGAAATCCCAACAGGACAAGGCGTTTGAGCACCCGCTACACTGTCTGAGGTGTCGGGCCGGTGCAAGCCCCGGGTCCCAAATTAAGCCGCTACGAGCGGCCACGCGCCGTGAGGCGCTTCCCGGCCCGACACCCCACACGCGGCCGTCCCGTGAACCGCAGTCCCCCGGCGTACCACGCGGGTGCCCCCCGAACGGTCATCGCGGCTTCCTTCTTCGAGTCGGTTGTGAGAGATCACCCGATGACCGCGTTCACGTTCCGTTCCCCGCGACGCACCACCGGGCTCTCGCCGTACACCACTCTGCTGGACGCAACTGCATCGCGATCGAGGTCCGCGGTACCGATCTGCAGACCCTAGGAGATCAACCTCAACACCCGCTCACCGAGTCGTGGAGAACGGTCGGCAGAACGGGCAAAGACGGCCCCGATCCACGACTCGGCAAACCCGCCCCTAACCAATCGCCACGACTTGGCGAGGCGCTGAGCCGAGATGCTCCACCAGCGGCGGCTCGGCCGATTTGCGGGATCATCCGCGATGCGAACGCTCACCGATTGGCGACGAGGTTGCGAGCCGCCTGTCGCCGGCGACTAGTTGGCGCACGTGTGCCCGTGATTCGAACGGCGAGGGATGCGAGGGCATCGCGATCGAAGTCCGCAGTACCGATTTGCAGACCGCAGGAGATCAACCTCAAGGCTCGCTCACCGAGTCGTGGAGAACGGTCGCCAGAACCAGCCCCGATCCACGACTCGGCAAACCCGCCCCGAACCAATCGCCACGACTCGGCGAGCCGCTGAGCGAAGACCTCCACGAGCAGGCGAACGCCCCGTTGACGAGGACGGTGCGCCGGCAGGGGCGGTCGGGCGGGCTTGGCTTGGCGGGGGCGGGGGCGGGGGCGGGTTTCGCGGGTGCGCGAGGCGGGCGCGGACTTCGCGGGAGCGGGCGCGGGCGCGGACTTCGCGGGAGCCTGGGCGATGGCGGGCTTCGCGGGAGCGGGGGCGCGGCGAGCTTCGCGGATGCGGGGGCGGGGTTAGTTCTTTTTTAGGTTTTCGGCGAGCATTACGATGATGCCGCTGGGGCCGCGGACGTAGGTGAGTTTGTAGATGTCCTCGTACGTCGCCACGCCGCGGAGTGGGTGGCAGCCGTGTTTTGCGGCTGTCTCGATGGCTTTGTCGAGGTCGTCGACGGAGAAGCCGACGCGGTGCATGCCGATCTCGTTGGGACGGGTGGGCTCCGACTCGATCGCTTCGGGATGGATGTACTCGAAAAGCTCGAGGCGACCGTGACCGTCCGGCGTCTGGAGCATCGCAACCTTGGCGTGGTTGCCATCAAGGCCGACAGCAGTGTCGGTCCACTCGCCACTGACCGTGTCGCGGCCGACGACCGTGAGACCCAGGTCGGTGAAGAAGGCGATCGTCGCTTCGAGGTCGCGAACGGCGATGCCGACATTCTCAAGTTTGATGGCCATGCGCCGCATGTTACCGAGCCGGTGGATCCTGATCTGCGTAGTTGTACGCAGTCGTCCAGACCTTCGCGCTGTTAGCTTCGTCAGCTGTGAAGCGGATTGCAGTAAGTGCGATGGTGCTGATTCTGGCCGGTTGTTCCACCGTTCAGTCGAAGGACATCCGGACCAGCGGGATCACGGCCACCTACGTGGTCACGCTGCCCGAGACGACGGACGTTGCGGCTGTGAGTGCGTCGTACCGGGTGGGAACGCTCACCTTCGTCGAGTTGGGTGACGGGGAGTCGGTCACGTCGTCGGGTGGTGGCAAGGACGTGAAACTCAAGCGTCACAAGGCCGCCGGTGTCACCGACTACGACGGGCAGCTCGACGGTGTGGTCGCGGCCGGGACCGAGATCACGTTCGATCTCACCCGTGGCGACGGCAACGACTCCGCGCCAAGATCGACGGTCAACCTTCCCGAACGTGTCAAGCTGACGGCTCCCCGGACCGGTACGACGTACTCCCGCCGCGCCGCACTCCCGGTCCGGTTCGAGAGCGGCCCGTCCGACCTGCCGGCGCTGGTCAGCTGGGCGGGCGACTGCGTCCAGCCCGGCAGCCTGCAACTGGAGCCGGGCCGTACGTCGGTCAGCATCCCACCCGGCTCGATCCGCCCGGTGACCGGCACGCCCACGCCCGGTGTCAAGCCGTCGGCCACCTGCGCGGTCTCCGTCAGCCTGACCCGACGAACCGACGGCACCCTGGACAAGGCGTTCAAGGACGGTTCCGTCACCGCCCAGAGCGAATCCACCCGGCAGATCACGTCGGCTCCGTAGCTGTCTGGTCATCGGTGGGCTGCTTCTCGGCTACCTTCGCGAGAACGTGGGTACTTCTCTGGCAGTAAGCCTCAGGAAGCCCACCCCCTTCCGGAAGGAAACCCCTCATGCGCCGCCTTCCCCGCGCACTGCTGCCGTGCGCGCTGATCGCCGGACTGCTGCTTCCGGCCGCCCCGGCCGCCGCCACGCGCGGTGACTTCGACATCCAGGCCCATCGCGGTGGGCTCGGTCTCACCGTGGAGAGCACGATCGCGTCGTTCTCGCACGGTCTCGAGCTCGGCGTCAGCACGCTCGAACTCGACGTCCAGATCACCCAGGACGGGTACGCCGTGGTGACCCACGACCGCAAGGTCGACGGCAAGAAGTGCCGCGACACCGCGCCGTACATCGCGGGCGACACGGAGTTCCCGTACGTCGGCAAGTTCGTCAACACGCTCAGCCTCAAGCAGGTCAAGCAACTGGACTGCGGCTCGCAGACGTTGCCGAACTTCCCCGGTCAGCAGCCGGATCCGGGCGCCCGGATGCCCGAGTTGCGCGACGTCTTCGCGCTCGTGCACCGCTACCAGGCGTACGGCGTGAAGCTGAACGTCGAGACCAAGGTCGAGGCCGGTGCCCCGTCGGAGACCGCGCCGCGCGAACAGTTCGTCCAAGTGGTTGCCAAGGAGATCCGCAAGGCGAACATCGCCCGTCAGGTGACGATCCAGAGCTTCGACTGGGGCTCGCTGATCCGGATGCGCCAGGTGATGCCGGAGCTCCCACTGGTCGCGCTGGACAACTACGACTTCCTGCAGGTCGGCAAGCCGGGCAAGTCCCCCTGGCTGGGCGGGATCGACATCGACGACTTCGGCGGCGACCCGATCAAGGCGGTCAGGTCGTTCGGTGCGTCGGCGATCTCGCCGGTCGACGGATTCCCGCAAGGTGGCAAGATCACCGACCCGGCGTTCCGGCCGTACTTCACCAAGGACACAGTGCGGGCTGCGCACGATGCCGGCCTCAAGGTCATCCCGTGGACCGTCGACGACCCGGCGACCATCCAGTGGTTCATCGAGCAGGGCGTCGACGGGATCATCAGCGACTACCCCGACCGGGTGCGTGACGTCGTACGGCAGAACGGCTTCAAGCTGCCGAAGGCATACGAGGCTCCTGCTCTCCGCGCGCTGCCGTCCGCGCACGCGCACAACGACTACGACCACCGGCGTCCGTTGCAGGACGCGCTGGATCGTGGGTTCAACAGCGTCGAGGCGGACGTCTGGCTGGTCGACGGTGAGCT
>DASXXB010000300.1:0-4106 GCA_036503355.1 Kribbella sp. | reverse complement strand
CGTCTCGTAGTACCCCGAACGGTGCAGCGCGACGTCCAGGATGTCGTCCGGCGGAGCGCCCGAGTCGACCATCGCGGTCAGCTCGTCGAGGATGTCGACGAACGCCTGGACGGCGTTCACCGAGCGCGACGCCATCGCCGGGGCGTCCTGGGCCCGGCGCATCGCCTGTGCGAACGAGATCCGGTCCCGCTGGGCCAGCGCCTCGATCGCGGCCTCGGCCCGGTCGCCGATCCCGCGCTTCGGCTCGTTCATGATCCGGCGCAGCGAGACGGTGTCCTCCGGATTCACCAGGACGCGCAGGTACGCGAGCGCGTCGCGGACCTCCTTGCGCTCGTAGAACCGGACGCCGCCGACCACCTTGTACGGATGGCCGGTGCGGATGAAGACCTCTTCGAAGACGCGGGACTGCGCGTTGGTCCGGTAGAACACCGCCACGTCGGACGGCTTCACGCCCTCGGCGTCGGACAGCCGGTCGATCTCGTCGGCGACGAACTGCGCCTCGTCGTGCTCGTTGTCGGCGACGTACACCGCGATCTGCTCGCCCTGGCCCTGGTCGGACCAGAGGTTCTTCGCCTTCCGGCCCTCGTTGCGCGCGATCACCGCGTTGGCGGCGGTCAGGATCGTCTGGGTGGAGCGGTAGTTCTGCTCCAGCAGGATCGTCTCGGCGCCGGTGAAGTCCTCCTCGAAGGCGAGGATGTTGCGAATCGTCGCGCCGCGGAACGCGTAGATCGACTGGTCGGAGTCACCCACGACCATCAGCTCGGCCGGCGGCGCGGTCGGGCCGCTCGCCCCCGGCGCGTCCTCGCCGCACAGCTCACGGATCAGCGTGTACTGCGCGTGGTTGGTGTCCTGGTACTCGTCGACGAGCACGTGGCGGAAGCGGCGGCGGTAGTACTCGCGGACCTCGGGGAAGGCCTGCAGCAGGTTGACCGTGGTCATCAGCAGGTCGTCGAAGTCCAGCGCGTTCGCCTGGGCGAGCCGCTCCTGGTAGATCCGGTAGCACTCGGCGTAGGTCTGTTCGAGATGGTTCTCCGCCTTGCCGGCGGCCGTCTCGTGGTCGATCAGCTCGTTCTTCTGGGTGCTGATCCAGTTCAGCACGGCGCGCGGGTTGTACCGCTTGACGTCCAGGTCGAGCTCGCGGCAGACCAGCGTCATCAGCCGCCGCGAGTCGGTGTCGTCGTAGATCGAGAACGTCGAGTTGATCCCGAACCGCTTGATGTCGCGACGCAGGATCCGCACACACGAGGAGTGGAACGTCGAGACCCACATCAGCTTCGCCCGCGGGCCGACCAGGTCCACCACCCGCTCGCGCATCTCCGCGGCGGCCTTGTTGGTGAACGTGATCGCCAGGATCGACCCGGGATGCGCGTCCCGCGCGGCCAGCAGGTACGCGATCCGGCGGGTCAGCACCCGGGTCTTGCCCGAGCCCGCGCCGGCGACCACCAGCAGCGGCTTGCCGGCGTGCACGACCGCCGCCCGCTGCTGCGGATTCAGCCCTTCGAGCAGCTTGTCCGGGTCGGGGCGGGACGTCTTCGGCTCCTCCAGCGGCACCGGGAGCTCATCAGGCGAGAACAGCGTAGTCATCACTCAACACCTTAGGCGCTTCCCCCGACAGTTACCGAAAATCGGTTCGAACAGCGCGTCACCCGGCCGTCAGAGCGCCGTACCACTCCCGCACGCGCGCGGTCAGTCGCTCGGCGATCGCGGGCTCCGCCGCGCTGAGATCGACCTGCTCGCCGGGGTCCGCGGCCAGATTCGCCAGGTGTACGCGGGCGTCCAGCTTGCGATCGAAGTCGAGCCAGGGATTCAGGACGAGCTTCCAGTCGCCGTCACGGACCGCGAGCTGATCGGCGTGTGACCAGAACAACTGCCGGTCCGTCTGGGTCTCGCCACGCAGCATCCCGGACACGTCCACACCGTCCGTGGTCGGCGCGGGCGGCAGGCCGGCCAGTGCGAGAACTGTCGGTACCACGTCCGACATCTGTGCGGGTTCGTCACGGACCGCGCCGGCGGGCAGACGGCCGGGGTAGCTGATCAGGAACGGCTCGCGGATACCGCCCTCGAACAGGCTGCCCTTGTGACCACGGAAGCCACCGGCCGTACCGCCGTAGTACCGGTCCTCGGTGCCGTCGAGCCAGTTGCGGGTCTCGGTCGACGGCCCGTTGTCGCTGGAGAACACGACGATCGTGTTGTCGCGCTGCCCGGTCCGGTCCAGCGCGGCGAGGATCTCGCCGACCCCGTCGTCCATCGCGGCGATCATCGCGCACATCGTCTGCCGGTCCGGGCTCAGGTGGGCGAAGCGTTCGAGGTACTCCGGCGGCGCGTGCATCGGGTAGTGCGGCGCGTTGTACGGGACGTAGCAGAAGAACGGACGGTCCTGCTGCTGCTCGACGAACTCGACCGCACGCTCGGTGATCAGGCTGGTCAGGTACTCGCCGTTGCGCCACACCTCCTCGTCGTCGTCCCAGAGGTCGTGCACCGGATCCGTCCCGGCGGCCTGCCCCCAGTAGAAGATGTGCGAGTAGTAGTCGACGCAGCCGGCCAGGATGCCGAAGAACCGGTCGAACCCGTGCGCCCGCGGCCGGTACTCCGGCGCGACACCGAGATGCCACTTCCCGAACAGGCCGGTCGCGTAGCCCTGGTCCCGGAGCATCGAGGCCAGCGTGGTTCGATCCGGCGGGAGTCCCGGCGTACGGCGTGCTCCCCCGAGGATCTGCGTGACGCCGGTGTTGACCGGATGCCGTCCGGTCAGCAGGGCCGCCCGCGACGGCGAGCAGACCGGCGCGTTCGAGTACCACGACCTCGCCCGTACGCCACTCGCGGCAAGCGCGTCGAGGTGCGGACTCACCCCCGCTTCCCCGCCATAACATCCAAGATCGCCGTACCCGAGGTCGTCCGCGTAGATGACGACGATGTTCGCTGCACTCACCCGTTCACCCTAGTCATTACGACCTGACTCGAAATGAACTGACGGGTGATCGCGGCAGACCTAGGGTGCTCGGCATGGAGCTGACGGCGCGGTACGACGAGCTCGACGGCCGCGTTTACGCGCTGTACGAGGCAGAGCGGTACGACGAGGCGCTGCAGGCGCTGGATGCGGGAAGCGACGGGCTCGAGGACTGGATGGCGGAGCTCGCACTGCTCAGGGCCTGCCTCCTCGCCGTCAGCGGCCACCCGGACCGAGCCCTGCACGTGCTGGAGGATGCGAGCGCGTCCGGGGCGTGGTGGCTCCCCGAGATCCTGACCGACGATGACGATCTGGAGGCGCTGCGCGGGCGGCCCGAGTTCGGGAAGTTGCTCGCGGTGTCCGCGGAGCGGGTGTCGGACGACGTCGTACCGGCGCTGATCGACGTACCGGACCAGCCTCAGGGTGTCGTCGTGGCGCTGCACGGCGCCGGACAGACGGCGGCGCATGCACAGCGCGACTGGGCCGGGGTGCTCGAGCGCGGGCATGCGCTGGTCAGCGTGCAGTCGTCGCGGCGGATGTCGCCGAAGTACCACAGCTGGCCGGACCGCGACCAGGCGATCGCGGACATCGCCCGCGCCCTCGCGCAGTTGCCGGCCGAGCTGCAGGGGCTGCCTGTCGTGGCCGCCGGGTTCTCGGCCGGTGGGCGGGCCGCCCTCGACTGGGCACTCACCGCCGAGCCGTCGCCGGCCGCCGGAGTTCTCGTACTGGCGCCGGCGCTGCGCGAACTCCCGGACACCGCGGCCGGGAAGTTGACGCCGGCAACGATCTGGATCGGCGCGGACGACGACCTGCTCGAGGTCGTCGAACCGATGGCGGATCGGCTGGCGGCGTTCGGCTGCACGATCGAGCAGCTCCCGGGCCTCGGACACGCCTTCCCGGTCGGCTTCGGGGCCCAGTTGGCGAAGGTGCTCTGAGGTGAGCGGTTTGCTGTGGGCAGACTTGCCGTCAGCAGAAAAGCTGGGATCGCGGGGATGGTCGCGGACACCCTTGGACACATGGCAGAAGACATGAAAGCGCCGCTGTTCAACGAGACCGCGCGGCAGCGGCTGCTCGCGCAGCGGATCGTCGTACTGGATCGAGCGCTCGACGACGACCTCGGGACCCTGCTGGCCACCCAGATCCTGACGCTGGCGGCCGA
>DASXXB010000299.1:0-4355 GCA_036503355.1 Kribbella sp. | reverse complement strand
CGAGAACCTTGGGCCGGCAGGTCAGCGTCTGCGCCAGCGCGACCCGCTGCCGCTGACCGCCCGAGAACTGATGCGGAAACCGCCTGAGCGTCGCGTTGTCACCCGGCAGTTGTGCGACGCGGACAGCTTCCTCTGCATCGCCGTCGTGCAATTTCGCGAGCTCACGCAACGTCGTACCGATCCGCCGCGCCGGGTTCAATGCGCTGCCCGGATGTTGCGGCATGTACGCGACGACATGCCCGCGCACGTCGGCAGGTGTGACGCCTTTGCTGTCGACAACTATTTCACCGGCGATCTCCACCTGTCCGCTCAGTCGTACGCCGTCGCCGTGCTCGCCGAGCAACGCCAGCGCCGACGTGGTCTTGCCGGACCCGGATGCGCCGACCAGAGCCGTCACCTCCCCCGCCACCACCTCGAACGAAACCCCGTCGACCAGCACCGCGGATCCCGCAGTCGCAGACAGCCCTCGCACCCGCGCCAAGACCTCGCCAGGCCTCATCTCGGGCTCTCCGCGAGACGTCGGGATCGGTGTACGAGGCGATCGGCGAGGAGATTGAAGCCCAAGGTGAACGAGACGAGCAGGAGCGCCGGCGCGAGGACCGACCACGGCTGGAGCAGCAACCCTTCGCGATTGCGGGAGACGCTCACGGCCCAGTCAGGCGCGGTCGGACTCAGCCCGAGCCCGAGGAAGTTGACCGAGGCGACGAGGAACACCGCGAGCGTGATCCGCGTCCCGAGATCCGCGGCGACGGGGCCGAGGACCGAGCGTCCGACGTACCCGAGCTGAATCCTGAACCACGACTCGCTCTGCATGCGGAGCGCTTCGACAACAGGTCCGCTGGCCGCATCCAAAGCCGCGGCACGCACGAGACGGGCAACAGTCGGCACGTTGACCATCGCGACGGCCAGCGTGATCGCTGCCGCGGACGCACGCCAGCCGACCGCGACCACGCTGATCACGAGCAGGGACGGCAACGGCAGCAGTACGTCTAGGGGCCGCATCAGCCCTTCGTCCAGCCACCGGTGCCGCGTGGACGCCGCCGTCAACCCGAGCAGGCCGCCGACCAGGTACGCCAGAACCACCGCTCCGAACGCCATCCCCAGAGCCGATCGCCCACCGATC
Organism: Kribbella sp.; assembly: GCA_036503355.1. GTDB lineage: Bacteria > Actinomycetota > Actinomycetes > Propionibacteriales > Kribbellaceae > Kribbella. Next base: position 3,232 of record DASXXB010000299.1, on the reverse strand, counting down.
AAGAGCAGTCCGAAAACATCCCGTCCCAGTCCGTCCATCCCGAGCAGACCCTCGGACGAGTACGGCAGTCCTTCGCGAGCGTCGTACGGAAGGAACGGGCCGGCAACGGCAACGACCAACGGCACGACGGCCAGGCCCATCCCTATGACCCCGCGCGTCATCGGAGTACTTCTGATCGCGGGACGAGGCGGTTGCAGGTGAGGTCGGCGGCCAGGTTGATGACCAGGGCAACGATCGCCAGAACCAGCGTGAGCCCTTGTACTGCGGGGATGTCACGAGTCTCGACGCCGTCGACCAGCGCCGTCGCGAAGCCCGGGATCGCGAAGATCGCTTCAACGACGAGAACTCCACCGAGAAGCGTGTCGCCGGTACGCGCCAGCTCTTGTACGCCGGGAACGGCCGCGTTCGGGAGGACGTGGCGCAACAGGAGCTGACGACGTGGTACGCCGAGCCGCCTGGCCTGGATGACGTACTCGGCGTTGAGGGCTGTGATCGTGCCGGCGCGGACCTGCCGGGACAGCAGGCAGACGGTCCGGCCGAACAGCACGGACACGGGCAGGATCAGCAGCACCGGCGACGCGAGCAGGTTGCCGCCGATCCACGTCGCCGGCAACCAGCCGAGTCGCAGCGAGAACACCGCGACCAGCACCACCGCGATCACGAAGTCCGGGATCGCGGACAGCGCCAGCGTGACCGACGTGATCGCGCGGTCGATCCGCCCGTTCTCGCGCGTCCCCATCACGATGCCCAGGGCAACGGCCAGCGGTACGACGACTGCAAGCGTCGCCAGCGTCAGCACCAGCGTCGCGCCGATCGAGTGCCGCACGATGTCCGCAACCGGTCCTCCGCTGATCAACGACGTACCGAGGTCACCCGTCAGCACATGCCCCAGCCAGTGCACGAACCGCTCGATCGGCGGCTGGTCCAGTCCGAGCTCGGCCCGCAACGCGGCGACCTGCGACGGCGTCAGCCTCTCGGTGAAGCGCAGGTCCGCCGCATCCCCCGGCAGCAACGACGTCAGCACGAACACCAGCACCGAGAGCACAGCCAGCTGAACAACGGCAAGCCCCGCCCGTTGTGCGGCGTAGGACCGCATTCAGGCCAGCCACACCTTGTCGAACCGGCCCTGGTCCAGCGTGTTCGGCGGCGCCGCCTGCACGCCCTGCACCTTCGCCGACACCGCGATCAGGTAGTCCGGCAGCCCCCACGCCAGGATCCCGCCCTCGTCGCGCACCGTCTTCTGCAGTACGCCGTACCGCTGCGAACGCTCGGCCTCCGACGTCACCGCACGCGCCGCCGCGAACGCCGCGTCGAACGCCGGCCGCCGCCAATGCGTCACGTTGAACGGCGAGTGCGACAGCAGCCGATCGGTGAAGTACTGCGGGATCGGCATCGCGCCCGACCTGTGGTTGCCGATGGCCCCCTTCGTCAGCAGGTCCTTCGCGTACGTCTGCGGGCTCCCCGTCGTCACCTTCAACCGCACCCCAGCCTCCGCGACCTGCTCCGCGAACAACGTCGCCGCCTCGACGAACCCGGCCGACGCGTCCGCGGTGAAGATGTCGACCTCCTTGCCGACCAGACCGGCCTTCGCCAACAACGCCTTCGCCTGATCGACGTCCCGCTCACGCTGCGGCAGGCCGGCCGGATAATACTGATATCCCTTGCCGAACAGGTCGTTCCCCACCTCACCGCGTCCGGCGAGCACGACGTCCACCAGCCGTTGCCGATCCGCGACCAGCTTGAACGCCAGCCGGACATCGGGATTGTCGAACGGCGGCCGGTCGGTCTTCATCACGAACGCCTGCATCGTGCTCGCCTTCGCGGCCACGATCCGCACCGCCTTGCCGGACTCGGCCGTCCGCGCGAACGTCGCGGTCATGTCGTTCGCGTACTCCGCCTGACCACCCTGTACGGCGTTCGCGCGGGCGTCGGAGTCCGCGGACAGGACGTGCAGCTCCTCGATCCGCGCGGGCCCGTCCCAGTAGTCGTCGTACCGGGAGGCGACCATCGAGCGACCGGCCTCGAAGGACACGTAGCGGAAGGCGCCGGTGCCGACGGGTTTCGATGGATCCTTGAAGCCGTTCCGCACGATCTGGGTGCCGATGCCGGCCAGCAGTGCGGGGAACTCGGCGTTCGGCTCGGTCAGCACCAACTCGACCGTCGAGGCCCCGATCGCCTTGCTGCGCTTGAGATCCAGCGTTGCGAGCGAGGACTGCGCGACCCGTTCCGGTACGGCGGGATCCGCGATCCGGCTCAAGCTGTACAGCACATCGTCCGGAACCAGTTTCGCGCCGTCGTGGAACGTCGCGTCCCGCAGCGTGAAGCGCCAGGTGGTCGCCGTACCGTCGTGGTCCCACCGCGACGCGAGCCGCGGCACCGGCTTCAGGTCCGAGCCGAGCTCGACCAGCTTCTCGTAGATCGCCTTGTGCCGCGCGATGTCCACGAACAGGCTCTGTACGTGCGGATCGAGCACTTCCTTCGCCCCACCACCGGCGTACACCGCACGTAACCGCCCGCCCTGTTTCGGCTCCGCGGCAGCTGATCCGCACCCAGCGATCGCAGCCAGTCCCGCAGCACCGGCCAGCCCCAAGAACCCACGTCTACCCCACGTCTCGGACACGCGCCACATCCTCACGTTAGTGAAAACGATTGTCAAATCCAGCGCGCATCTGAACGAGACGCCATCATTCTGTCGGGACGCCTGCCCGATCGCTCTGCGTGACGGCGTGTCCTCGTCTTCCCGACTCGCCGTAGGACTGACAGGGCCAGGACTGCGGCGCGATCGACCATGCAGACTGGTCGGATGGAACGCAGCGAGTTCGGTCGTACGGTTCGCCGCTGGCGGGAGCGGGTCGCGCCCGCGGCGGTGGGGCTGCCGGCGGGTGGCCGCCGCCGCGCGACCGGGCTGCGCCGGGAGGAGCTCGCGGGACTGGCCGGCATTTCGGCGGACTATCTGACCCGGCTCGAGCAGGGCCGCGCGACTTCCCCGTCACTGCGGGTGGTCGAGGCGCTGGCCCGCGCGCTGCGGGTCTCCGACACCGAGCGCGGACATCTCTTCGAACTGTCCGGACACGCCGCTCCAGGGCCGGATGTCGTGCCGTCGCGCCTCACGGCCAGCGTGCAGCGCCTGCTCGACCGGCTGGCGGACACACCAGTGGCGGTCTACGACGCCACGTGGACCCTGATCGCGGCCAACGCGCCGTACGACGCTCTGATGGGCGAGACCGCCGCC
>DASXXB010000298.1:0-24038 GCA_036503355.1 Kribbella sp. | reverse complement strand
GGATGTGCTCGGTCCCGATGTAGTTGTGGCTGAGCATCCTGGCCTCTTCCTGAGCCAGGACGACTACCCGACGGGCGCGGTCCGTAAATCGTTCAAACATCGCCAAAGCGCTCCTTGCCTCAGAGGAGTCGGACGTGCCGTATAGGCCGACCCCCGTACCTGCATGCTAGTCCCCGGCGCCGACAGCCTCGCTCTCGGCGAACACCCGATCACGCTTCCACCGGCCGCCCGGGCGGCATCACAAGGGAACAACCGACCGGCTCTCCAGCCTGTTCCCGTGTGCGGCGGATACGACAGCGTGTTCGCCACCAGCGAATTCCCCGAACTACCTGCCCGGTCAGTGATCAGCGCCGACACGCCCGGTCCCACTCTGTGAAACAACCGGAATGCGGACGGTCCCGGCACCCTCTTCGGGGGCCGGGACCGGCGACAGCTGGGAATTACTTGGCTTCGTTGTACGCCGCGCGCACCTCGGCGGAGATCCGGCCGCGCTCGCTGACGTCGTACCCGTTCTCCTTGGCCCAGGCCCGGATGTCCGCGGAGTCCGACGCCGACCGGCCGGCACGCCCGCGGGACCTGCCCGCCGCACCCCGGCGACCGGCCACCCGGCGCCCGGAACCGACGTACGCGGCAAGCGCGTCGCGCAGTTTCGCGGCGTTCTTCTTGGACAGGTCGATCTCGTACGTCGTTCCGTCCAGCCCGAAAGTGACGGTCTCGTCGGCCTTACCGCCGTCGAGATCATCCTCGAGAACCACCTGCACCCTTTGCGCCATCGATGACAACCTTTCCGCGCCCGCCATCGGGCACAATCCCCCTGCTGAATTGTTAGCACCTGATTTGTACCGCACAAACCCGGTGCTTGTCATTCATCGACGCTGCGCAGCCATGGTGACCTTGCGTATTCATCCGGTGCGAACCGGCCGGTCCGGAATGAATTCGCACCCGGGATTTGCGATGGCCGTCCGTTGTGCTATGCAACGATCTGCGGAAATCACTCCGGACGCAGCAACGGGAACAGAATCGTCTCCCGGATACCGGTCCCGGTGAGCAACATCACCAACCGGTCCAGCCCCATCCCCATACCGCCGGCCGGCGGCATCCCGAATTCCATCGCGCGCAGGAAGTCCTCGTCGAGTTCCATCGCCTCCGGGTCGCCGGCCGCGGCCTGGATCGACTGCGCTTCCAGGCGATCGCGCTGGATCACCGGGTCGTTCAGCTCCGAGTAGGCGACGCCGAGCTCGACGCCGTTGAAGAACAGGTCCCAGGCCTCGACCAGGCCCGGAATTTCGCGGTGCGGCTTCGCCAGCGGCCGCGCCGACTCCGGATAGTCGCGGACAAAGGTGGGCTGGATCAGCGTGTGCTCACACAGCTTCTCGAACAAGTCGACGGCGATCTCGCCGGCATTCCGGCCGGGCTGCAGCTCGACCTCGTGCTGCTCGGCCAACTTCAGCAGCGTGGCCAGGTCGGTGTTCACGTCGACGCTCTCGCCGACCGCTTCCGACAGCAGCCCGAAAAGCGTCGCGTGCCGGAACGGCTGCTCGACGTCGATCGTCTGTCCGTCGCGCCCGGTGATCGTCGTACGACCGATCGCACGGCCGGCGTTCCGGATCAGCTCCTGGATCAGCTCGGCCATCGTGTCGTAATCGCCGTACGCCTGATACGCCTCGATCATCGAGAATTCCGCCGAGTGGGTGGAGTCCAGGCCTTCGTTGCGGAACGTCCGGCCGATCTCGTAGACCCGGTCGACGCCGCCGATCATCGCCCGCTTCAGGTCGAGCTCGAGCGCGATCCGGAGCTTCATCTCCTGGTCGAAGGCGTTCAGGTGGGTCGAGAACGGGCGCGCCGCGGCGCCGCCGTTGGTCAGTTGCAGCACCGGCGTCTCGACCTCGACGAAGCCGTGCTCGTCGTACGTCGCGCGCAGCGCCTTCAGGACGGCTGCCTTCGCGCGGACCATCTCGCGTGCCTCGGGCCGCACGATCAGGTCGACGTACCGCATCCGGACCCGGGCTTCTTCACTGAGCGGCTTGTGCTCGTTCGGCAGCGGGCGGAGCGTCTTCGCGGCCATCTGCCACGCGGTCGCCTGCACGGACAGCTCACCGCGGCGGCTGGTGATCACCTCGCCCTGGACCGCCAGCAGGTCACCGATGTCGACGAGCTGCTTGAACGCGGCCAGGCCCTCCTCGCCGAGGTCGGCCAGCGACAGCATCACCTGCAACTCGGTCCCGTCGCCCTCGCGGAGCCGGACGAAGCAGAGCTTGCCGGTGTTGCGCAGGAAGATCACCCGGCCGACCACCGCGACCTGCTCGCCGGTCCGGGTGTCGGGCTCCAGCTCCTGGCTGTCGTACTTCGCCCGCAGGTCCTTCAGCAGGTGCGTCCGCGGCACCGAGATCGGGTACGGCGCGACGCCTTCGGCCAGTAAACGGTCACGCTTCTCCCGGCGAACCCGCATCTGCTCGGGCAGGTCGTCCTGCCCACTGTCGGGGTTCACCGGGTCCACGTGTGCGTCAGTCATGCCCCAAAGGCTACGGACTGACCGCCTCTAGCTCCGAATCCTTTGTTCCGGCCCTGCTCCGGACAACGAGCGCGCCAACCGCCGCGGCGGCCACCGCACAGGCCACTCCGCACGTCACGAACGTCCCGCGCGGACCGAGCAGCGCACCCGCCAGACCACCCAGCAGCATCGCGAAGATGCTGAACGAGCGGACCGTGCCGTTCAGGGCCGCGATCACCCGGCCGCGGACCGCCTCGGCCGACCGGGTCACGACGAGCGCGCTGACGGCGGCGTTCAGCAGCCCGCTACCGACGCCGATCGCGGTGGCTCCGATCATCAGCGTCACGAGGTTCCCCGCCAGGCCCATCAGCACGCAGGATCCGCCGATCGCCGCCATCCCGGCCACGACTCCCCCGGCCCGGGCCCGGTCACCGTTCAGGCGGCCGCTGTACCAGGCACCGAAGATCGCCCCGGCGCCGGTGGCGGCGCCCGCAGCGCCGTACAGGGCAGGCCCGAGGCCGAGTTCGCCGGTGATCAGGAAGACCTCGACGACGTTGACCGCCTCACCGACGAGCACGAACACCCAGAGCGCCGGCACCAGGATCCGCATCAGGGCGTCACCGAACATGACGCGCAGTCCTGCCGACACCCCGCCCCGCTCGCGGACAGCGCCCGGCTCCGGCCGGCGGCGGGTCCGGACCAGTTGCGCGACAACCACGAGCACGAGGAACGTCCCGGCGTCGACGAGCAGCGCGCCGCGGGTCCCGGCCCATCCCACCAGCACACCGCCGGCTGCCGAGCCCGCCAGCGTCGCGACCCCGATCAGGGCCTGGCTGGTCCCGGTACTGCGGCCGACCAGCTCCTCGCCGACGATCCGCGGGATGAGCGCGCCCCACGCGGGACCGGCGACGGCCTGACCGATCTGCAGCACACACACCAGCGCCAGCGTGTGGACCAGGTCGTGCACGAACGCGAGCCCGGCCCCGGCCACCACCTGCAACAGCCCGGACCAGACCAGGACCGTCCGCGAGTCGAACCCGTCCACGATCCGCCCGGCGAACGGGATCATCACCACGGTCGGTACGGCGAACGCAAGCAGCAGCGCCGTGACGGCGGCCGGCCCGTGACCGTCGGAGACCCGCAGCATCAGGGCGATCATCGCGATCGAGTCGCCGGCGTACGACAGTGCCCGGGCCGGCAGCACCAGCCGGATGTCGCGGTACGACCAGATCGAAGTCTGAAGGGTTTGCTTCATAGATCTGAAGTAAACCCTTCGGATTTTGCGGCGTCAAGCGGTTCGCTACGCTGACCTCGTGGCCAAGAAGAAGCGGCTGGTGATCACCGACCCGCGGGCGATCCGTGCGCTCGCGCACCCGGCCCGGCAGCGGGTCATCGACGAGCTGTTCAACGGGAGGGTGCTGACCGCGACCGAGTGCGCGGAGCTCGCCGGGCTGACCCCGTCGGCGATGAGCTACCACCTGCGGGCGCTGGAGAAGTGGGGCATCATCCAGCGCGCCGACGAATCCGCCGACGGGCGCGAACGTCCCTGGAAGGCACCGGCGGCCAGCCTGATGATCTCGTCGCAGTCGACCGGAGCCGGCCGGCTGGCCAGTCAGGCGATGATCAAGACCGCGATGGACGCTGTCCTCGAGCAGTTCGTGGACATGGACGCGGACGATCCCTGGGACGATGTCAGCTCGTTGAGCCGGTCCCGGTTGTGGCTGACCTACGACGAGGCCAAGGAACTCGGCAAGGAGCTGACCGAGCTGGTCGACCGCTTCGAGAAGAAGCGCAAGGTCAAGGGGCGGGCCCCGGGAACACGCCAGGTCAGCACGCTGATCGCCGTCGTACCGGCCGCGGAGCAGCCGGACCAGCGCTGAACCCGGCAGGCGGAGCTGAGCTGAACCGTTAGCTGCCTCGCGGCGTATCTCGGAGTACCTTCGAAGTAGAGGTACTTCGCATGCAGTCGTGGATCCTTTGGTTGATCGTCGCCGCTGTTCTCGGCACGGCCGAGTTGATGACGGCGACCTTCGACCTGCTCCTGCTCGCGGTCGCCGCGGTGGCCGCTGCCGGGGTCGGCGCTCTCGGACTCGGCATCGCCTTCCAGGTGGTCGCGTTCGCGATCACCGCCGCGACGATGGTCACGCTGGTCCGCCCGGTCGCGCGCCGGCACCTGACCGGGCACCCCGGGCTGCGGACCGGGGTCGCCGCGCTGGTCGGCCGGGAGGCCGTCGTGCTCGCGCCGTGCGACCGCGACGCCGGCCGGGTCCGGATCGGCGGCGAGGAATGGAGTGCCCGGTCCTACGACCCTGACCTGCACATCCCCGCGGGAACCCGGGTCGACGTGTTCGCGATCGAGGGCGCCACTGCCCTCGTCCATCCCCAGGAGGAACCATGGCCGAACTGATCATCGGCATCGTCGTGGCGCTGCTCGCCGTCGTCCTGGTACTGCGGACCGTGCGGATCGTCCCGCAGGCGCGGGCCAGCAACGTCGAGCGCCTCGGGCGGTACCTGCGCACGCTGGAACCCGGGCTGAACGTGGTGATCCCGTTCGTGGACCGGCCGCGCCAGCTGATCGACCTGCGCGAGCAGGTGGTCTCGTTCGAGCCGAACTCGGTGATCACCGAGGACAACCTGGTCGTGCACATCGACACCGTGCTGTACTTCCAGGTCACCGACCCGCGCGCGGCGGCGTACGAGATCGCGAACTACATCCAGGCGATCGAGCAGCTCACCGTGACCACACTGCGGAACGTGATCGGCGCGCTGGACCTGGAGAAGACGCTGACCTCCCGCGAGCACATCAACTCGATCCTGCGCGGCGTCCTCGACGAAGCCTCCGGCAAGTGGGGCATCCGGGTGAACCGGGTCGAGCTGAAGGCGATCGAGCCGCCGGCGTCGATCAAGGAGTCGATGGAGAAGCAGATGCGCGCCGAGCGCGAGAAGCGGGCCGCGATCCTGGCCGCCGAGGGCCAGCGGCAGTCCCGGATCCTGACCGCCGAGGGCGACCGGCAGGCGGCGATCCTGCGCGCCGAGGGCCAGGCGAAGGCGATCGACACGGTCTTCGACGCGATCCACCGCAACGACCCGGACCCGAAGCTGCTCGCGTACCAGTACCTGCAGATGCTTCCCGAACTCGCGAAGGGGCCCGGCAACACGTTCTGGGTGATCCCGTCCGAGGTCACCACCGCGCTGCAGAACGTGACCAAGGCGTTCACCGGCGAGACACCGAAGGTTCCCGCAGAAATCCCCTCCGAGAACGGCCACAACCCTGAAATCCCCCGGAGTTAGTTGCCCCCGCACCTAATTGGTTGTCCGTCGATGTCACTATGGGTGCATGGGGGAACCTCTGCTGCTGGCCCAGGCGATCGCCATCCCGACCGGCGTTGCCGTGCTGGCCTATCTGGTGGTCGGGCTCGTCATCGGCGTCGAGAGCATGGGCGTGCCGCTGCCCGGTGAGACCACGCTGATCGCCGCCGCGCTGCTCGCCTCACAGCACCACCTGAAGATCGAGTTCGTCATCCTGGCCGCCGCGCTGGGCGCGATCATCGGCGACTCCATCGGGTACTTCATCGGCCGGAAGGCCGGCCGCAGCCTGTTCGAGCGGCTCGGCCGCCGGTTCCATCACTTCTCCGAAGACCGGATCGTCCGGGCCGAGAAGTACTTCCACAAGTACGGCGTCTGGACGGTGTTCTTCGGCCGGTTCGTCGCGCTGCTGCGGATCTTCGCGGGCCCGATGGCCGGCATGCTGCGGATGCACTACCCGCGGTTCCTGGCCGCCAACGCGGCCGGCGGCATCGCGTGGGCGACCACGATCGGCGTGGTCGCGTACAAGATCGGCGACAACGCCGACCAGATCTTCGGCCGGGTCTCGATCGGCGCACTGATCGCGATCGGAGTGCTCGCGGTCGCGCTGTACGTCGTCCACCGGGTCCGCAAGCACCGCCGGGAGCAGGCCGAAACGACACCCGAGCCTGCGCCCGACGGCGTTGCGCCCGAGTCAGCGGATGTGTAGCGGCAGCTGCGGTGTGGTGATGCCGTCCATCGGCCGGCCGAACATCATCGCGCCCGGCACCACGATCCGGTAGACGAAGTCACCCGGAGTTGCGGCCGTGAAGGTCAGCGCGGCCCGGCCGCTGCGCATCGCCAGCGGCTTCACGTTCGCCCAGGTGCGGGTCTGGCGGTTCCACAGCTGCAGCATCACGGTCGTGTTCATGGCCGGCGCCACGCCGACGGACACCACGACCGCCGACCCGTGCGCCTTCGCCGTCGCGCCGCCGGCGAACCCGGCCGACACGATCCGGACGACGCTCTTGGTGTAGCCCGGCCGGCTGCTCGACGGTCCGGTGATCATGCCGCCCTTGCTGTACATCGGCACGGTGATCTTGTACGGCCGGCTGCCACCGGTCGGTACGGCGATGTCGTAGTACCCGCCGCCCGTGGTGGAGCCGCGCGCCGCCGGCGTCCACCGCGACCCCGGCGTGACCTGCGTCAGCACCACGACCGGCACGCCAGCCGGCGTCGCCCGCTTGCTGGTGCACGGCGTACCGAGGTCACAGGCGGTCTGGTGCAGGATGACCCGCCCGCGTGCCCGGATCGGGACGCTGTACTGCGCCTTGGGCGGCACGGCGCCGCTGATCGAGCTGGTCAGTCCGAGGACCTCGCCGCCGCTGCGGGCGCTCCATTCGTTCTGGGTGCGGAGCTGGAAGGCGAACGGCGGTTTGATGCTCTTGATCAGCTGCCGGTTCGCGGTCGTCGCCGGGCCGATCGCCTTCAGCACCTCGCCGGGACGACCGATCATCGGCACGTACCGCTGGGTCTTCTTGCCGGTGATGTCCAGCGGGTCGTTCGGGGTGAAGTCCTGCGGCGCCACCGGCACCGACCACTTGATGAGTACCCCGCGGCCCTTCTGCGCGACCGTTGCCCCACTCGGCCGCACCGGGCCGTCGGTGTCGAACACCGGTGACCTGGTGGGCTTGCTGCTCACGCCGCCCTGCGACGTACCGATCGCGACCACGACCTTGTAGTTCCCGTCCGGCGGGAACTCCGAGGCCGGGATCGCCCACTGGTTCGGGGCGCCGGCCGGGAGGTACTTCACGTACGACGGGCTCTCGCTGAGCACGCCCTCGATGGTGATCCGGTTCGGCTGGTTGGTGTCCTTCCAGGTGACCAGGACCGCGCCGCCCTTGGGCGCCCAGGCGACACCGACGTCGGTCGGCGCCGGATCCGAAGCACACGCGGCCAGGCCGGTGACCCCCGCCGCCACCGCCAGCGCAACGGCGAACGCTCGCCGCACTCCGACCACCTCCGCCTCACGACTGATCCGCTGAACCATACCCAGTCACAGGTACCCATCGAGCACGGCCGTTGCCGGATCGGTATCGCGGTCCTACGGTGAGAGCAGCCGCAGAGGGGGAACCACCATGGCTTTCATCAAGACGCCCGACAATCCGAGGATGTTCGAGGCCAACCGGGCGGCGGCCGGGCATGTGCCGAACTTCGTCCACACATTCGCGGCGCGACCTGCCGTGTACGAAGCGTGGAAGCAGCTGAACGGCGCGATCAAGGAGTCCATGGACCTGCGCCGCTACGAGCTCGCGACGCTGGCCGCGGCGACCGCGCTGAAGTCCAGCTACTGCAGCCTCGCCCACGGCCAGGTCCTGGCCGACAAGTTCTACACCGCCGAAGAGGTCGTGGCCCTGGTCGACGAGCCGCCGAACGACCCGGTCGACCGCGCCGTGATGGCGTTCGCCCGCAAGGTCGCCCTGGCCGCCGACACCGTCACGCAGACGGATGTCGACGACCTGAAGGCGGTCGGTCTGACCGATGCCGACGTACTCGACGTGGCCCTGGCCGCGGCTGCCCGCGCGTTCTTCTCCAAGACTCTCGACGCCACCGGCACCCAACCCGACGCAGCCTTCAGCGGCCTCCCGGACTCCCTCCGTACGGCGCTCACGGTCGGCCGTCCGATCTACTCGGGCTGATTGTCCGAGGGTCCGCCCAGGTGGTACTTCGTGCTGACGCCGGTGTACATGAGATGGGTGACCAGGCCCTGCGCCGCGTGCGGCAGGTTGTGGCAGTGGTCCATCCAGACACCGGGGTTGTCGGCGACGAAGGCGATCTCGTAGGTCTCCTTGTCCTCGACATTCAGGGAGTCGGTCCACCACGGACTCCCGGTCGCCCGTACTCCGTTGCGGCTGAGTACGACGACGTGGTGGCCGTGCAGGTGCATCGGATGCACCTGGCCGGAGGTGTTCTTGATCGTCATCCGGACGATGTCGCCCTCGCTGACCACGAACATCGGCACGTCGGGGTACTGGTGCCCGTTGATCGTCCACCACAGCCCGGGCTTCCCGTTGAAGAACCCGAACCGCCGGCCGATCTCGTACCGGAACTCGCGGTCCGCCTTCGCCGGGTCGAATCCGATCGGCTTCGGCGACCCGTAGCTCAGCAGATCGACCCGGTCCTGCGGCTCGGTGCCCGACGGCGGGGTACCGTCCCCGATCACCAGCGTGGTCGGCCCGCCGCCGAGCCCGATCCGCGCCGGCGTGGTGGTCGGCACCTCGAGGTCGATCCGGCCGCCCGCGGTGACCAGTACCGCCTTCCCGCGTACCTCGGTCGGCGCGTTCACGTCGGTCCCGTCGACCGCGACCACCTTGTACGGCGCACCGTCGACCCACACCGGCAGCGGCCCGTTGTCGGTGTTGACCAGCCGTACCCGTGCGATCGGCCCGGGAGCCTCGACGCGACGTTCGCCGTACTCGCCGTTGACGGTCCGCACCTTGTCGTAGGTGTGCACGGCAGCGATCACGTCGGACGGACCGGGCTGGATGATCAGTACGCCGTACAGGCCCTTCTGCACCTGCTCGTGGGAGAGCTGATGCGAGTGGTACCAGTACGTGCCGGCGTCCTTCGCGACGAAGCGGTACACGTACGACTGGCCAGCACGGACCGCGTCCTGCGTCACGCCCGCGACGCCGTCCTCGGCATTCGGTACGTCGACGCCGTGCCAGTGCAAGGTGATGCCTTCGGCAACGTTCTGGTTGTGCAGCGTGACCTGCACCAGATCCCCTTGTTTCGCGACGATCCGGGGACCTGGCGACGTGTGGTTCAGCGTGTACCCATCCATCGGGCCGCGCCCCGGGATGTCGAACCGCTCCTTGCGCGCGACCAGATCGACCGCGACATCAGGGGTCCGGTCGAGCGGACCGGTGAGCTGACTGACGTCCTCGCCGTGGTGGACGTGGACGGACGCCGGCCCGCCACCGTAGTCGGCGTACCCCATCGTCATCGGTGACAGGTTGTGCGGGACCAGACTCCGCTGCCAGAAGAAGGCGATCGGCGCCAGCACGGCGAGGGTCGCCACGACGGCGATCACCAGCCGGCGCCGACCGGCCAGTTTTGTTGCCAGCAGCATCTAGACGGTGGTCGTGGTCTCGGCGGCCGCCGCCGCGGCCGGTGCCCGGGAGGCCCGCCGGGACGCCAGACTCGCCACCGCCGCCAGCGCGAACGCGTTCAGCCCGTGCAACAGGCCGACCACCGGTGCGCCGAACGACACCAGCGCGAGCGTGATCTGCAGCGCGACCAGACCGACGACGTACAGCGCCCACCTGATCCCGTGGTCGACCTTCGCGAAGAACGAGACGATCAGCAGCAGCAGCGCGACGAGCGGGATGATCATCATCCCCATCGTGCCGTGCAGTGACAGCCCGGTGGACTCCGGCGTGGAGTTCTTGGCGATCACCGCGCCGTTGTCGACGTCCTTGTCCACCGTGAAGAATCCCCAGGCGATGAACATTGCCTGCAACACCACACCAATGGCAACGAGACCCGCCAGTACCCGATAGGTAGCTTTCATGGTTCCCCCCATACGTAAGCTGCCTTCATGGTGATCCCGATCACCTCAAGGACACAAGAGCTTTACGGGGGTTCAGGCGAAATTGCGGCTGAAGGCCTGGTACAGGCCGCGCAAGGTCAGTAACGGTTCGTCGCGGACCGGTGTGGCCAGCTCGCCGGCCAGCAGCGGCGCGAGCGCGCCGGTGAGCACGACCGGGAGGTCGTCGTTCAGAGACTGCTCGGTCCGGATCCGGGCGACCAGCCCGTCCACGAGCGCGGCGAACCCGTGGATCGCACCGGACTGCAGAGCCTCGACGGTGTTCTTCGCGACCACCGACCGCGGCTTGACCAGCTCGACCCGGCGCAACTGCGCGGCCGCCTCGCCGAGCGCGTCGCTCGCGGTTTCGATGCCCGGGGCAATCACTCCGCCGATGAACGCGCCGGCCGGGCTGACGACGTCGATCGTGATCGCCGTTCCGACGCCGATCACCAGGCACGGCGCGCCGTACAGCGTCACCGCCGCGAGCGCGTTCGCGATCCGGTCCGTGCCGACCTCGCGCGGGTTGTCCACCAGCACCGGCAGCCCGGTCTTCACGCCGGGCTCGACCACGACGCCCGGCACGTCGTGGTAGTAGCGCGAAACCACGTCGCGGAGCTCGTGCAGCACATGCGGTACGGCGGAACACACCGCGATCCCGCTCACCGGCGCCTCGCCGGCGAGCAGGCCCTGCAACAGCACGGCCCACTCATCCGCCGTACGACGAGGGTCGGTCCCGACCCACCAGTGCCGCTTGACCGTGCCCTCGAACACCAGGCCGACCAGCGTCCTGGTGTTCTCGACGGCAACGGTCAGCAGCATCGGATCAGGCTTCCTTCAGATCCAGCCCGATGTCGAGCACCGGCGCGGAGTGCGTCAGCGCACCGACCGCGAGGAAGTCGACGCCGGTCTCGGCGACGGCCCGTGCGCGCTCCAGCGTCAGCCCGCCGGACGCCTCCAGCCGGGCGCGGCCGGCCACCTTCTCGACGGCCTCCCGCAGCAGCGGGACATCCATGTTGTCGAGCAGGATCAGCTCCGCACCGGACTCCACCGCGATCAGCGCGTCCTCGACCGAGTCCACCTCGACCTCGATCGCGATGTCCGGGTACGCCTTGCGCACCAGCCGGAACGCCTCCGCGACGCCGCCGGCCGCGACCACGTGGTTGTCCTTGATCAGCGCCGCGTCGGACAGCCCCATTCGATGGTTCTTCCCACCACCGCAGCGGACCGCGTACTTCTCCAGCGACCGCAGCAACGGCATCGTCTTGCGGGTGTCGCGGATCACCGCCCCGGTGCCCTCGACCGCGTCTACCCAGCGCCGGGTCAGCGTGGCCACGCCACTCAGGTGGCACAACAGGTTCAGCGTGGTGCGCTCGGCGGTCAGCAGCTGCCGGGTCTTGCCGCGAACGGTCAGCAGTACGTCGCCCTGGTGCACCGACGCGCCGTCGCGGACGGCGTACTCGACCTCGAGCTCGTCCGGCGCCGCGACCTGGCGCAACACCAGCTCCGCGATCTCCAGACCGGCCACCACGCCGTCGGCACGGGCGGCCAGCTCGGCGATCGACACCTGGCCGGCGTCGACGGTGGACGTGGTGGTCACGTCCACCCCGCCGGCGAGGTCCTCCTCGATCGTGGCCCGTACGAGGTCACCGACCCATTGCCGGTCGACTGTCTCATCCATGCCGCTCATTCTCCTCGCAAACGCGTACGTACAAACGTGGCCTGTGGCACAGCCTGCTCGGCCACGGCGGGCAGGGTGAGGTCCAGGCTGCCGGACCAGTGCAGATCATCGCGGTCCGGGTGGTCCTCCCGCCAGTGCGCGCCCCGGCTCTCTTCGCGGGCGGTCGCCGCGGCGATCAGCGCGGACGCGACCGTCACCAGGTTCGTCGCCTCCCAGCCCGGGGTCCCCGGCTCGCCGGCCGGCTGCCCGATCAGCTTGCCGATCGCCGTACCCGCCTCCGACAGCCCCGCCGCGCTCCGGATCACGCCCGCGCCGACGGTCATCGCCCGCTGCAGCTCGGGTACGACGTCCGCGTCGACGAGTCCCGGCGTACGGCGGTCCTCGACCGGCTCGCGCTGCGCCGGCAGACCGTGCGCGAGGTGCGCGGCGATCCGGCGCGCGAACACCAGCCCTTCGAGCAGCGAGTTCGAGGCGAGCCGGTTGCCGCCGTGGACGCCGGTGCAGGCGACCTCACCGCACGCGTACAGCCCAGGCACCGAGGTCTGCCCGTTCAGGTCGGTCCGGACACCACCGGACGAGTAGTGGCAGGCCGGGGCGACCGGGATCAGCTCGCGGACCGGGTCGATACCGTGCGAGCGGCAGGACGCCAGGATGGTCGGGAACCGCACCCGCCATTTCTCGTCGCCGAACTCCCGCGCGTCCAGGTAGACGTGGTCCTTGCCGGTGGCAAGCATCTGCCGCATGATCGCCTTCGCGACGACGTCCCGCGGTGCGAGGTCGGCGAGCTCGTGCTGCCCCTGCATGAACCGCTTGCCGTTGTGGTCGACGAGGAACGCGCCCTCGCCGCGAACGGCCTCGGACACCAACGGCTGCTGGCCTTTCGCGCTCTTGCCCAGCCAGAGCACGGTCGGGTGGAACTGCACGAACTCGAGGTCGCGGATCTTCGCGCCGGCCCGCAGCGCGAGCGCCATCCCGTCACCGGTCGACACGCTCGGATTGGTCGTTGCCGCGTACAACTGCCCGAGGCCGCCGGAGGCCAGGATCACCGCCCGGGCACGGATCGCGCCGACACCGTCCAGCTGACCCTCGCCCATCACGTGCAGCGTGACACCGGCGATCGCGCCGTCCGCGGCGGTGAGCAGGTCGAGGACCAGGGCGTGCTCGATGATCCGGATGTCCTGGGCACGCTTGACCGCGGCCACCAGGGCCCGCTCGATCTCGGCACCGGTCGCGTCGCCGCCCGCGTGCGCGATGCGGTTGCGATGGTGGCCGCCTTCCCGGCCGAGCGAGATCTCCCCGTCGGCGAGGGTGTCGAAGCGCGCGCCCAGCTCGATCAGGTCGCGGACCGCGTCCGGCCCCTCGGTGACGAGCACCCGGACCGCCTCCGGGTCGCTCAGGCCGGCGCCCGCGACGAGCGTGTCCTGGAGGTGCTCCTCGGGTGAATCCTCGGGATGGAGGGCGGCGGCGATCCCGCCCTGCGCCCACTGCGTCGAGCCGGAGGCGACAACGTCCTTCGTCACCACCAGGACAGAGCCCAGCTCGCGGGCTCTCAACGCGGCGGTCAGCCCGGCGACACCGGAACCGACCACCACCACGTCAACACTGTCGGTCCACCCGGCCTCCGGCGCGGCCAACCGTTGCGGGACTGCAGGAGCGGTCATCCCGCGACGGTATCAACCGGATTCATCTGAGGGTGATGGAAATGTTGTCAATGAGACGGGTCAGGCCTACCCGGGCGGCGATCAGCATCCGGGCCTCGCCGGGGCCGATCACCGGGCCGAGGTCGGGGGCGCGCAAGGCGAGGTAGTCGATCTTCACCGACGGTACTGCCTCGAGTTCGGTCTGTGCGGCGGCCAGGACGGCGTCCGGGCCGTTCATCCCGGCCTTGGCGCCCGCGCTCAGCGCCCGGTACAGCACCAGCGCCTCGTCACGCTCGGTCTCGCTCAGGTACCGGTTGCGTGAGGACCGCGCCAGCCCGTCGGCCTCACGGACGGTGGGCACCGGCACGATGTCGACGTCCATGTCGAGGTCGCACACCATCTCGCGGATGAGCGTCAGCTGCTGGTAGTCCTTCTCGCCGAACAGCGCGATGTCCGGCGCGGTCAGGTGCAGCAGCTTCGAGACCACGGTCAGTACGCCGGAAAAGTGGCCGGGCCGGAACACGCCTTCGAGCTCGTCCGCCAACGGGCCCGGATGCACGGTGACCGACGGCTCGTTCGGGTACAGCTCGTCCCGCGACGGGTTGAACACCAGGTCGACGCCTTCGGTCTTCGCGATTGCCAGGTCGCTGGCCAGGGTCCGCGGGTACCGGTCGAAGTCCTCCGACGGCCCGAACTGCAGTGGGTTCACGAAGATCGTCAGCACCACGCTGCCGTCCGGCCCGACCCGTTCCCTGGCCTCGGCCAGCAGCGCGGCGTGGCCCTCGTGCAGGGCGCCCATGGTCATCACAACCGCCCGGGGGCGGATCGCAGCCGCTGCCCGCAGCTCGGCCTTGGTCTGGGTGAGTCTCATCGCGGTGCCTCCCCTGTCCGGTCTGACCGGTGCCCGTTCAGTACTTCGGTGAACCGCGCGGACGTCTCCGCGTCCAGCCGTCCGTCCGCCAGCTCCACCGTCGCGGCGGCCAGCTCGGCGTAGGTGCTCCGCGCCCTGCCACGCAGTACGGCGAGATGTGCTGCCACCGTGTCGACATCGCCCCGGGCAATCGGCCCGGTGAGCGCATGATGACCGGATCGCAGCGTGTTGTCGAGAGTCGCGGCCAGCAACGGCCGGAGTGTGGCGACCGGATCGGCCACGCCCGCGTCCCGCAGTACGGCGATCGCCTGACAGACCAGCGTGGTCAGGTGGTTCGCCCCGTGGACAAGGCCCGCGTGGTAGCGCGCACGCTGCTCGTCGGCGATCCACTGCACCTGTGCTCCGAGCGACTTCACCAGCCGCTCCACGACCGTGCGGGCCGCCTCCGGAGCGGTCGCGGTGAACATGACTGCGTCCAGCCGCACCGGCTCGCCCGGAAACGTCATCGACGGGTGCAGCGCAACCGGTGTAGCGGCCAGCCCGGCCAACGGCGCCAGCCCGTGCGCCCCGGACACATGGACGACGTACTGCGCACTGGTCAGCGGAAGTGTCTGCGCCACGTCGTGAATCAGGTCGTCCGGTACGGCGACCAGCACGACGTCGGCGCGCGCGGTGACCTCGTCAGCGCTCAGGATCGGCACTGCAGGCAGGAGGCGGGCAGCGCGTTCCAGGGACGCGTCCGAGCGCGCGGTCACACCGACCAACCGATGTCCGGCTGCCGCCAAGGCTGCTCCCAGGGCGGTCCCGGCCCGGCCGGCTCCGATCAAGCCGATCCGTTCCATCACTCACTCTCTTCTCGTTCCAGTCCCGCAGGGGGTACCAGACGATCTACTTGCCAGCGTAGGTGATGAGAGCATGTGGCGGTGAGTGATGCGTGGGCCGCGGGCACCGAATTGACGGCGATTCTGATCACAGTTCCTGAGCTCGCGGCGTACACGGACCGCTGGCGGTCGGTGTCACGCTCGAGTGCGAGGCCACAGGTCCCGTTGACCGAGCTCATCCCGCCGCACGTGACTGTGCTGGTCCCGTGGGTTGCCGAGCCCACGGACGCCGACCTGGCTCGCCTGCAGGCGGCCGTGGCGCCGGTGCAGCCGTTCGAGCTGAGCTTCCCGGCAGCAGGCCAGTTCCCGAACGGTACGGCGTGGCTGAAGCCGGAGCCCTTCGACCAGGTCCGCGCGCTGCTCAAGACCGTGATCGACGCGTTCCCCGAATGCCCGCCGTACGGCGGCGAGTTCCCGGACCCGCATCCGCACCTGACGATCTCGTCGTCCCGCCAGGGCGGACCGGCCGTGGTCGCCGAGGCGAACGATGCCCTGGCCGCAACGCCCGCTCCGACCGTGCAGCTGACGGAGCTGGGCGTCTGGCGCGAGAACGCGGAGGGCGTGTGGCGCCAGGTCGGCGCCGTACGGCTGGGCGCTACT
The DNA here is from genome assembly GCA_036503355.1 of Kribbella sp. Lineage (GTDB taxonomy): Bacteria > Actinomycetota > Actinomycetes > Propionibacteriales > Kribbellaceae > Kribbella. The sequence continues at coordinate 8,001 of DASXXB010000298.1, read as the reverse complement.
TCCTGACCTGAAAACCCACCGCCGCCGGCGCGTCACTGCGACCCCAGTCCGTCGGTACGTCGGCCGGCGTCAGCGCACGCACCTGTTCGATGGTGGGATCGCGGAGCGCGTTGATCCGGACCGCCTGCTGCGAGACGGTGGCCTCGAACAGGTTGCGAACGTCCCGCCCGTTCCCGAAGTCCGGCGCGGTGCGCACCTCCTGCAGCAGCGCACCGATCCGCTCCAGCACACCGTCGGCCAATACGTAGCCGGCCTTGCTGCTCAGGTGCTCGAAGATCTGCTCGAGCTCCGGCCCGGAGTAGTCCGGGAAGTCCACCGAGGTGGGCACCCGCGAGCGCAGCCCGGGGTTGAGGGTGAACAGCTTCTCCATAGGCTCGGTGTACCCGGCGAGCACAACGACGAGATCGTCGCGGTGCTCCTCCATGAGCTTGATCAAGGTGGCGATCGCGTCCCGGCCGAGATCGCTCAGGTCCGCCAGGCTGTACGCCTCGTCGATGAAGAGCACGCCCCCGAGCGCTCGCTCCACCAGCTTGCGCACCTTCGGAGCGGTGCCGCCGTAGTGCTCTCCGACCATCTCGGTCCCGGTCGTCTCGACGAGATGCCCTACGCCGAGCAGACCCAGATCCCGGTAGATCTCCGCGACCAGCCGGGCCACGGTCGTCTTCCCGGTGCCCGGGTTGCCGGTGAACATCAGGTGCCGGGACCGCTCGGCCGGCGGCATCCCTGCCTGTGCCCGCAGTACGTCGGCCTTCGCCTCGGCGGCCAGCCGCTCGACGGTGGCCTTCACCTCGGTGAGACCGGTCATCGCCGCGAGCTCGGCCCGCGGGTCCTGATGCCGGCGCAGGCCGCCGAGGCTCTCCTCGGTCAGACCGGTCACGTCGTCGCGCTCGATCGTCCGGACCTGGTCGAGGCTCGGAGACTCCAGCCCGGCCAGGCGGACCGCCTGCAAGGTCGCGATCCGTTCCAGCAGGGTGCGGATCGTCCGCGCGTTGCCGAAGCCCGGTGCCCGCGGCACCTTGTGCAGCCCGGCCAGCACCAGGTCCGAGACGCCGTCGGCCAGCGTGAACCCGGACTGCTCGACGGCGTCGAGGAAGATCTTGTGCAGTTCGGTATCGGTGTAGTCCGGGAAGTTCACGAACGTCCGGATCCGCGACTTCACCCCTGGGTTGCTGTCGAGCAGCCGGTACATCTCGCCGGGATATCCGGCCATCACCACGATCAGGTCGTCCCGGTGCTTCTCCATCAGCTGGATCAGCGTCGCGATCGCCTCCCGGCCGAAGTCCTTCCCGGAGTCGTTGTAGAGCGCGTACGCCTCGTCGATGAACAGCACGCCACCGAGCGCCCGCTCGACCACCTCGGTCACCTTCGGCGCGGTCTGGCCGATGTACGTCGCCACCAGGTCGGCCCGGCCGACCTCGACCAGATGCCCGGAGCTGAGCATGCCCAGGTCCCGGTACACCTCGGCCAGGATCCGGGCCACCGTGGTCTTGCCGGTGCCTGGGTTGCCGCTGAACACCAGGTGTCCCATCGGCTTCGGCAGCCGCAGGCCGGCCTCGGTCCGCAGCTTCGCGACCTGCGCCTCGGCGACCAGCTCGTGCACCCGGGTCTTCACCGGGCCGAGCCCGATCATCGCGTTCAAGTCGTCGATCGGGTCACCGGCAGCCGGCGGATCCGCCCGGAGCGCGTCCGGGGCGGTCTCGTCCCCGTCGGCGTTGACGCCCACGGCAGCCGACGGCCGGAACGCATGCAGGTCCCGCAGCCTCCGGATGAAACCCGGGGTCAGGAACAGCTCCTTCGAAGGCTTCGCCTTGTCCGGCAGCCCGTTCAGGCAGGCTCCCGTCAGGTAGACCGCCGCCAGGTACTCCCGGGCCTCGTACGGCGCTCCGGCCTCGACCGCCCGCGTCATCCAGTCCTGCCGCTGCCGCCGCCAGCCGGCCTTGTCGAGCTTGGGCGCCGGCTGGTCCAGCGCCTTCTGCACGTCCGCGACGCCGCCCGGGCCGAGCACCGTGAACGACAGCCCGGCCGGGATGTCGGCACGCCCGACCTGCCGGAACAGCCCGGCCAGTTCCTCGGCGAACGGCTTCTCCGCCTCGGGCGTGGCCCCCGAAACCTTCGCGTACGCCGCCTGCAGCCGGTTCACGGCGTACACCATGAGGTCGAGCGGGTTGCCGGACAGGTTCGGGTACGCCTGCCGGATCAGGTCGTCGTCGAACTCCTCCGCCCAGCGCTTCAGGACCTCGCTCCGCGGCCGCTCGCAGTGCACCGCGAGCAACTCCGGGCTGGCCAGCACGCGGTCCAGCATCGTGGCCATCGCGGTCCGGCGAACCTCCAAGCTCGGGATCCCGGCCAGCAGATCGAGCATGTCCCGGCAGGCCCGCACGTAGGCCTCCTGCAGGCCGGGATCCTTGCGGAGCGTGAACGGGATGATGAAGTCCGCCTTACTCTCCATCCAGCTGGTGACGTCGGTGTCCACCTCCTGCCGCACCTTGCGCCACTCGTTGAGCAGCAGGAACTGCAGGCTGCGCGCGCCGCCGGCCAGGATGCCGACCGGCGGCAGCAGGCTCTTGAACAGGTAGTAGAAGTTGTCGACCAGCAGCGGCGTGCCTTCGACGTAGAAGGTGTTCCGGACCATCTGCGCGTCCGGGGGCACCCGGCCGACGATCTCCCGGAGTTTCGCGGCCGTCTCCTCCAGCCATCCCGGCCGGACGACGAACGGCCGGTCCGGGCCGACGACGTCGAACACCGGTTCACCGGCGAACAGGACACCGAGCTCTTCTGGGAGGATCGCCACGATGCCGATCCTAAGATCGGTCTGGTCCACATGACCGAGACCTTCCGCGACGCCTGGCAACAGGCTCTGTACGGCCCTGACGGTTTCTACCGCCGGGAGCGGCCGGCTGCCCATTTCCGTACGTCGGTGCACGCGTCGGCCCTGTTCGGGCAGGCCATCGCGCGGCTCGCCGCACAGCTCGGGCTCGATCAGGTCGTGGACATCGGCGCGGGCTCCGGCGAACTGGGCGAGGTACTGCGTGCTGAAGGGCTGACTGTCGTCGACATCGAGCTCGACGACCAGCTGCCCGAACAGCTGACAGGCCTGGTGATCGCGAACGAGTGGCTCGACAACGTTCCGTGTGAGGTCGTCGAGTGGGACGACCACGGTGTTCCTCGTTACCTGCTCGACGACCTGAGCCTGGGACCGGTTGTAGAGGGCAACGATCTGCGGTGGCTCGAGCAGTGGTGGCCAGGCCGCTCCGGTGATCGGGCTGAGGTTGGAGTTTCTCGAGATCAGTCTTGGGCTGATGTCGTCAGTCGGCTTACGGCGGGGAGTCTCGCAGTCGCCATCGACTACGGGCATGTGAAAGCGAGCAGACCGCCGTACGGGACCGTGACCGGCTTCCGCAACGGCCGGGAGTGTGAGCCTGTGCTGGACGGCTCCTGCGACGTGACAGCGCACGTGGCCCTCGACTCGCTGGGGGGCACCATCGTGAGCCAGCGGGACGCGCTACGAGCTCTCGGAGTCAGTGGGACCCGGCCGTCGCTCGAGCTCGCTCAGACCGAGCCCTTGCGCTACCTGTCCGAGTTGTCCTCAGCCGGTGAGGCGGCGGAGTTGCTGGACCCGTCCGGGCTCGGCGGGTTCGGCTGGGTCTGGACTGCGGTCGGCGCGGACACCGTGAGGCGTGCAGCGCGCGCCCTCTCGGCCTGAGCCTCCACCAGCGCGGCGGCGGCGACCTGGTCCTGGTGCAGCGCGACGGCGTCCGTGGGACCGAGCGGGGTGTCCACGTGCACGTCCGCCAGCCCCAGGCGCCGTTGGATCGGCCCCTGCTCCAGCCGGACCGACTGCGTCTTGTGATGCAGCACGATCGACGTACGGCGACTCACCCAGCCTCGCGTGGTGACCATGACCTGGTCGTCGACGCCGTACGCCAGGTAGCGCCACCCGATCGGGCGCAGCCACTTGGCCCGCTCGGGGGCCGGGTACATCTGGATGCGGCTCAGGTCGAGGCCCGGCAGGATGCGGGCCAGGACGTAGGCCACCTCCGCGCGCTCGCCGACCGGCAGCAACTGAACGCCCGCCAGCTCGTCGTCGCCGTCCTCCTTCTGGCCTGCCACGCCGGCGATGTCCAGCTCGACCCGCGACCAGCCGAGCAGGCGCCAGATCAGCGGCTCGGTGATCAGCAGGCCCTGGACGCGGCCGGGCGGGATGGTCTGCCGCTGGACGTCGAACAGCCCGCGCTTGGTCCGCAGGCCGTGGCTGGACTCCGACAGCGTGAACCCGTGGTTGCCGACGACCTGCTTCCAGATCGGCTGCACGACACCGAGCAGCAGCGGCAGACCGGCGAACAGCCCGACGTGGAAGTCCAGCACCATGGTCGCGACGATCAACCAGATCAGGGCGCCGGCACTACCGACGACGGTGGACGACAGCAGCGTCGCGCCGAGCAGGCGGTTGGTCGGCACCGTCAGCAGTGGCGGAGCCAGCGCCTCGGCCTGCTGATCCACGGCCTGCTGTTCGGCGGCCTTCTCCCCCTTGGCCCGCACCAGCAGCGTCGTACGGACCTCCTGCGCCTCCTCGTACCGGAAGTAGCTCAGCTTGCCGTCGCTCTTGCCGCCGCCGGCCACGTCCATCCGCAGCTCGGCCATGCCGAACAGGCGTGCGACGAACGGCTGCGCGACGTCGATCGCCTGGATCCGGTCGAACCGGATGATCCGCGTCCGCCGGAACAGGAACCCGCTGTCGACCCGGATCGCCTCGTCGGTCAGCTGCCACTTGGTGAACCACCACGACAGCGCGCCGAGCAGGATCCCGCCGACGAGTACGGCGGCGAGGCCGATCCCGGCGTACGTCAGGTTCTGCCGCAGGCCCTCGTTGTTGACCAGGGCGACGGCCGCGACGACGAAGTACCCCCAGCCCTTGACGAACGGGGTCAGTGGGTGGAGTCGCTCGCCCACTGTCTCCACAGTCTGTTCGGTCACAGGCCCCACGCCTGCGCCTGGCCGAGGGCGGACAACCGGTCACGCAGCCGCCCGGCCTCGTCCGGATGCAGCCCCGGGATCTTGGCGTCGGTCGCCGGCGTCGCCGTGTGCAGCTCGACCGTCGCCATCCCGTACGCGCGCTCCAGCGGCCCGGCGGTCACGTCCACGAACTGCATCCGGCCGTACGGTACGACGACCAGCTCGCGGAACATGATGCCGTGACTGACCAGCAGCTCGTCCTCGCGTTCGGCGTACTTCCAGGACGTCTGGTTGCGCCCGATCAGGATCCATCCCCAGCCGAACCCGAGCGCGATCACCACCACGGCGAGTACGCCGTACAGCCATCCGAGCGTCAGGCCCAGGGCGATCAGAGCCGCGATCGCAGCCGGCCCGGCCGCGATCGCCGCGTTCAGCCGCCGCAGCGTGGCCAGCTTCGGCGAGACCGGCGTCCAACTGACATCCGAGGGTGCGAAGAGGTCGTCCACGGGTAAAGCCTGTCACGATAGTGGTCATGAGCACGGAAAAGGTCGTGGGAGTCGGGGCTGGAGCTGCTGGATTCGACCCGGCGTACGAGCGTGGCGGGGCCGGGTCCGATCTGCCGACGACCGACATGGTGCTCAACATCGGCCCGCAGCACCCGGCGACCCACGGCGTACTGCGGCTACGGCTGACCCTGGACGGTGAGCGGATCGTCAGCTGCGAGCCGATCATCGGCTACATGCACCGCGGCGCCGAGAAGCTGTTCGAGGTCCGCGACTACCGGCAGATCATCGTGCTGGCGAACCGGCACGACTGGCTGTCCGCGTTCGCCAACGAGCTCGGTGTCGTGCTCGCGGTCGAGCGGATGATGAACCTCGAGGTCCCGGAACGCGCGACCTGGCTGCGGACCCTGCTCGCCGAGCTGAACCGGGTCCTGAACCACCTGATGTTCCTCGGCTCGTACCCGCTGGAGCTCGGCGCGATCACGCCGGTGTTCTACGCGTTCCGCGAGCGGGAGACGATCCAGGCCGTGATGGAGGAACTGTCCGGCGGCCGCATGCACTACATGTTCAACCGGGTCGGCGGGCTGAAGGAGGACCTCCCGTACGGCTGGCTCGGCCGCGCGGCCGCCGCCTCCGCCGCGGTCCGGGGCCGGCTGCCCGACATCGAGGAGATCATCCTCGGCAACGAGATCTTCCGCGCCCGCACGGTCGGCGTCGGCAAGCTCGCCCCCGAACTCGTCGCGCAGTACGGCGTCTCCGGCCCGATCGCCCGCGCGTCCGGCGTGGACGCCGACCTGCGCCGCGACGAGCCTTACCTGGCGTACGGCGACCTGCAGGACGTACTGCGCGTCGTCACCCGCCCCGAAGGCGACTGCTTCGCGCGCTTCGCCGTACTGCTCGAACAGGTGAAGGTCTCGCTCGACCTCGTCGACGCCTGCCTGGAGAAGCTGGCCGCGATGCCCGCCGGCCCGGTCAACGTCCGGCTGCCGAAGATCCTCAAGGTCCCCGAGGGCCAGACGTACGCGTGGACCGAGAGCCCACTGGGCATCAACGGCTACTACCTGGTCTCCCGCGGCGACAAGACCCCCTGGCGCCTGAAACTCCGCTCAGCCAGCTTCAACAACATCTCCGCCCTCCCGGCCCTGCTCCCCGGCACCATGATCCCCGACATGATCGCCATCCTCGGCAGTATGTTCTTCGTAGTAGGCGACATCGACAAGTAGCTCAGAGCAACTCGAGCAACTGGTCCTTCAGACCGGCGCTGACCGCGAAGACGCCGCGGGAGTCGGGGGTGTGGTTGGTGCCGTCGAGGTCCAGGACGGTGACGCCTGCCTCGCGGCAGATCGCGACGCCGGCCATCGTGTCCCAGGGCTTGTTGGAGAACATGATCAGCGCGTCGAAGTACCCGTTCGCGGTCCAGGTGAGCGCGGTGGCCGCCGTACCGATCATCCGGAGGCGCTGGGCTCGCGGGTAGAGCCGCTGGGTCAGCGCGAGGCGCTCGGCGTTCACCTGCTCCGCGCCGGGGCCCACCGCATAGTCGCCGACGGCAACCAATGCGTCGCTCAGGTCGGTGCATTCGCTGCCGCGGATCGGCTTGCCGTTGCAGGTCGCACCGAGGCCGTCGGCGGCGGCGTACGTCGTACCGAGAGCGGGATGGTCGATCACGCCGGCGACCGCCCGGCCCTCGTGGATCAGCCCGAGCGAGATCGCCCACAGCGGTACGCCGTGGATGAAGTTGACCGTGCCGTCGACCGGGTCCAGCACCCAGCGCGTCCCGTCGGTCGCGCCGCCCTCCTCCTCACCGAGCACGCCGAGGTCAGGCGTCTCGCGCTCGAGGAACGCCCGGACCTCGCGCTCCACTGCGAAGTCCACCTCGGAGGCCATGTCCCGGTCGCCCTTGGACGTCAGCACCCCCGGAGCCATCGACTCGGTGACCGCCCGTCCACGGGCAACGGCAGCTTCGGCAACCTTCAGCAGTTCGGCGAGATCCACAGCCCCGAACCTACAGGGTGGTCAGGACGCGGCCAGGCCCCGGAGCTTGAGGTCGACGACGGTCGGGGCGTCGGACTGGGAGTGCTTGTCGCCGGCGGCAACGACCGTCGCCACCTCCTGGTCGATCTTGTCCAGGCGCTCGTCGATCTTGTCCAGCCGGCGCTGCATCAGGTCGACGAACTCGGCGTTCTCGACCACGCGCGCGCTGGTGATCCGCGAGTACTCCTGCGCGACCTGCGCGCGCTCGTCGGAATGGGCCAGCCGCTCCACCAGCAACTGGTGGCGGAACAGCACGGCGCCGGCGATCGCCACCAGAACGGCGCCACCCGCGGCCGCCCGGAGAATCCAGGCGTTCTGCGAGAACAGCGCGACACTCACACCCAGACAGACGACGATCAGCAGACCGTTCGCGACGGTGAGAACTGTGGTCCTGGTTCGACGGCGGCTACCCCTTGACCCCATGGGTCGCCATGTTAAGGGGTCTCGTCGGGGTCCTCGGGAATGCGACACGCACGTTCGAGCAACAATCCGGCCGTGACGACCAGCACTGAGA
>DASXXB010000297.1:0-2729 GCA_036503355.1 Kribbella sp. | reverse complement strand
CTGTCCTGGATCGCCCGGCACGGCGCGTACTCCGCCACCAAGGCCGCGCTCTGGCTGCAGACCAACGCCATCCGCCTGGAACTGCTGAACCGTGGCATCGGCGTCACCGGCCTGCACATGGGGTACGTCGACACCGACATGACGACGGCCGTGACCGCGCCGAAGTCCCGCCCGGAGGACATCGCGAAGGCCGCGCTGGACGGCATCGAGAGCGGCGCGTACGAGGTCCTCGCAGACGACACTGCCCGCACCGCGAAGGCGGCCGCCGCGATGGACCTAACTGCGGCGTACCCGGAGCTCGCCGGCTGAGGTCCACACGTCCCGATCGCGGGTGTACTCCATCGCGCCCGCGATCCCGTCGGCGACATCCGCGCCGAGTTCACGTTCCACGACGTACAGCGCCAGGTCGATCCCTGACGTGATGCCGCCCGCGGTGATCAGCGTGCCGTCGTCGACGACCCGGCTGGTCTTCAGAGCAGCGCCGAAAGCCTCCAGCTCGGACCAGGCGCCGCGGTTCGTCGTGGCTGGCCGGCCCGCCACGAGGCCGGCCTCGGCGAGCAGCATCGACCCCGTACAGACTGAGCCGATCCACCGCAATGACGGCGCCAGTGCGGCGATCCGGGCCGTCATCACACCCCGCCGCGCTTCGGCCCAACTGCCCTTCTCCGCACGATTCATCCATCCGCCGCCAGGCACGAACAACGCGTCCGGCCGCCCCAGCCCCTCCGGCGCCTTGAACCGCAGCCCGTGCTGCCCGGTCACCTCAGCCGGCCCGTCCAGCCCCACCAGCGCCACGTGGAACCCAGGCCGCCGCGAAGCATGGCTCCACACCTCGAACGGCCCCATCACGTCCATCTCGTCCACACCGTCGAACACCAAGATCTCGATTCGCATACCCCTAGCCAACCGGCCTGGACGCTCGACCGACCAGTGGCCGGAAAGCCTCTGTGCATCAAGATCTGGCCACCTTGCCTGAGCGGTCAACTCCAGCACCGTCGCGGATGCCAGCACCACCACCGAGGTGGAAGTAGCACCATCGTGGCGGCCGACGGAGAGCGGTTCGCTGGATCAATGAACCTCGCCAAGCTCACAGCCCTGGGCGCCTGCGCCTCCGTCCTGGTCGCCGGTACGACGACGCCCGCCACCGCTGTCGAGCCGCCTGGGCACGCCCGGCGCGGCTCGGTCGTGTCCGTGACTCCTGTGGAGCACCTGTCTGCGCCGGAGTTGACGCAGTACCTGCAGACGACAGGGATGAAGCCGGGTCCGGCCAAGTACGGTGTCGACGCGTATCGGGTCGTCTACCGCACGATCACGCCGCAAGGTCAGCCGACGACGGCGAGCGGCCTCGTCGCACTGCCACGGAACGGCAGCCGGCGGCTGGATCTCGTGACGTTCCTGCACGGTACGAACGCGACCCGCAACACCACCGCCTCGGTACTGCGCACCGCACCCGATCGCGTGCGCAGCCTGATGTTCGCCGGTGCCGGGTTCGCGGTCGCCGCGCCCGACCTGCTCGGTCTCGGGGTCGGCCCCGGCCGGCATCCGTACGGCGACACCGCGTCCGAGGTCAGCGCCGCCGCCGACCAGTTGCTCGCGGCTCGCACACTCACCGCGCTCCGCGGCCGATCGGTGCGGCCCGACGTACTGGTCACCGGATTCTCCGAAGGCGGCCGGATCACCCTCGGCCTCGGCCGGGCGCTGCAACGCGGACAGGTCGCCGGCTTCGGACTGCGCGCGATGGCGCCGGTCGCCGGACCGCTCGACCTGCTCGGCGTCGAACTGCCGGCACTGGTCGACGGCCGGGTCAGCCCGTTCGTCGCGACGCTGTACCTCGGCTACTTTCTGACGTCCTGGAGCCGGCTGATGGACCTGTACAAGGACCCGTCCGAGGTATTCCTGCCACCGTACGACAAGGTCGTCGACGCGCTCTTCGACGGCGACCACACCGTGCAGGAGATCGCCGCCGCACTCCCGGCCGACCCGGGCAAGCTGGTTCGCCCGGAGTTCCTGCGGAGCCTCGCCCATCCCACCGGAGCTCTCGGTGAGCGGCTCCGCACCGCCGACACGATCTGCACCGACTGGACGCCGCGCGTCCCGATCCGGTTCTTCACGGGCGCCGCGGACCACGACGTACCGCCGGCCAATTCGGTCAACTGCCGCGCGAAGCTCGGCGTCCCCAGCACGATCACCGACGTCGGCCCGGTCGACCACAACAGCACCGCGGAGCTCGCCTATCCGCAGATCCTCGGCTGGTTCAGGACACTAGGGCATGTCTCCTGATCCCACGTCGTAGCGAGGAGGTGCTCGGTGCGGTAGCTCGGCGCGCGGGGGCGAAGGGGTCGATGCGGAGCATCGTTCCCTTTGCACCCGTGCGGCGAGGTGCCGTGCCGAGTGCCCCGCAGTAGGCGTGGGATCAGGAGACATGCCCTAGTACGTCGGTAGCGCGGTGGGTGCGGTCGACGCCCTCGACGAAGATCACCACGCCGTCGGAGTTGCCGGTTCGCAGCGGGAGGATCTCGCGGTAGTCGGGGGACTCGTACCAGTCCTTGAGGTGGTCGTAGTCCGGGAACTCGATCACGATCGGGGCACCGTCCCAGTCGCCCTCGATCCGCTCGGGCGCGGCGCCGTGCACGATGAAATGACCGTCGTACGGCGCGAGCGTCTCGTCGATCCGCTCGAGGTACTCGACGATGGCGTCGCCCATCCGGACGTTGCGCAGGTAGGCGATC
>DASXXB010000296.1:0-7166 GCA_036503355.1 Kribbella sp. | reverse complement strand
GCGACGTGGTGGGTGCGGCAGGCGATCACCCGCGGTATCGCGCAGCAGGCCCGGGTGGTCCGGCTGCCGGTGCACGTGGTGGAGCAGCTGAACCAGATCGGGTCCGCCCGGCGCACGCTGGAGCGCAAGCTCGGGCGGGAGCCGGAGATCGAGGAGATCGCGGCCGAGCTGGGCCTGGACGAGGAGCGGGTCACCGAACTGATCCGCATCGGCCGGGACCACATCAGCCTGAACAGCCCGGTCGACGACGAGGGTGAGACCTCGCTGGGCGACCTGATCGCGGCCGAGACCGCGCCGGGTCCGGACCAGCTGGTCGCCGACGCGTCGGACCGCTCGGGCCTGTTCAGCCTGGTCGACCAGCTGGACCCGCGGTCCGCCGACGTGATCCGCCGCCGGTACGGTCTGCACGACGGCCGCCAGGCCAAGCTGGCCGACATCGGCGCGGTGCACGGCATCTCGGCGGAGCGTGTCCGCCAGATCGAGCGCGAGGCGCTGGGACGCCTCCGCCTGCTGGCAGACCCGACGCTGGCCGCGTAACACCCCACTCCGAAACCCCTCAGGACCCCCGAGCCACGATCTGGCTCGGGGGTCCTTCGGTTGTCAGCCCGACGTCGCTGCTCAGGCAGCTGCCGCGTTCCAGGTGTCGATCAGGGCGGGCAGCTCGGACAGGCGCTGGACGGTCGCGTCCGGCGTACCTTCGGTGTGGCCGATCTGCTCGCGCGGGATCGCGCTGTGCGGCAGGTGCGCCGCGCGCATGCCGACTTTCTGTGCGCCCCAGACGTCGTCGAACAGGCGGTCGCCGACGAACAGGCACCGTGACGGCTCCGACACCCCGACCGCACGCATGGCCGCCAGGAACGCCTCCGGGTGCGGCTTCGTGTGCGGAATCTCGCTGGTGTAGACGGCACCGTCGAGCAGCTCCAGTACGCCGTCGCGCGCGAAGATCTCCTCGTGCCGCCGGCGGGGCCAGATCGTGTTCGACAGCACGCCCAGCTTGAGGCCCTGCGCCTTCAGGGCCTGCAGCGTCTCGACAGCATCCGGCTCGAGGACGGTGTGCGGGTCCCACTGCAGCTCGTACTCCGCGAGGGCCGCGGGTGTCATCACGACCTCGGCCAGGGCGCACACCTCCTCGAGGGTGCTGCTGCGGTGCTCGTCGCGCGAGCGCCGCCAGACCGAGCCCTCGGCTGCGACGAGCCGGGTGGCCAGCTCGTCCGCGTTCGTCTCGTCGAGCACGGTGGTCACCGCCCGCCAGGTCTCGTGCAGGGAGATGTCGTGCCAGGTTGCCAGCGTGCCGCCCCAGTCGAACAGCACGGCTTCGATCTTCGCGTTCGTCACCCGGCAAAGCCTGCCAGAGGCGTCCGACACTTCTCGCCTGCTTTTCAGCTCACCCGGTTGAGCTCGCGGCGCCGGGCCAGCCAGGTGATCGCGTACGCGTAGGCCGCCAGGCACAGGATGTCGCTCGCGAACAGCGTCCACGGCGCGCCGCCCTGCTGGTCCCATTCGGAGCCGTGACCCATTGCCGCAGGCAACAAGAACGCGAACAGGTTGTTCAGCACGTGCAACGCGATCGCCGCCTCCAGTCCCCCGGTCCGGACCGCCAGCCAGCCCACCGTGACCGCGAACAGGAACACGTCGGCCATCGCCCAGCCCGTGTACCCGTGCCCCAGCACGAACGCCGCGCCGCCGACGACGATCCCCGGCCACGGCGAACGGAACAGCTTCCGCAACCACTGCGCCTTCCCGTCGGTCCTGTCCGGCCCGTACGCCCCGACCGCCTGGATCAACCAGCCCCGGAACACGAACTCCTCCGCCGTCGACTGGAACGGCACCAGGAAAAGGATCACCAGAGCCGGTACGACGAACGCTCCGAAGCCGATCCACGCGCCGCCTTCGTCCCCGATCGCGTCCTCGGGCGGCAGCACGGCGTCCACCAGCAGACCCATCAGGTACGACAGGCCGACGTACCCGAGGGCCGGCAGGCAGCACCAGAGCAGCCAGCGCCAGCGGATCCGGTTCAGCACCGAGGCGACGCTCCAGAACGGGCGGCGCTGCACCAGCCACGCGGCCAGGCCGACGATCGGCGTCAGGACAGCGAGCAGCGCGAGCGACAGAGCGAGGTTCTCGGTGTCGCTCGGGAAGACGTCCGCGCCCGTCGGCGTCGGGAAGCTGCCCGCCACGAGCTGGTGCACGATCACCCACCCGGTGACGATCAGCGTCATCGCGAAGATTCCGCACAGCCCGAGCAGGAGGGTGCCGACGATCGGCCGCCACCAGACGTGCTTCGGCGTCCGGGCGAGGCGGTGGTACGGCGTACCGCTCGCTGCCGGGACGGTGCGCGGCTCACGCCGGCCGTACGGCGCTGTGTACGGCCCGGGCTGACCCCACGGCTGTGGATACGGCCCCGGCTGGGAGTATGGGCCCGGTTGCGGAGACGGTCCGGGCTGGTGCGGGTCCATGACTGGACTCTAGAAGGTCGGGCCAACTGACGGAGGGAGACCACGGTGGTTCTTGAACCGGATCGGGAGACGGACGCGCTGCCGCAGTCCGTACTGATGCCGTTGAGCGGTTCGGCCATCTTCTTGGTGGTGCAGATCGAGCCCGACGGCGAGGACCGTGCGCGCGACCTGCTGGAGCGGCTCAGCGGCCTGGTGCGGTCGGTCGGGTTCCGCGTGCCCGCCGGCAACCTGTCCTGCGTCACCAGCATCGGATCCGACGCCTGGGACCGCCTGTTCAGCGGACCGCGCCCGGCCGAGCTGCACCCGTTCGTCGAGCTCAAGGGCGCCACGCACCACGCGCCGTCCACGCCCGGCGACCTGCTCTTCCACATCCGGGCCGCGCACCAGGACCAGTGCTTCGAGCTCGCGGGCCAGATCATGAACGTGCTCGACGGCGCCGCCACGGTGGTCGACGAGGTGCACGGCTTCAAGTACTTCGAGATGCGCGACCTGCTCGGCTTCGTCGACGGCACCGAGAACCCGACCGGCTCCGACGCCCGCGCCGCCGTCCTGGTCGGTGACGAGGACCCGGACTTCCGCGGCGGCAGCTACGTGATCGTCCAGAAGTACCTGCACAACCTGAAGGCCTGGAACGCGCTGACCGTCGAGCAGCAGGAGCTCGCCGTCGGCCGGACCAAGCTCGACGACATCGAGCTCGACGACGCCCGCAAGCCCGGCAACGCGCACATCGTGCTGAACGTGATCGAGGACTCCGACGGCAACGAGCTGCAGATCCTGCGCGACAACATGCCGTTCGGGACCATCGGCACGCAGGAGTTCGGCACCTACTTCATCGGGTACGCGAAGACGCCGGCGGTGACCGAGCTGATGCTGCGGCGGATGTTCATCGGCGTCCCCGAAGGCAACCACGACCGGCTGCTCGACTTCTCCACCGCGGTCACCGGCGGCCTGTTCTTCACGCCGCCGGCGGACTTCCTGGACGAGCTGCCGCCGGCGCCGTGAAGGCTGTCAGTCGTGTCACTCGTGTCACTCGCCGAACAGCGGCGGGTCGACGACGCTTGCCCAGCTGAAGTTCACCGGGTCGCCGAAGGTCGCGGGCGCCTTGCCGAGGCCCTTGATCACGGTGGCGGTTCCGTTGGCGTGCCCAACGGCGTACAGGTAGCCCGCGCCGGTGTCCTTGTCGATGCCGAGCAGCAGCGTGCCGTAGTTCCCGCAGCGGGCGGTCAGCAGCGTCTCGAAGCCCTGCCAGGTGCTGCTGCGGACCTGCTTCACGACCGGCTTCATCGGCGAGCTGAGCGGGATGTGGATCGTGTAGAGCGCCCCGCCCCGCGTCGTCGCGAGCAGCGTGTCGTACGTCGACGTACGACTGAGGAGCGCGACCGCCTTGACCGCGGAGAACCCGGGGTACGACCCGGCCGCGTGCCAGACCTGGTTGCCCTTCGCGTCGGCGGTGACGTTCCAGCGGAACAGCACGCCGTCGTTGCGCAGCGCGTACTTGCGCCACTTGCTCCCGGCGTCGATGTTCCACGACGTGGTCAGCGTCCGGAACGCGTCCCAGCCGCCGCCGATCCGGGTCAGGTCACTGCTGACGACCTTCCCGCCGGTGCCCTTCTGAGTCCACACGCCGACGTCGTACAGGACACCGCCGCTGACGATGTTGCCGGTCAGCGAGGTCTGGTCGCCGAAGTCGTCGTCCCACACCCACTCGCTGCTGAGCGAGACGGCCCGGTCGCCGAACGGCTTCTGCGCCATCGTCTCGACCGGCTTCACGCTGATCGGCGAGGTCGCGTTCACATACCTGTCCACGGTGTCCTTGCCGGCCGTCAGGCCGCCGGACTGCACGTAGCAGGTGTTCGCGGTGACCTGGGACTGCCCCCGGGCGGCCTGAACCTGGGCCTGGGCCGGGGCGACCGCTGTCAGGACCGGGACCGCCAGCGCGAGGCCGGCGACGAGCGTCAGATTACGTCGCATCTCAACTCCCCCTTTGTGACCGATATATTCCTACTCGATGCCTGCCGGCCACCGAAAGTTGCGCTGCCGCCCGGGATTGTCGGCGGCTTGCGCGAGACTGGAGTCATGTTGCTGACCCAGGTGGTCGAGACGTCGGCCGCGCTGGCCGGGACCCGTTCGCGGTTGCAGAAGGCCGCGTTCATCGCGGGGCTGCTGTCCGAGGCGAGCGATCCGGCCGAGATCGAGATCGTCGTGAAGTATCTGTCGGGCGAGCTGCGCCAGCGGCGGACCGGGGTCGGCTGGCGGACGTTGATGGATGCTCCCGAGCCGGCCGCCGCTCCGTCGCTGACCCTGCCGGAGGTGGACCAGGCGTTCGCGGAGCTGGCCGAGATGTCCGGCACCGGTGTGCAGGCCCGCCGGCGCGCCGCGGTGGACGCGTTGTTCGGGCGGGCGACCGCGGATGAGCAGCAGTTCCTGCGTCAACTGGTTGGCGGTGAGCTGCGGCAGGGTGCGCTCGACGGCGTGATGGCCGACGCGGTCGCGCGGGCAACGAGCATCCCGCTGGCCAAGATCCGGGCCGCGGCGATGCTGTGCGGGGCGACGGCTCCGGTCGCGGTCGCCGTACTGGCCGAGGGCGAGGCTGGGCTTGCCCAGTTCGGGCTCGAGGTCGGCCGCGGCGTGCAGCCGATGCTCGCGCAGTCGGCGACAACGGTGGCCGAGGCGTTGGCCAAGACCGGTACGCCGGCCGCACTCGAGTGGAAGCTCGACGGGATCCGGATCCAGGCGCACCGCGACGGGGACGAGGTCGTCGTCTACACGCGCACGCTCGACGACATCACCGCGCGCGTGCCCGAGGTCGTGACCGCCGTGCTCGCGCTGGACGCGCAACAGGTCGTGCTCGACGGCGAGCTGATCGCACTGCGGCCGGACGGTCGGCCCGAGCCGTTCCAGGTGACCGGGTCGCGGACGGCAACACGTGCCGCGACGGGGCCTGAGAGTGTGCCGCTGACGCCGTACTTCTTCGACATCCTGCATCAGGACGGCCAGGACCTGCTCGGGCTCGACGGCGCCGAGCGGCACGAGTGGTTGTCCAAGCTGCTGCCGGAGGAGCGCCGCATCCCGCGGCTCGTGACCGACGACGCCGAGGCGGGCCAGGCGTTCTTCGACGACGCCGTACGGCGGGGGCACGAGGGCGTCGTGGTGAAGTCGCTGACCGTTCCGTACGAGGCCGGCCGGCGCGGGTCCGGATGGGTAAAGGTCAAGCAGACGTTCACCCTCGACCTGCTGGTGCTAGCGGCCGAGTGGGGGCACGGTCGACGCAAGGGCTGGCTGTCGAACCTGCATCTGGCCGCGCGCGACGAGGACACGGGCGAGTTCGTGATGCTCGGGAAGACGTTCAAGGGGCTGACGGACGAGCTGTTGCGGTGGCAGACGGAGCGGTTCCAGGAGCTCGCCGTACGCCGTGACGACTGGGCCGTGTACCTGCGGCCGGAGGTGGTGGTGGAGATCGCGTTCGACGGAGTGCAGACCTCGCCGCGGTACCCAGCCGGTATGGCGCTGCGGTTCGCCCGCGTGATCCGGTATCGCGAGGACAAGAAGCCCGCCGACGTGGACACCGTGCAGACCGTGCGGGCGATCCATACCGGCCCCGGCCACGTGGACGAGGTGGAGGAGGTAGCCGATGAGTGAGGATCCGGACGTCGTGTCCCGGCGGATCGCGCGCGAGTCGCTGGACCGCGACGACCCGACCGGCTGGTTCGAGAACCTGTACGCCGCCGCGGCCGACGGCGCCGCGGTCGTGCCCTGGGACCGCGGTACGGCGCATCAGTTGCTGACCGAGTGGATCGACGAGTCCGAGCCGGACGGGACCGGGAAGACCGCGCTGGTCGTCGGCGCCGGCACCGGGTGGGACGCGGAGCGGATCGCCGACTGCGGGTACGACACGACCGCGTTCGACATCTCCCCTAGCGCGATCGAGACCGCGCACCGCAACCACCCCGGCTCGAAGGTGCACTACCTGGTGGCCGATCTGCTCAACCCGCCTGCCGACTGGCACGGTGCGTTCGACCTGGTCGTCGAGATCTACACGGTGCAGGCGCTCCCGATCGCCCTCCAGCCCGACGCGATCAAGCACGTCACCAGCCTGGTCGCGCCGAGCGGGACCCTTCTGGTCATCGCGGCCTCCCGCCCCGACGACCAGCCCGACGCAGACGTCCAAGGCCCACCCTGGCCCCTCACCCGCGCCGCCATCCAGTCCTTCACCACCCCCGACCTCCACCTGATCCAACTCGACAAGTCCCCCGCCCCCACCGACCCCACCCACCACCGCTGGCGAGCCGAACTCCTCCGCGACTGATGCCGGAACTGCCCGCGCTGGTACTGCGTGCACGCCAGGCGGCCGCCGAGCTCGGCATGCCTTTGCAGCGGGACGGATCGGGTCCGTCGTGCTGCTTGCCAGACACCGGCCGATTCCTCGCAGTGCTGGCGGCCGGATGCCAAGGTGGTCTCATCGGCGAGTCCGGGACCGGCGTCGGATTCGGAACTGCATGGATGGCGTCGGCGATGCCCGCCGACTGCCGACTGGTCACCGTCGAACTGGACGAGACGCGGGTGGCCGCGGCGCGACGCGTATTCGCGGACGAACCGCGCGTCGAGGTGGTGCACGGTGACGCGTTCGAGGAGCTCGCGCTGCGAGCGCCGTACGACCTCCTGTTCGCGGACGGCGGACGTCAGCCTCCGGAGATCGTGGAGCTGCTGCGG
>DASXXB010000295.1:0-7012 GCA_036503355.1 Kribbella sp. | reverse complement strand
CAGGATCGCGCGGGCGTCGTGCGCGACCTGCAGGCTGTTGCCGAGGAACGGGAGGTTCGAGGCGACCGCGTACGCCGCGATCAGGCCGCCGAGGATCGACAGGCCGCCGAAGTACGGGATCGGTACCTTGTGCACGTCCCGAGCCCGGACCTTGGCCACCGCGCCGTACCGCAACGCGATCTGCCGGGCGACACCGGTCAGCAGAAAAGTCGTGGCCATCGCCACGAACAGCACCAGCAGGTACTCACGCACTAGTCGCCAGGCCTCACATCAGAATCTGACTTCGCCTCGTCCTCCTTGGACGCCGCAACGGACGGTTCAGTTGGCTCCTCAGCCGGCTTGTCCTCGACAGGCTTGTCCTCGGCTGGCTTGTCCTCGGCCGGCTTCTCGTCGAGTGGCTTGTCCTCGGCGGGCTTGTCCTCGACGGGCTTGTCCTCGGCCGGCTCGTCTTCGACCGGCTTTGTCTCAGCTGGTTGGTCCGTGGCCGGCTTCTCGTCGGTGGGGTTGGCGTCGGGGGCTGCCTGGTCGTCGGCCGGGGGCTCGTCGGAGTCCGTGATCACCTCGGGTACGACTGCGCGGAGCTGCTCCACCGACAGGGCGCCGACGCGGACCACGCGAGGTGTGTCGCCGGTCAGGTCGATGATCGTCGACGGCGATCCTCCGGCGGCCTCGCCACCGTCCAGGTACACGGCGACGGACTCGCCCAGCTGATCCTCGGCGTCGTACACGTCCAGCGCCGCCGCCCGGCCGGACTTGTTCGCCGAGCTGACCGCGAGCGGACCGGTTCGGGACAGCAGCTCGCGGGTGTTCTCGTGGTCCGGCACGCGCAGCGCCACCGTCCCCTGGGTCTCCCCCAGGTCCCACATCAGCGAACTCTGCGCATGGCAGATCACCGTCAACGGCCCCGGCCAGAACTCCTCGCAGAGCTTCCGGCCGGCATCCGGTACGTCGGTGGCGAGCGCGTCCAGCGACTCCACCACCGAGATCAGCACCGGCGGCGGAACATCGCGGCCGCGGTCCTTGGCGTCCAGCAGCCGCTGGACCGCGTCGGCCTTGAAGGCGTCCGCGGCGATCCCGTAGACGGTGTCGGTCGGCAGCACGACCAGGTCCCCGGCCTCGATGGCGTCCACCGCAGCGCGGTAGGCCGGTGCCAGTTCGTCCCCGGTGAAATCGAAGCGCTCACTCACGGAGTGAATCGTGCCACTCACGCGAGACTCTCCCCTAACCGGGTCGTAGCTGACAAACGATTGTCAGCTTCCGCACCGAAGCCCTACGCAGTTCCCTAAGATCCCGTCCATGACCGTGACGCGTGAGTTCCTTGCCGGATTGCCGAAGGCCGAGTTGCATGTCCACCACGTCGGATCCGCCTCGCCGCGGATCGTCGCCGAGCTCGCCGCGCGGCATCCCGGCTCGCCGGTGCCGGCCGACCCGGAGCTGCTGACGGAGTACTTCAAGTTCAGCGACTTCGCCCACTTCATCGACATCTACCTGTCGGTCGTCGAGCTGATCAAGACGCCCGAGGACGTCCGGCTGCTGACCTACGAGATCGCCCGCGAGATGTCCGAGCAGCAGAACCTGCGGTACGCCGAGCTGACCGTCACGCCGTACACGTCGGTGGTCCGCGGGATCGCGGCCGAGGCGTTCTGCGAGGCGATCGAGGACGCCCGGGTCGCGGCCGAGAAGGAGTTCGGCCTGGTACTGCGCTGGATCTTCGACATCTCCGGCGAGGCAGGGATCCCGGCCGCCGACGAAACGCTGCGGATCGCCACCAAGCTCCGCCCGGAGGGCCTGATCGGGTTCGGGCTGGGCGGCCCCGAGATCGGCGTACCGCGGCCGCAGTTCCAGCCGCACTTCGAGGCGGCGATCGCGGCCGGCCTGCACAGCCTGCCGCACGCGGGCGAGACGACCGGCCCGCAGACGATCTGGGATGCGCTGCGGGTACTGAAGGCCGAGCGGATCGGCCACGGTACGTCGACGATGCAGGACCCGGCGCTGGTCGACTACCTGGGCGAGCACCGGATCCCGCTGGAGGTCAGCCCGACGTCCAACATCGCCACCCGGGCGGTCGAGTCGTACGACGTGCACCCGCTGCGCGCGATGGTCGACGCCGGCCTGGTGGTGACGATCAACTCCGACGACCCGCCGATGTTCGGCACCGACCTGACGAACGAGTACGCGGTCGCGGCCCGGCTCCTCGACCTCGACGAGGCCGGGGTCGGCGAGCTGGCGAAGACCGCTGTCCGGGAGTCGTTCGCCGACGACTCGGTGAAGACCGCGCTGGTGTCCGAGATCGACACCTACGTCGGCCAGAACACGCCGTAGCTGACAACCGTCGTCCGGGACGAGCGCACCGATCCGCCGAGGTGACGTGTGATTGGCTGGTGTGATGCGCAGAGTCTGTGGGGTGGTCGCCGTCGTGCTGCTGGCGCTGACCGCCTGCAGCGACAAGCCGCCACCGCCCCCACCAGCTCAGGCGACTGCTCACCCGACTGCCAGTCCGACGCCCACTCCCCCGCCGGCGCCGAACGGTCTGCCTCGCGGCGGACGTGTGCTCTTCCCGAAGTACCAGCTGGTCGCGTACGTCGGTATGCCGGGCTCTCCCGCTCTTGGACCGCTGGACAAGGACCTGGACGCAAAGGCGGCCAAGCTGGAGACCCTGTCCCGTGCGTACGCGGCCGGCCGGACACCGCAGCCGGTGCTCGAGCTGATCGCGGTGGTCGCCCGCGGCTCACGGGGCAAGGACGGGCTGTATCGCGGGCGGCTCGACGACGCGAAGATCGAGCAGTACTTGGCGGTCGCGAGGAAGCACAAGATGCTGCTGCTGCTCGACATCCAGCCCGGCCGCGCCAAGATCCTGCCGGAGGCGAAGCGGCTCGAGCGGTGGCTGAAGGAGCCGGACGTCGGGCTCGCGTTCGATCCCGAATGGGCGGTCGGCCCGACGCAGGTGCCGGGCAGGGTGTTCGGGCACACGACGGGGCCTGAGCTCGACAGCGTCGCGGCGTACCTCTCAGGGCTGGTGACCACTCATCAGCTCCCCGAGAAGGTGTTCGTGTTCCACCAACTGTCGACGCGGATCGTCAGCAACGACGCAGCGCTGAAGGCGCATCCCGGGGTGGTGACGATCAAGTCGGTCGACGGGATCGGCGCCCGCACCGACAAACTCAAGACCTGGGCCAAGCTCACCACGAAGCTCCCGCCCGCAGTGCACGCCGGCTTCAAACTGTTCTACACCGAGGACGCCCGGCAAGGCCCCCTGATGACCCCCACCCAGGTCCTCGCCCTCAACCCCCGCCCAGAACTGGTGGTCTACGAATGATCTCGATCGCCTTCGCCAACGTCGCCGGTGGCAGGCTGGTCGGGCCGGACGGGTACCTCGCGACCGACCGTACGGCGGACTTCGGGCGGGCGCTCGCGGCGATGCGGCCCGACGTACTGATCGTCACCGAACTCGACCCGGACGGCGACCAGCTCGAACGGCTGGCCGCGGCGTCGATGCCCGGGCGTCCGGCGAACCTCGTCCGGCACGGGTTCTCGGACTCGCACATCCCCGGCGTCGCACGGCTTGGCGTCGGGATCGCGTCGACGTACCCGCTGACCGGGCTGGAGCGGATCGACCTGCCGAATCCGCCGATCGACTTCCTGCACTGGCAGACCGGCGAGCCGATGGATCCGCATCCGAAGGGGTTCGTGGTCGCTCGTGGTGAGTTCGGGGCGCTCGGTGACGTCGGCATCGTGGGTGGGCAGGTGTGCCCGATCCATATGTTCCGCAGCGCCGGTGGCGTCGAGTACACGTATCGGGAGGGCGTGGG
This sequence comes from Kribbella sp., assembly GCA_036503355.1. Taxonomy (GTDB): domain Bacteria; phylum Actinomycetota; class Actinomycetes; order Propionibacteriales; family Kribbellaceae; genus Kribbella. The sequence goes on along the minus strand of DASXXB010000295.1, from coordinate 3,203 downwards.
GCGCGAGTACGGCGAGCAGCTGACGGCGTACCTGCGTGCGGAATTCGCCAGGCGGGGGATGGCCCGGTATGTCGTTGCGGGTGACCTGAACATGCCGAACCCGCGGGACGTGTTCGGCCGGCTCGACCTCGTCGACGGGTTCGGTGATCCACCACCGGCGACGACCCCGGACGGGCGTTCGATCGACCGCCTGTTCTCGACCCGCGACCTGGTCACGCGGGACGTCGAGGTGAATCGGGTGCCCGGCGCCGACCATTACCCGGTCGTCTGCCGCCTCGACCGCCGACCGTCCGCCGCACCCCCGCTCGGCCGGATCCGCGAACAGGACCTGACCAGACCACCCACCCGCGCCACCCCCGGCACGCGCGGCTTGAACCGCGGATGAGTGTGCAGCGCCAGGGGGTCAGATGCGGCGGCCGGTGGTGAAGCGGTGGCGGCCGGAGAGGTCGAGTTGGTCGCGGACCTCGGTGAACAGGCCGGTGGCCGTGAAGACCGCGGGAGCGGACTCGCCTTGGACGTCCGCGTGTTCGCAGGCGAACCAGCCGCCGGGCTTCAGCAGGCGGCCGGCTGTCGCGGCGACGACCTTGATCTCGTCGAGCCCGTCATCGCCGGACCACAGCGCCAGTGCCGGGTCGTGATCGCGGACCTCCGTCGTCACCGATTCCCAGGCGGTCAGCGGGATGTACGGCGGGTTGGAGATCACCGCATCCACCCGGCCGTCGAGCTCCGGCAGGCATCCGTCGATGTCGCCTTCGTGCAGGATCGCGCCGGTGCCGTCCAGGTTGCGCCGGGCCCAGGCGACCGCGTCGGGCGACAGTTCGACGGCATGCACCGTGCTGTCCGGCCGCTCCGTCGCGATCGCGCCGGCGATCGCGCCCGACCCGGTACACAGGTCAACCACCAGCGGATCAGGTACGTCGGCGATCCGCTCCAGGATCCACCCCACCATCACCTCGGTCTCAGGCCGCGGCACGAACACCCCCGGCCCCACCACCAGCTCGCGATACCGGAACCCCGCCGTACCCGTGAGGTGCTGCAACGGCTCCCTCGCAGCCCGCCGAGCCACCAACTCGTCGTACCGGACCAACTGATCCGCCGTCGGCTCGGACAGATGCAGCCGACTGGACCCGGTCACAAACGCCAGCAACTCAGCCGCATCGAACTCCGGCGAAGCAACCCCGGCCGCCCGCAACCGCTCCACCGCCTCGGCAACGAGAGATTTCGTGCTCACTGGGAGTCGACGGACTCGAGGCGGGCGGCGAGGTCGGCTTCGGTCAGGGCTTTGATGACCGGCTCGAGGTCGCCGCCCAGCACCTGGTCGAGGTTGTGGGCCTTGTAGCCGACCCGGTGGTCGGAGAACCGGTTCTCCGGGAAGTTGTACGTGCGGACCCGCTCCGAGCGGTCCACCGTGCGGATCTGCGAGCGCCGCGCGTCCGACGCCTCCTGGTCGGCCGCCTCCTGCGCCGCCGCGAGCAGCCGCGCACGCAGTACCCGCATCGCCTGCTCGCGGTTCTGCAGTTGCGACTTCTCGTTCTGCATCGAGACCACGATGCCGGTCGGAAGGTGCGTGATCCGTACGGCGGAGTCGGTCGTGTTCACGCTCTGCCCACCCGGACCGGACGACCGGAACACGTCGATCCGCAGGTCGTTCGGGTCGATCTCGACGTCGACGTCCTCGGCCTCCGGCAGCACCAGCACCCCGGCCGCGGACGTGTGGATCCGGCCCTGCGACTCGGTCACCGGCACCCGCTGGACCCGATGCACGCCGCCCTCGAACTTCAGCTTCGCGTACGGCGCATCGCCCGGCTCCGGCGTACCTTTCGCCTTCACCGCGACCGTGATCGACTTGTACCCGCCGAGATCGGACTCGGCCGAGTCCAGCACCTCGGTCTTCCAGTTCTGCGACTCCGCGTACTTCAGGTACATCCTCAGCAGGTCGCCGGCGAACAGCGCCGACTCGTCGCCACCCTCACCGGCCTTGATCTCGAGGATCGCGTCCTTGTCGTCGTTGGGGTCGCGTGGCACCAGCAACGTCTGCAGCCGCTCGGCCAGTTCCTCGCGTCGCGCGCTGAGCCGCGTCGCCTCCTCGGCGAACGCCGGGTCCTCGGACGCCAGCTCCCGCGCGGCCTCGATGTCGTCGCCGGTCTGCAGCCATTCGTCGTACGTGCGAACCACCGGCGCCAGCGCGGCGTACCGCTTGCCGACCCGGCGGGCGTTGGCCTGGTCGGAGTGCAGCTCCGGCTCCGCCATCTGCCGCTCCAACTCGGCGTACTCCGCCTTCAAAGTCTCGACCGCTTCGAACATGCCGCACTCCTCCCTTCGTGTTCCCGGATATGACAAACCGCGCGCCGGTCTCGCCCGTGACGGGCGGGACCGGCGCGCGGCGTGGAAGCTACTTCTTGGCGTACCGCTTCTCGAAGCGGGCCACCCGGCCACCGGTGTCGAGAATCTTCTGCTTACCGGTGTAGAAGGGGTGGCACTGCGAGCACACGTCGGCGTGGATCACGCCGTTCTCCGCGGTCGAGCGCGTGGTGAACGTCGCGCCGCAGGTGCAGGTCACCTGGGTGTCCACGTACGTCGGGTGGATGTCGCTCTTCAAGACAGTCTCCTAGGTTTCAGGTGCCCCGGGTCGTCCGCACGGTACGAACGTGAACCGGAACCGACAGACCAGTTTGCCACCCGAGGGCGGCAAACCGGTAATCGAGGCTGATCAGTCGCCGTTGGTGGTGTTGTGGCTGGTGCCGGTGGACGGGGTGGTCTTGTTGACCTGGAGGAGGAACTCGATGTTCGACTTGCTCTCCTTGAGCTTGCCGATCAGGAGTTCCAGCGCCGCCTGACCGTCGAGCGCGGACAGCACGCGGCGCAGCTTCCAGACCACCTGGGTCTCGTCCTTGGACATCAGCAGCTCCTCGCGGCGGGTGCCGGAGGCGACCACGTCGATGGCCGGGAAGATCCGCCGGTCGGCGAACTCGCGGCGCAGCCGGAGCTCCATGTTGCCGGTGCCCTTGAACTCCTCGAAGATCACCTCGTCCATCTTCGAGCCGGTCTCGATCAGCGCGGTGGCGAGGATGGTCAGCGAACCGCCGTCCTCGATGTTGCGGGCCGCACCGAAGAACCGCTTCGGCGGGTACAGCGCGGACGAGTCCACACCACCGGACAGGATCCGCCCGCTGGCCGGCGCCGCGATGTTGTACGCACGCCCC